>DALYSR010000044.1:0-23724 GCA_031991825.1 Paracoccaceae bacterium
ATCATCGTGATGCTGGGCCTTGGGTTGCAAGCCAAGCTGTTCATCGTCTTTCTGGGCGCGGTGATGCCGGTGATTTTGAACACCTATGCGGGCGTCCGCGCGGCGGATCGCGATCTGATCGAAATGGCGCGCGCGACAGGCGCAAGCCAGAGCCGCATTTTCACCCATGTCATTCTGCCCGGATCCACGCCGTTTTTACTGACGGGATTGCGCATCGGAGCTACAATCGGCTTGATCAATACTGTGGTCGCCGAGCTTTACACGGCCGTTTCCGGTTTGGGCGGCTTGCTCGCCATTTACGGGGGCAGCTTCCGAATGGCGGAATATTTCGTTGTCGTTCTTACGCTTAGCTTGATCGGTGTCATCGTCACCGAAGCCCTGCGTTCCCTTGAAACGCGTCTTACCCGCTGGAGGTTGGCGGAAGGCGCCTGATTGACCGCTATGAGGTGTCATCGTGACCGTTAAATACTTGTCCCTGCTTGCAGTTTCCGCTTTTGCCCTGATGCAGGCGCCTGCCATGGCAGAGCCGTTCCGTCTGATCATCACCGATATGGAACCGCCGCTGGTGCCCAATTCGGTGGTCGATATCGCTTTGGCGGGCGGCTATTTCGACCGCGCCGGCGTCGAAGTGGAACTGGTGCGTGTGCAGCAGACTCCGATGGCTTTGGCGGCTTTGCAAGCTGGCGAAGGCGAGATGGCCAATATCGCCACCGAAAATCTGGTGCAGATGGCCGCAAAAGGCGGCAGCAATATGCGCGCCGTCATGTCGCCGAACAAGGCCTTGCCCTATCTGATCGCTGGCAAAGAAGGTCAGACTTTGGAAGCCCTTAACGGTCAATCCTTCGGTATCGGCCGTGTCGGTAGCTTGGATCACACCCTGTCGACGAAAGTGCTGTCGGACGCGGGCATCAAAGTTGACGGTTTGGAAATGGTGGGCCTTGGCCAGCCCAACATCCGCGCACAGGCTTTGGCGGCGGGTCAGGTTTCTGCCACCACCATGTCGATCGGCGCCTATCTGGCGCTGCCGGAACATGAAAAGCTGTCGGTTCTGGTGTCGGTCGAGGAATATTATAAATCGGCGCCGGTCGTGTCGAAAGTGAATGCCGTGACCACCGAAACGCTGGAAAAGCGCGGCGCGGAAGTCGAGGCGGTGATCGAAGCTTTGACCTTGGCGGCCCGCGATATGGCAAAGGATGCAAAGGCTTGGCCGGAAGCGATGGCGCCGCTGCGTGCTGATGTGAAGCCGGAAACCTTGGCCACTTTGGGCGAAGCTTTCCTGACCAGCTGGTCGGTCAACGGCGGTTTGCAATTGGAAGAGCTGAAATATACCCAAGAGTGGCTCTATCAGTCGGAAGATTTCAAGGGCCTGCCTGCGGTAGACGTCTCGGCTTGGGCTGATTTCGGCCCTGTTGACAAGGTCTTGGCCAAGATCGGCACTGTCGATGGCGCGGATAAAGTCTCGCGTTGAACATGACTCTGACTGCCCCGCATATCCTGTTTGAACAGGTCTCGCTCGAATTCGGCTCGAGCGGGGCTTTGCGTGATGTGGATGTTTCGATCCCGCGTGGCGAGGTGCTGGTTTTGCTGGGGCCATCGGGCTGCGGCAAGACCACCTTGCTGCGGCTGATCGCGGGGCTGTTGCGCCCGAGCAAGGGCCGTGTGCTGGTGAATGGTCAGCCGCCCGAGGCGGGGCAGGGATCAGCCATGGTGTTCCAGAATTTCCGTCTGCTGCCATGGAAGACAGTGGCGGAAAATCTGGCCTTCGCTTTGCCGCGTCTGAGCACGACAGAACGGGCAGCAAGGGTGGAACATTACCTGCAACTCGTTGGTCTGCACCGCTTTGCGGATCGCTTCCCCAAGACTTTGTCGGGCGGTATGCAGCAGCGCGTGGCCTTGGCGCGCGCTTTGGCGGCCGAACCGGATATCTTGCTGATGGACGAGCCCTTCGCCAGTCTGGACGCCCAATCGCGCGAGTTGATGCAGGACGAAGTGACCAAGCTTGCCCGTTCCGGCGACCAAGGTGCCGCGCGCACCATTATTTTCGTGACCCATAGCGTGGATGAGGCCTTGGTCTTGGGCGATCGTGTGGCTTTGATGAGCCCGCGACCAGGCCGCATCGTCGAACTGGTCGAGCTGCCCTTCGCAGGCCTGCCCGATCCGCGCGCGCATCCCGATTTCGCGCCTTTGCGCCAACGCCTGTGGCAGCATCTGCGCGATATGGTGCTGAGCGATCCCCATTCCGATTTCTACGGCCGCGGGCATTTGCACCGCAGCGATACGACCGAGGCGCCCTGATGACCCAAATCCTTCCCATCCTTCGCGGCATCCACGGCGTGTGGCTGCGCGAAATCATGCGCGCCACCCGCGACAAGGGACAGCTGCTAGGCGGCGTCAGCAGGCCGTTGATTTGGCTGATGATTTTGGGGGTCGGCCTGAATCCCTATTTCCGCGGCGAGGTGTTCGGCGAAAGCAAGATGGTGATGCCGGTCAGCTATTTGCAGTTCCTGTTTCCGGCAGTGATCGTGTTGAACATCATGTATACCTCGATCCAATTCGCGGTATCGGTGATCTGGGACCGTGAATTCGGCTTCCTGCGCGAGATCTTGGTGTCGCCGCTGCCGCGATGGGCGGTGCTGTTGGGCAAGGTGCTGGGCGGCGCTACGGCGGCGACGGGGCACGGCGCGCTGGTGCTGATCTTGGCGCGGTTTGCCGATGTGATCCTGACGCCGATGCAGGTGCTGCAAGCCGTGGCCTATATGTTCGCGCTGTCCTTCGCGCTGACCTGTTTCGGCGTGATCCTTGCCAGCAAGGTGCGCAGTTTTGAAGGTTTCGGCGTGTTTTCCAACACGGTGATCCTGCCGCTTTACTTTGCGTCATCTTCGGTCTTTCCGCTCGATCCGTCGCTGACGCGCACGCAGTTGACGACGACCTATCCGGAATGGCTGATCTATGCGATCTGGGCCAATCCGATCACCTATGCGGTGGATTCTTTGCGCGGGATAGTTCTGGACTATCAACAGTTTAATCAGACATCTGGTTTGTTTTTGGTTGGCGCGGGCTGTGTGATCTTCTTCGCTTGGGCGTTGAAGGATTTCGGGAAATGACAGGCGGGTTCAAACGATGGCGGCGCACGGCCATCGATATCGGCGTCATTGCGAGTTTCCTGTTCGCGATCAGCTTCTTGCCGCCCGACAGTTCAAGGGCCGAACGCGACAAGGTGGGCAATTTACGGTTCTGTGTCGCCAATGCGTCGGACCCGCTGGTGGCAGCTCCCGATGGCTATGAATACGCGCTGATGCAAGCGGTGGCCAAGGATCTTGGGCTGCGCCTGCAGCTTGTCGAAGTGGCGAATATGGGACGGTCCTACAATCCGCGCGACTGGGACATCGGGCGCGGGCAATGTGACGTTCTGGGCGGAGGCTTGGCGGATAGCCCGGTCAACAACAGCTTCATGGCCATGCTGCCGAATGGCGGCGAGGTCGGGCTGGTGCGCAGTGGTGATCCCGCCCCGCTGCAGAAGGGGGCAGAGGTCGGTGTCTTTATGGGCAGCGCAGGGTTGGACCGTTTGCAGCTATCGCGCTGGCTGCGTGCCGAAGGTTTGCGGGCCAAACCCATCGCCACAATCGCTGAACTGCAAGCTTGGGTCAGTGCCGGCAAGCCCGCGATCTTCCCCAACCAACTTCGGTTGAGCCCAGAGGTCGAATATCACCAGCTGCCTGACGCCGCCGCCAAGCATTACGCCTTGGCCTTCGGAGTCTGGCGCGGCGATGTCACATTGGGACGTGATATTCGTGCTGCGTTGCAGAAAACGCTTGCGACATATCGTAACGCGACGTGACAACGAATCACTTAATTTGGTATTCCACTTAAATTTTACCTTAGGTAACTTCCCCCAACCTATCCTTTCGGGTAAGGCACGGAGTCGGTGTGATTAATATTTGTGCGATATGCAAAAGCTATATCGGAAAAAATTTTCCCCGTGGTGACGCCCGTAATCAATATATTTTACTGGTTTTTGGGGGCCCTACGGCAAAGTTCTTCAAACCCTTGTTAACGCATGCATACCTTTGAATACTTTTGACACTTGCACTCTGCGACCAAGCGGCGCATTCATCCCCAACGATGCCATCGAATGCGACCTATGCTCGCAGCTTTGGGCATTCGGATTTATATTATGGAATTCCTTATTTTTCGGCGGATCCAGAACCTGCTTCACGGGTTAAGGAAACGTCCGCACAAATGGGGGCGGCCATCTACGATCATAGCGGCGCTTTGCCGCAAAGTGCGACCAATCGTCAGTGAGCAGATCGCTGAGGATCAACCAGTGTGGAGGCTTAGGTGCCAGCCAATAATTTCGGACGTAATGTCGTCCTCGCCATCACTTCTGCCGCGGCTCTGACGCTCGGCGTGACTGCATCCGCAAATGCTGCAGGTTTCACCGCAGAGCAAGCTGCTGCTGGCGAGCCCGCTTACCAGTCGAACTGCTCGCAGTGCCACGGCGTCAAACTGGAAGGCCCGGAAGCGCCTGGCCTGTTCGGTCAAGACGTCATGGGCAACTGGGACACCGCAGCTGGCCTGTACGAATTCATCTCGGTAGCAATGCCGCCGGCAGCACCTGGCCAGCTGGGTGAAGAAGCCTATTTGAACATCGTGGCTTATGTCATGGCGCAAAACGGCGCAGCAGCGGGCACCGAAGCTTTGACCGTGGCCAATATGGCCGCTGTCAGCCTGGTGGCTGAGACCAAAGAAGGCGCAGCAGCGCTGGAAGCCGCAAATGCTGCCACTAGCGGCGCGGCGGAAGCCAAAATCGAAGTTCCGCAGGCTTACACCTGGGGCAAAGAACTTCCGCAAGCTAAGTAATCCGGGTCGTGCAGCGCGGGTGATATAACACCGCCTGCCGTTGGAGAGTGAAAAGAATGAAACTGAACTTCCGCAAGAATCTGCTGGTCTGCTCGACCGCTATGATCGCTTTCGCGCCGGCTGCTTTCGCACAAAGCGTGCTGGACAACTACACCCCCGTCACCGCAGAAGATCTGGCCAAGCCGAAGGCTGGCGACTGGCTGATGTGGCGCGGCGACTATCAGAACACCGGCTTCTCGTATCTGGACCAGATCAACAAAGAGAACGTCAAGGATCTGGAACTGGCATGGGCTTGGCCGATGGCAGACGTGGGTATCCAAGAAACCGTTCCGCTGATCCGTGACGGCGTGATGTTCCTGCAGACCTCGAACGGTATCGTCGAAGCACTTGACGCGAAAACCGGCGACCTGCTGTGGACCTACCGCCACGTGCTGCCGGAACTGCCGAAGTCGTGGTCGTATCAAGCGAACCAAGCACGTCGCCAGAAGAACTCGATCGCTCTGGCTGGTGACAAAGTCATCCTGACCACTCCGGATGCGAAACTGGTCGCACTGGATGCGAAAACCGGTAAGGTTGATTGGGAAAAGCAAGTTCTCGATTGGGAAAAAGGCTATTCCTACACCATCGGCGCTCTGATTGCTGACGACAAGATCATCACCGCTATTTCGGGCTGCTCGATCGCTGGCACCGCTGGCGGCTGCTACATCATGGCGCATGACATGAAGGGTGAGGAGCTGTGGCGCTTCAACACCATCAACGACCCGGAAAGCAAAGTCCAACAAGAGTCGTGGGGCGACGTTCCGCCGGAAAACCGTTGGGGTGGTACGCCGTGGGCAACCGGCGCCTATGACGCTGAGCTGGGCCTGACCATCTGGGGCGTTGGCATGCCTGGCCCCTACGCGGAAATCATCCGTGGTTCGGGTGACGGCGACGTGCTCTACACCAACTCGACCGTCGCAATCGACGTGAAGACCGGTAAACTGGCTTGGTTCTACCAGCACCTGCCGCGCGACAACTGGGACTTGGACGCACCGTTCGAACGCGTTCTGGTTGACCAGGAAGTTGACGGCAAAGTCCACAAGATGGTCGTTTCGGTTCCGGGCAAGAACGGCACCGCATTCGCTCTGGACCGTGAAACCGGTAAGTACCTGTGGTCGAAAGACACCATCAAGCAAAACGTGATCAAATCGGTCGATGCTGACGGTAAAGTCAACATCAACGAAGATCTGGTCCAGACCGCTGTTGGTCAAGCTGTCCACATTTGCTCGTCGGTTTCGGGTGGTAAACTGTGGCAGGCTGGCGCTTACTCGCCGATCACCAAGACCTTCTACGTCCCGCTGACCGAAGCTTGCAACGACGTGACCGCGACCCAGTCGGAATTCACCGCTGGTAACGCTGTTGGTTCGGTGAAGTTCGGCCCGCGCGTCCTGCCGGAAGGCATCGACAAAGCAGGTCTGTTCGAAGCCCTGTCGATCAACCCGACCCAAGGTGACCACGCATGGCAAGTTCGCCAGCGCGTTGCACCGACCTCGTCGATGCTGGCAACTGCTGGTGGCGTGGTCTTCGGTGGTGACGCTGCACGCTACATCAAAGCATTCGACGACAAGTCGGGTGAAGTCCTGTGGCAACAGCGCCTGAACGCACCGATCGGTGGTTCGCCGGTGACCTATGAAATCGAAGGCGAGCAATATCTGGTCGTCCCGACCGGTTACTCGAACTCGGCATCGTCGATCTCGTCGGCCTTCCCGGAATCGCCGATGCCGAACGGCAACGGCAACTCGATCTTCGTCTTCAAACTGAAGAAGTAAGATCTAGATCGCAAGATCAGGAAAAGGGGGCTTCGGCCCCCTTTTTTCGCTATCAAAGGGTGTGACAATGAAAGCAATGGTATTGGCAGCGGTTGTGGCTGCGACGGCGATTACGGGCGTGGCGCAGGCCCAGACCCATGGCGTGCCGCAAGAATTGCTGAAGAACACGCGGCGCTTGGGGGGGGATACCTTGCAGGTTTGCGGTGATGTGACCGGCAAGACCAAGGGGTTCGATCAAGCCGTGGCCCGTGCGATCGGCGAAGCCTTGTTCCTTAAGGTTCAGTTCCATGAAGGCTTTGGCGGCTTTCCCACCTCTGGCGACGGCTTCTTGGACGAATTGCAGATTGCCCTGACCAACACCTGTGACATGATGGTTGGGGTTACTGTGCAAGCCAATTCACCCTTCCCGGAATGGGCGGTGCTAAGCCGTCCCTATGTCAGCCTGCCCTATCTTTTGGTGGTTAAGGACGATTACAAATCCCTGCTTGATGTTCCGGTGCAACGCCATCTTGGCACGGCCATGTCATCGATGGGAGAGCGTGTCTTCATCACCTGGAACCAGCAACGTCCCAAAGAGCAGCGCTATGTCCGCTATCCCTATGCCGATATGGATCTGATGACGACCCGCGTGCTGGACGGTTCGATTGCCGGAATGGTGATCTGGGGTCCGGCTTGGGCCGAAGTACAAAAGCGGATGCCGGAAGCAGCCCAGCTTCATTCGATTTCGATGCAGCCTGTGCCGGATTCGGTGACCCGCGTCGGCATCCTGATGAAGGTGAACGACAGCTATCTGCGCGCCCAGATCGACGAGACGATCGACGCTTTGGTGGCCGATGGTACGATTGAAAGCCTGCTGGAAGAGTTCGGGTATGAAGGCATCGCGGGCGACGCGCCCAGCACTGTGCAATAGACCGCGTCAGATCAGCTGAAGCCAGCGCACCATCGGACGAAGGTCGGGGAACCAGCCTAAAATCAACAGGATGGCGGCCGCCGCCATCCCAAGGCCAACCGATTTACGATAACGCTTGGCCAAAGCGGGGAAGATCGCCGGCACCGCCGATCCCATCGCCAGCCCCGGCAGGGGCAATAGGTTGATGACCACCGCACCGACCAGAATATTCTGCAAGGCTTCGACCAAAAGCAAAGCTATCTCGCCCGAGGCGCGGTTCAGGTTTTCATGCAGCAGCGGTCGCGCCAGATCCAGCAACGGCACCAGCATCAGCTCGATCCCCAAGCATAGCACCACCGCCAGCAAGGGCCGCCACCACGGGCTTTGCCGATGCTGGGGCAAAGGTGCAATCCAGCTGGTGCGGAACATGATCGCCATGAATATTCCGGACAAAGCGATATGATTGAACGGGTTAATGCTGAGACGGCCCTGCTCGGCGGGGGTGCGATCGCCCAGAGCCTGCAGCAAGCTGCCCCACAATGCCCCATGCAGACCGGCGAAGATCAATGCCGCTATGACGCGGATGACGATTTCCGGCATCGTCAAATTATACAGGAAAACCATGGGCTAAACTCGCGATAGCGGCGGCGTTTTGGCACGTCCGGCCCGAGGGATAGCCTGAACAGGATTCAGGGTCCACAGGCTATTCGGGTATGGGGTCATGCAAATATCGCATAAGTGTTGCAAAAAATGCATATCTGTAATGCGCAAGCATGGATTGCGCATTTGCGCCAAGCATATTATCTCGGCAGCAAGCGAGGTGAATCGCCTATTTGTTCAGCGGAAGGCAACTGCAATTGCCGGCCGCTCCATCGCTATTCGCGATGATGGTATGTGCGTTCTGCCCTGTTGGCAGGTAACCAGTAAAAAAGTATCGCGTACGAGTAACAAAGGCGTCACCCATGTGACGCCTTTTTTCATGCTTTTTTAAACTCGGCAAGCTTTATCGACGCCGCTTCTCGCTGTCGCCACGCCATTTATCAAAAGGATTTTGCCTTATTTTTGCCGCAATATGCCGGTCCAGCATCCCGTGCAGCATGGCAATCTTTTGACCCTGGGAGCACAGAGAAAAATGTCCTGCGCAGGCCGGTCTTGGTGGACTTTTATTTTCTTGCGCGGCATTTTGGTCAAACGCTGTGCAGGATAAAAAAATGACACCTTCCCGCTCGCCATTTTCGCCACTCAGCTATCCTGCCTTCCGCATGATCTGGCTGGCGACGCTGGTGTCGAATCTGGGCTCGCTGATTCAAAACGTCGGCGCGGGCTGGATGATGGCAGAGCTTACCCAATCGCATGATATGATTGCCTTGGTGCAAGCGGCGACGACGCTGCCGATCATGTTGCTGGCGATACCGGCGGGTGCCTTTGCCGATAATATGGAACGACGGCGGATCATGTTGGCCTCGCAAAGCTTTATGGCTTTGGTCTCGGTGGCTTTGGCAGTGGCGGCGTGGCAGGGCCTGCTGACGCCATGGACGCTGCTGATCTTCACCTTCCTGTTGGGGGCGGGATCGGCGCTGCATATGCCCTCGTGGCAAGCATCGGTGCGCGATCTGGTGCCGCTGCAAGAACTGCCGACAGCGGTGACGCTCAATTCCATGAGCTTCAATCTTATGCGTGCGGTGGGGCCTGCGGTGGGCGGGGCTTTGGTGGCTTGGGCGGGGCCGCCTTTGGCTTTCGCGCTGAACGCGGTCAGCTATGCGGCGCTGATCTATGCCCTGTTCAAATGGAAAGCCCCGCGTGAAGACAAGCGCCTGCCTGCCGAACGGCTGGACAGCGCGATTGCAGCGGGTCTGCGCTATGTGATGCTGTCGCCCAATCTGCGCCGTGTCATGGTGCGGGGCCTGATCTTCGGGATGCCAGCCGTTGCGGGCATGGCGCTTATGCCTGTGGTCACGCGCGATCTTTTGCAAGCGGAAGCGGGTGTTTACGGCTTGCTGCTTGGCGCCTTCGGCTTTGGGGCGATCATCGGCGCCTTGTTCAGCCCGACCCTGCGCCAGCGCTTCCATGTCGAAACCATCGTCAGCGCGGGCTTCATCGTTTTTGCCAGCGGGCTGGTCGTCACGGGTCTGTCGTCGCACCTCTGGATGACCATGCTGGGGATGCTGATTTCCGGCACGGCTTGGGTGTCGGTGCTGTCGCTTTTCAACGTATCCACCCAATTGGCCGCGCCGCGTTGGGTGGTGGGGCGGTCGATCGCGATCTATCAGGCGCTGACCTTCGGCGGCATGGCCGCAGGCAGTTGGATCTGGGGTGCGGTGTCGGAAAGCTATGGCGTGTCCAACGCCTTATTCGCTTCCGCCTTTCTCCTGGTGCTGGGCGCGGCCGTTGGATTGATCCTGCCGCTGCCCGATATGTCCGAACAGGATCTTGATCCTGCCAATACCTTCCACGAACCCGCATTGCGGCTGAACATGAAGGCGCGGTCGGGGCCGATCATGATCATGATCGATTGGGAAATCGCGCCGGAGAACACCCAAGCCTTCCTAACCATGATGACCAGACGCCGCCGTGTGCGGATGCGGGACGGCGCGCGGCATTGGACCTTGATGCGGGATCTGGAAAACCCCGACATCTGGGTCGAAACCTATCATGTGCCGACATGGATCGAATATATCCGTCATAATCAACGCACGACCCGTGCGGATGTCGAGGTGCAGCAGGCCCTGTTGAAGCTGCATCGCGGGCCGGGCAAGCCGCATGTGCATCGGATGATCGAAAGGCGCACCGTCGCCGATCACATCGAAATGCCGATCCTTGAACATATGAAGACGCCCTGATCAGCGTGCGTCCTGACTGAGCAGGCGCCGCACCAGTTCGAAACTGTTTCGCACCTGCAACTTGCGGATCATATTGGCGCGATGCACTTCCACCGTGCGGGGCGAAATCGCCAAGGCCTGCGCGATTTCCTTGCTGGTCAACCCATTGACCAGATGCGACGCCACACGGCGTTCGGTGGCGGTCAGCTGGCCCACCGGAGCGGGGGCTTCTTCCAGCAGGCGATAGCTCCAGACCGCCAGCTTTTCGGGCTGCGCGGGATCGATGGCGCGGCCGCGACCTGCGACCCAGATCAGATGGCCGTCGCGACGGCGCATGAAGCGGTGATCGGCATGCGATCCGTGGGATTTCATCGCCGTGGTCGCTTCAATCCCGATGCGCCGGAAGTCGGCCTGTCCGGGATAAAGCACCCGCATCGATTGGCCGATCAGCGCCGCAGGCGGCCAGCCGAACAGCGGTTCGACCATCAGGCTGGCATGACGGATCACCCGATCGGTCAGGATCAGCGTCGCATCGGGCGCATGGTCGAATCCAAAGGATGTCAGATCGGACATGGGGCCCCGTAAATACGTAGTGATCTACGTATTCTCACGGATAGCGGTAAGCTTTGCAATCTTCCACTCTGGACCAAAGGCGGGCCGGTCCCGCAAGAGGAGGCAAGATGCAGAAAATCTATCCCGATGCCGCTGCGGCCCTGAGCGGGCTGTTGCGCGACGACATGCTGATCGCGGCAGGCGGCTTTGGCCTGTGCGGCATCCCCGAGCTTCTGATCGCGGCGATCCGTGACAGCGGCGTGAAGGGGCTGACGGTTGCCTCCAACAATGCGGGGGTCGATGACTTCGGCTTGGGCCAGTTGCTGGCCACGCGGCAGGTCAAGAAGATGATATCGTCCTATGTCGGCGAAAACGCTGAATTCATGCGGCAATATCTGTCCGGCGAGCTGGAACTGGAATTCACCCCGCAGGGCACCTTGGCCGAACGGATGCGGGCGGGGGGCGCGGGCATTCCCGGTTTCTATACCAAGACCGGCGTGGGCACCGTGATCGCCGAAGGCAAAGAGCATCACGATTTCGACGGCCAGACCTTTATCCTTGAACGCGGGATCTTCGCCGATCTGTCGATCGTGAAGGCGTGGAAGGCCGATCCGTCGGGCAATCTGGTGTTCCGCAAGACCGCGCGCAACTTCAATCCTCCGGCGGCGACCTGCGGCAAGATCTGTGTGGTCGAGGTCGAAGAAATCGTGCCGATGGGCAGCCTTGATCCCGACCATATCCACTTGCCCGGCATCTATGTGCATCGCCTGATCCAAGGCACCCATGAAAAGCGCATCGAACAGCGCACCACCCGTAAGAAGGAGGCCTAAGCCATGGCAGATGCAATCAAAGGCTGGGACCGCAATCAAATGGCGGCACGCGCCGCGCAGGAATTGCAAGATGGCTGGTACGTGAACCTTGGCATCGGCATTCCGACCTTGGTGGCCAATTACATCCCCGAAGGCGTCAATGTCACGCTGCAATCCGAAAACGGCATGCTGGGCATGGGACCCTTCCCGTTCGAGGGTGAAGAGGATGCCGATCTGATCAATGCAGGCAAGCAAACCGTCACCGAACTGCCGCAGACCGCCTATTTCGACAGCGCCACCAGCTTCGCGATGATCCGTGGCGGCAAGATCGCCATGGCGATCTTGGGCGGTATGGAGGTATCCGAAGGCGGCGATCTGGCGAATTGGATGATCCCCGGCAAGCTGGTCAAGGGCATGGGCGGCGCGATGGATCTGGTCGCGGGCGTGGGGCGTGTGGTGGTGGTGATGGATCACACCAATAAACACGGCGAATCCAAGGTATTGCATGAGTGCACCCTGCCGTTGACCGGCAAGGGCGTGGTCAATCGCATCATCACCAATCTGGGCGTTCTGGATGTGGTCGAAGGCGGGCTGAAGATCGTCGAGATCGCCGAAGGCGTAACGGAAGCCGAATTCCGCGCGGCAACCCAAGCGCGACTGATCGACTAAACGTGACCGCTCGGGACGATCTGCCCTATCGGAAATCCTTCCGGCCCACGTTAGAAACATTGGCTTTCGCGTGGGCCGCTGTCTTATCAAGGCCCCTCACGCCCCCTGCATCTGGAGCCGTCATGTCCCTTTACCTTTTCCGCTGGATCGCGCTGATCGAAGGCATCACCACCGTCATGCTTTTTGTCTTTGCCATGCCGCTGAAATATGGCGCGGGCAAAGACGCCTTGATCCAACCCTTCGGCATGGCCCATGGCGTGGCCTTCATCATCTATGTCATGCTGATGGTTTGGGCCTTGTCACAGAATCGCGTAGGGCCGATGGGATGGCTGCGGTGTGCCTTGGCGGGGCTGATCCCCTTCGGCACTTTCGTCAATCATCGCTGGTTGGAACGTCTTGGGGAAGAGCCTGCTACTGTCTAACGCGGGCCGCTCCGGCATCCGTCGCAAATCAGGTTTCATTTTCTGACAAATCTGTGGAAAATCCCCTGCATCGCTTGTTCAAGCGGTTGATTTGGCCCATTTCTGGATAAAAGCGGCGATCTTGCGCCGGTTTCAGCCAGATAAGGGCAGGACAATGATTTCGAAAAAGATGGGCATGCTGCTTGTCGTCGTCTTGGGCTTGGCCGCTTATACCGGCTGGCGCTATTTCGGTCCGCAAGACCCTGCGCCGCCACCCGCCACCGCGCAGGTCAAGCGCGGCACGGTGGCGGAAACCGTGCTGGCCTCGGGTATGCTGGAAGCCAAGGAACTGGTCAGTGTCGGCGCGCGGGTATCGGGCAAGGTGGAAAAGCTGGCGATCGCTTTGGGCGATGTGGTCAAAAGCGGTGATCTGATCGCGCAAATCGACTCGCAGGATCAGGAAAACAACGTGCTGCAGGCCGAAGCCTCGCTCGCGGGGATCGCGGCGCAGATTACTGCCAAACATGCCTCGCTCGAACGAGCGCGGTCCTCGCTGAGCCGTCTGAAGGGCTTGGGCGACCAACGCCTTACCTCCAGAGATAGCGTGGAAAGCGCCGAGGCCGAGGTGAAGATCCTTGAAGCCGATCTGCTGGCCTTGGACGCCCAGAAGGCGAGCGCCGAGGTTACCGTGTCTACCGCGAAGGTGGCTCTTGAACGCACCAAGATCACCGCGCCCATCGCGGGCACCGTGGTGGCAGTGGTGGTAAAAGAAGGCCAGACGGTGAATTCGTCTCAGGCCGCGCCGACCATGGTCAAGATTGCCAATCTGTCGACCATGCTGGTGAAGGCCGAAATTTCCGAGGCGGATGTGATGAATGTGGCCGTGGGTCAAGACGTTCAATTCACCACGCTTGGCGCGCCGAACCGTCCCTTCCGTGCCGTGGTGCGCGGCATCGAACCCGCGCCGACCGCGATCGAGACATCGGATACGATTTCATCGGATAGCGCTATATATTACAACGGCTTGCTAGAGGTCGACAATCCCGATGGCAAGCTGCGGATCGGCATGTCGGCGCAGGTTTCCATCGAACTTGGCCGCGCCGAGGATGTGCTGACAGTGCCCGCATCGGCGGTCAAACGCGAACGCGGTGGCCATTACGTCGAAATCTGGAACGACGCCAGCCTTGAACGCGAAAAGCGCAGCGTTGAAATCGGCTTGTCGGACAAGGTCACGACTGAAGTGAAATCCGGTCTGACCGAGGGCGATAAGGTCGTGATCGGCACCGAAGCGGTTGGACCCGCAACCGGACGCGGAACAGGCGCAGGCGCAGGCGGACGCATGCCGCCGCGCATGTTCTGATAAGGGACGATGGCAATGGATCAACCCTTGATATCGCTGCGCAACATCAGCCGCAGTTTTTCCGCGGGCGAACAAGATGTTACTGTCTTGCGCGATGTCGATCTGGACATCTGGCCGGGCGAGTTGGTGGCGATCATCGGGGCGTCTGGCTCGGGCAAATCGACGCTGATGAATATCCTTGGCTGCTTGGATCGACCGTCACAGGGCCGTTATAGCTTTCGGGGCCGTGATGTCTCCAGCCTTGAGCCGGACGAACAGGCGCAGCTTCGGCGCGAACATTTCGGGTTTATCTTCCAGCGCTATCAACTGCTTGGCGATCTGGACGCGGTGGGCAATGTCGAAGTGCCCGCGATCTATTCCGGCGCGGGCCGGTCGGCACGGCAAGCGCGGGCGAAAGGGCTGCTGCGCCAATTGGGGCTTGGCAGCAGACTGGACCACCGCCCTTCCGAATTGTCGGGCGGTCAGCAACAGCGGGTTTCCGTGGCAAGGGCGCTGATGAATGGCGGCGAAGTGATCCTGGCCGATGAGCCGACCGGCGCCTTGGACACCAAATCCAGCGCCGAGCTGATCGAACTGCTGCTCGATCTGAACCGCAAGGGTCATACGATCATCATGGTCACCCATGATCCGAAAGTGGCGGCCCATGCGCATCGCACCATCGAAATCAGCGATGGCCGGATCATCGCTGACAGCGGCCGCGCGCCCCGCATGGAGGCCGCCGAACAAGCCCCGAGCACACGCACCGCCAAAGGCGCGATTGCCGCGATCAGCCGCGTGAGCGAGGCGTTCAACATGGCGCTACTGGCGATGCTTGCGCATCGGATGCGCAGTTTCCTGACGATGCTGGGGATCATCATCGGCATTGCTTCGGTGGTCTTGGTGGTGGCCTTGGGATCGGGGAGCCAAGAAAAGGTGTTGGAGAACATTTCCTCGCTTGGCACGAATACGATTACCATCCGCGCCGGCACGGGCTTTGGCGCGCGCGGGGCGGCACGTATCCGAACCTTGGTGCCTGCAGATGCGGACGCCTTGAAATTGCAGGATTATGCGGCAGCGGTATCGCCTGCGGTATCGGCCAATGCCGCGGCCCGCTATGGCGGCGTCGAAGCCAGCACATCGATCAATGGCGTCAATAATGATTACTTCCAGCTGCATAGCTATAAGGCTGTCAGCGGCAGCCTGTTCGATGCGTCGGATATCGAAGAACGCAGCCAAGTCGCCATCATCGACGAAGCCTCTAGCGCGGCGCTGTTCCAAGGCGAAGACCCGATCGGCAAGGTGCTGCAACTGGGCCGCGTTCCCGTGCGGGTGATCGGTGTGGTGCGTGCCAGCGGGGCAAGTTTCGGGCCAAGCTCGCTTAACGTCTGGTTGCCCTATACGACCGTGATGGGGCGCGTCTCGGGGCAAAGCCATCTGGACAGCGTGACCGTGCAGGTCGCTGACGGCTATGACATGACCGAAGCGCAAAGCCAGATCACCCGCCTGATGCGTCAGCGTCACGGGGTGGAAGATTTCTTCTTGCAAAACAGCGATACGATCCGCTCGACCATTACCTCGACCACGCAGACCATGACGATGTTGGTGGCGGCCATCGCGGTTATTTCGCTGGTGGTGGGGGGGATCGGCGTGATGAATATCATGCTGGTATCGGTCACCGAACGCACAAAGGAAATCGGGGTGCGCGTGGCAATCGGCGCAAGACGATCTGATATCATTGCCCAATTCCTGATCGAGGCGGTTCTGGTGTGCCTGATCGGCGGTTTGCTGGGGATTGGTCTGGCCTTGGGGGGCGGCGCTTTGATCGGGATGCTCACAAGCGAGGTTAGGCTCAGCTTTTCGACCCTGTCGATTGTGGCGGCCTGTCTGTCCTCCACCGCCATCGGGGTGACATTTGGCTTCCTGCCCGCGCGCGCTGCCGCGCGTCTTGATCCCGTGGTGGCCTTGGCCCGAGACTGAATGCGGATAGGGGCGGCACCGGCCGCCCCTATCCCTGTCATCTTTACGGAAAGCTTAACGACCGGTCTTGGCCAGCACCGCCTTGACGGTGCCCAAAATGATCGCGGTATCGCGCCAGAAGCCGTGCTTAAGGCTATAATGGACGTCAAGGGCGACGCGCGCGTCATAGGTGATGTCATTGCGACCGCCGACCTGCCAAGGTCCGGTCAGACCCGGACGCACGGACAGATAGTCGCGCGCGGCCGGACCATAGAGATCCAGTTCCTTGCGGGTGACGGGACGCGGGCCGACGACGCTCATTTCGCCTTTCAGGATATTGAAGATCTGCGGCAGCTCATCAAGGCTGGACCGGCGCAGGAAATTGCCGATCGGCGTAATACGCGGATCATTATCCAGTTTGAAATTCTGCTCCCATTCCGCCTTGGCCGCCGGATTGTTCTCCAGATATGCCTTCAATTTGGCTTCGGCATCCGGAACCATCGAGCGGATTTTCCAGCAGCGGAATTCACGGCCATGAAGACCGACACGTTTGTGGCCAAAGAACGGATTATGGCCGTCTTTGGCGGTAATAAGGGCAAGGACGGCAATTACCGGTACAACGACCGGAGCGGTGGCGCAAATAAAAGCCACATCCAAAAAACGCTTGCCAATTTTGCGATAAATACCGCGCGGAGAGGGGATATTAAAAAGGGTTTCGGAAGAACCTAATTCGGCCGCGCGGGCCGACACATCGACACGGTTGATGTTGGTCATAAGTACGGGTCCCGAGGAAAAGAAATTCAAAAATGCTGAAAAAGGTCCAGAACGGAAATTGTTCGGACCAAAGGAACTCGTGACAAATACGTAAATAAAAGAGGATGCCCGCGTTATATCACGGACATCCTGAAAGGCTTATTGGGCGCTCGCCGAACCGCCGACAGCACCGGTCGAGGGAGACGTGGTCGGGGTGGCTGCCGGAGTGGTCGGCGCAGTAGGCGATGCCGCTGCAACTGCAGCCATATTGACGGTTTCGCCTGCGGCAACGGTGGCTGCGGCTGCGGTTGCAACTTGTGCGAGTGCCGGTTGTGCTTCGGCGGTTGCAACGCTGGCAACAGCGCTCAAGGCGTTCGAAATCGAGGCGCGAGCCGCAACTTGTGCAGGCGGAGCTGCGTTTGCCGCAGCTGCCAAGCTGGAGGTGACGGCGCTCAGCGCCGCTGCCACGTTCACACCCGGTACGGCGCTCAGAGCGGTGGTCAAGGCACGAACGGCGGTAACGCAGGCGTTTCCACCGGTAGCGCAAGCCGCCTGAACAGCCGCCAACTGCGCGGGGGAAACTGCAACTTGTTGCGCCTGCGCGGCGCCGGTCACACTAAAAACGCTGCCGGTCGTCAGAGCAACAGCAAGAGCCAATCCGCGGAAAGTGGCGGTCATGTTAAAATTCCTCACCGAAAATAAAGATAAAAACTGATTTACCTTCTATAGGCGCAGCAATGAAGGGAGCCAAGTTTTTTTTTGACGCTGCGTTATACTGATGTATAGAAAGGGTGCATTTGTCCCAGCAAGGATGCGCGGCATATATTAAACCAACTATCCTTGCGCATATTTAACGATTTTATGGCCCACGCAAAAACCAGTATTAAAAAAATGAACCGTAAATCCAAAGTGCTACGGGCAGGAATCATCATTACAGCTCTGCTCGTGATTGCAGGCGCTTGGAATGGATTTTCGCATGAATATCGTTTCGCAACCGCAGCACAAAGCGAGACGGGGGCGGATTCTCGTCAGGTTCTGGCCGGTCTGAATAAGGAAGGCCTGCCGATGTCTGCGCGCGGCTTGCGCAATATGATGCGAAACTGTGCGGCGTTGATATTCGACAAGATCGACGTCAAGGTATCGGATAACCTGCAATCGCAGGTTGATCAGACCTGCCAGAATCGCGCCCGCGACATCTTGCGGCGCAATCCCTCGCATCCCGACGCGCATGCGATTGCACTGGCCACGGCCACCGAACTGCTGCCCGATAGCTATGCCAAAGCCCAAGCCGCCGCCGCCTACGAGCCCTGGCCGCTGCAGATCCGGCTGCTGGCTTTGGAACGCGCGGTGCTGGACCAACCGCTGCCCGAAGAGCTGAAATCCCTTGCGGCACAAGATATATCTCGGGCGCTTGCGGCAAACTGGAGCCGGCGGGTGCTTGCTTCGCTCTATCTGAAGGATGCCGGTTTGGCAGCGCTGATCAAGTCTGTGGCCGAAACCGCCCCGAATGACCAGCAACGAGCTTTTCTGAATGTCTTGCGTAATATGATGGACCGTAACCGTGGCTAAAGCGAAACGCGCGCAATCCAGCGCCATGTCCGGTCTCAAACAAAGCTATGCTTGGGGCATCTCGATTTTTGTCGCGCTCAGCGCCATTCCCTTGGCCAGCAACCGCGCCGGATGGTGGTTGCTGTGGACGATGGGGTTTTGCGCTGCCGCGCTGTATTACTATTGGCGCAGCGGTGCGAAGGCGCCCGATAGCAATCTTCGGATTTCGGAATATGCAGGTCCGGTGATCCTAGCCTCTATTGTGCCGATATATGCGATCATACAGTCGCTGCCCATCGCCGCCCTGCTGCCGGATTCCGTTCTGGCGATGTATTCCGCAACAGAAAGCCTGCAAGGCAGCGCGATATCGGTCTTGCCCGATGCAAGCTTTATCGCCGCGCTTCGCTATTTGGGATATATCGCGTTTTTCGCCATAGTGATCGAAGTCGCCAATCGCGAAAGCCGCATCCTGCTGATGTGCCGCGTGCTTTTTGCGGGGATTTTCCTGCAGGCGTTATGGGCCTTGTTGGCCCTGCGGGTGCTTGGCGATATTTCGATCTTGGGCGAAAAGACCAGCTATCAAGGGGCGGCGACCGGCACATTCATCAATCGCAATTCGCTGGCAACCTATCTTGGCTTCGGATTGGTGCTGGGCTGTATCCTGATTGCCGAGCTTTTGCAGCGTGATCAGGGCCGCGTCTCCCGTCCGATGACCTTGGTCGAAAAGCTGGGCGGGCAGGGCGGCATCATCTTGGTCGCCATGCTGAATATTTTCTTCGCGCTGTTGATGACCCAATCGCGTCTGGGAACCTTCAGTTCTTGTGTGGGCGTGCTGGCGGCGATCTTGATGCTGCAGGCGCGCAGTTCCGGCCTGCGTTTGGGCTTTATCCTGAAGATCACGGGGATCGTCGTGGTGATGACGCTGACCGCAGTCTGGTTCAGCGGCGAAGGCATGATGCAGCGCGCGCTTTTTGTCGAAAGGGATAATGAGACGCGGATGGATATCTATCGCAACGTCTGGGAGATGATCACCTATCGCCCTTGGACCGGCTTCGGCTTCGATGCGTTTTCAGTCGCCTTCCAAGGCTTCCGTCACCCGCCGCTTTTGGGGTCACAGACCTATGATTTGGCGCATAACAGCTACTTGATGCTGTGGTCAGAGCTGGGGCTGGTGATCGGCACCTTGCCGATGCTGGTGCTGGGATATGTGACGCTGGTGCTGATCCGCAGATTGCGCGAAGGCCGCGATTTCCCACTGGCCGCCATTGCCGCACTTTCGGTGATGCTGGTGGGCGCCATCCATTCGCTGGGCGATTTCAGTCTGGAAATCCCCACCAATGTCTATGCCTTCATCACCATCATCGCGATGGGGCTGGCGCGGCGCAACCGCAAGGCCCCGGCCGTTCAGCCCGAAATACCCGCCACTCCGGTGGCGCAAGCATCAATCCCTGTCGCTTTGGCCAAGGCGCGGACATGAGCTTGCTGAGCACTATCCTGCGCAAATTGCGGCCTGCTCCGGCGCTGCGTGCTTCGGTGGCGCTGAACCGCTTGGATCTGGCGCGAGGTCCAGTCTATGCGATCGGCGATCCGCATGGTTGCCTTGACCTTCTGCGCGAGGTCGAGGCGGTGATCGCACAGGACTCCCCCCATTTCGCGGGCCGTCCGACCATCGTGCTGCTGGGCGACATGATCGATCGCGGTCCCGACAGTTCCGGTCTGCTGGACCATCTGCTGCGCCCGCTGCCTTGGGCCGACCGGATCTTGCTGCGGGGCAACCACGAAGAGATGATGCTGGCCTTCATCGACGCCCCTCAGGCCCATAGCGACTGGCTGGACTTCGGCGGTTATGAAACCTTGATGTCCTATGGCTTGGCGCTGGACCCGCGAGAGGTCAAGGCAAGTCCGCCGCGCCGCATCCAGCAGAAGATCGCCGCCTATTTGCCCGATGAACATCTGGCACTGCTCCGTTCCACCGTTTACGGACTTTTGATCGAAGACAGCCACGATCCGGACCGCCCGCCGATAGCGCTGGCCCATGCCGGATATGACCCCGCGCGGGGACCCGACCAGCAAGACCCGATGGTGCTGATATGGGGCGGTGTGACGCCGAGCGATCATCATGGCCCGCGCCTGGTGCATGGCCACATCATCAGCGATCAGATCGATCCAGAGGCAGTCAGCATCGGAATCGACACTGGTGCCTATAAATCTGGCAGGCTTTCGGTATTACAGCTTGCATCACATCTGACGCCACGGCATCTCGTAAGCACCCAGCCGTTTATTAAGCGGTAGCTCTTTAATAGGCCGCCATTTTCGGCCGGACGTTTTCTGAGGAATTTATTTTGGACAACCTGGATATCGACTTGAAGGATATCGTCGCCATTTTAAGGCGACAAAGGCAGCTGATCTTGATGACGGTTGCGATCGTTATCGGTTTGGCATTCGCTTACATCCTAAGCGCGACTCCGATCTATCGGACCACCGCGCTGATCATGGTCGACAACCGGTCCACCGATGTCCTGAATGCCGATGCGCGCAGCGAAACCCAGAGTCAGGTCATGAACTCGCGGGTGGAAAGCGAAGTGGAGATCCTGAAATCCCAAGCCATGGCCTTGGCCGTGGTTCAAGCGGAGAACCTGATCGAAGACCCGTATTTCGGTCCGCAGCTGGGGTGGAGCGAAAAATTCGGCATGGCTTTGGGCGTCGATCTGAGCAGCGACGGCCTGCGCTCGCTGGTGGGCTTGGGCAAGGCCGAAGGCGCGGATCGCTCACCGCAGCTGCTGGCCTCGGCGATCAAGAAACTGCAGGATTCGGTCACCGTGCGTCGGCGCGGCTTGACCTATCTGATAGAAGTGTCCGTCGATCTTCCGGATGGCAATCGGGCAGCGGAAATCGCCAATGCCTATACCCGCGTCTATCTGGAACGCCAGATCCAGACCAAATCCGGCAGCATGCTGAATGCGCGTGACGTCTTGCGCCGCCAGATCGAAACCGCGCAAGCGCAAATGATTGCCGGCGAAATCAGCGTAAACACCTTCTTGGACGATAACCTGGCCCGCCTTGAAGCCGAAAGCGGCGATCCGGCGATTGCGCTTCTGCGCGAAGAATTGGTGACGGCCCAGCAGGCGAAACAGAAATTCGCGACCGATGCGGCACAGGTGCAAGCGGCCATCGACGCGGGCGACTGGAGCACTGTCACCTCGACCCTGCAAAGCGAAGCCTTGCGTGAACTGGACCGCCAAAGAAGCGAACTGGCCAAGCGTCTGGCCGATGCGCAGCCCTCCAGCACGACGGCCATCGATCTGAGCGCCGAGCTGGAGAAGCTGACCCAGACCATGCAGCAAGAGGCGACGACCGGCAGCTCTTCGTTGAAGGCCCAACTGGACAGCCTGAACACCAAGGAAAGCGCCACCCGCGAGGAGCTGCGCACCAGCTTGCTACGCTCGTCCATTTCGCCCGAACTGCTGGCCCAATTGTTCAATCTGCAGCAATCGGTCACCAATGCCCGCACCCAATATCAGGCGCTGCTGTTGCGCGACACCGATCTGTCGACCTTGGCCAATGTGCAGGTGGCGGATGCGCGTGTCGTGTCGGAAGCCTTGCCAAGCACGAAGGCCGCCGCGCCGAACCGGACGCGGATTCTGGGCTTGGCTTTGATTGGCGGTCTGATGATGGGGACGGTCTTGGCCTTCCTGAAGGAATATTACGTCGGCGGCGTCGCTTCGGCGAGCCAGCTGCAAAACGTGATGCAAACCCGCGTGCCGGTGACCGTGCCGCAGGTCGATATCGGGCAAAATGCCGGTCCCTCGGACACCGTGATCACCGCGCCGCTTTCGCCCTATGCGGAAACCTTCCGCAAACTGCGCGCGGCGATCGATATGGATGCCTTGCGTAAGGCCGATCCCAATGCGCCCGAAGGTCTGGGCCGCGGGGGAAAAGTGGTGCTGATCACCTCGGCGCTGCCCGCCGAAGGCAAATCGACCACCGCGATTTCGCTGGCCCGCACCTATGCGATGGCGGGCGCGCATACCCTGCTGATCGATGCCGATTTGCGCAAACCGACCATCGCCATGCGGATGGGGGTCGAATGTGAGGTTGGCCTGTTCGAATATCTGTCGAAGAACGGCGGCAGCGACACGAACGAGCTGAAAGCCGTGCAAGATCCGTTGTCGCAGCTGACCATGCTGACCGCAGGCAAGCGCAGCACGGTGCCGACCGACCAGCTGATCAACAGCGTGGCCTTCCGTTCGCTGATCAAGGTGGCGCGTGACAATTTCGATGTCATCATCATCGATAGCCCGCCGTTGCTGCCGGTGGTGGACACCCGTTATCTGGCACAATATGCGGATGCCGTCGTGCAAGTGGTGCGTTTCATCACCACGACTCAAAGCGAAGCCCGCGAGGCGGCGGCCCAAACGCAGGAAATGATGCGCCCCGACGCGTCCTTCTATGCGGTGCTCAGCCATGAAGAACGTGGCGGCGCGCGCTACGGCTATTACGCGAAATACGGCGGTTATTACGGCCAAGACGCGGCTTGATCGGCAAGGGACGATCCGGCGCCTTTGCGCGGTAATCGCTTCCTTCCATCCGCTTGAGGCAGAAACGGCAAGCATAAATTAGAGTTAACGTTGGGCGGCACCTTTTGGTTGCCGCCCTTGTTCATTTTCGCTTGCCGCTCGTGCCAGCACAAAAAATCGGCTGCTTTCGTGCTTTGCCGACCCTGTTTTCGCCGCAAAGAGGTCTTTTTCCACGCGCCTAATCTGACTGTAGCGACCGTGTGTGTGGTTGTTACATGTATGAGTAACAAGTATTGGGTGTTTTATATTTGAATATACATCCCGTGGCTTCTTGCCACGCCTTAGGTCTATTCTTGTTTGTTCTTTGGTCAGCATCAGTTCGATCACATCGACCATGGGTCCGGCACAGGCCGTTACCAAGGTCATCGACAATGATCGCGGCGGTAGCGTTTCCGATCGTGTCAATGAGATCAAGAGGTTGCGAAAGTCTGGCACCAAGATCCGCATCCAAGGATTCTGCGCCTCGGCTTGCACGCTGTATCTGGGACTGAAAAACCAAGTCTGCGTGACCGAAACGGCGACCTTGGCCTTTCACGGGCCGTCCACCGCGACACCGGGCCTGATGCTGCCCTATGACGATTTTCAACGCATCACGGCCCAGATGGCATCCTATTATCCCGAACCGCTGCGCCGTTGGTATATGAAGGAAGGGCGCAACAATATCGAAGGGCTCTACTCCTTTACCGGAGCGCAGCTGATCGAAATGGGAGCCCGCCGCTGCACATGAAAAGACCGCGATAAACC
>DALYSR010000045.1:0-7685 GCA_031991825.1 Paracoccaceae bacterium
TCTATTATTCTTATCCATCTATCGATTTTTACGACTATGAGGTCAAGCAGAGGCCAGCAGCATGATGCCCCCCGCCACCGCGGTTGCCGCGCAAAGCCGCAAGAGGATGGGACGTTCGTTGAAAATGGTGATCCCGATCAGCGCCGCGAAAATCACGCTGGATTCCCGCACTGCCGAAACCGCGCCCAAGGGGGCGAAGGATTTGACGTAAAGCACGATGCCATAGGCCGATACGGCACAAAGCCCGCCGAACAGGCCAAGGCCGATGATGCCCGTGGTGATCTTGGCATCCTGCGCAGCATGTCTGCGCCGATAGCGCCGCAGGAAGATGACCAAGGGCACGGGAAATTCCAGCAAGAACAGCCAGCCCATATAGCTAAAGGGGTTGTCAGACCGCCTGATGCCGATGCCATCGGTGATCGAATAGGCGGCGATCAACAGCCCCAAGGCCAAGGCGCAGACCAGCGATAGCCGCGCCGCTTGCCGCCGCCCCCCTTGCAGGGTCAAAAGGCAGATGCCTGCCGACACCATCCCCACTCCGGCCCAAGCCAGCGCGGGCAGCACCTCGTTTATGATCAGCGCTGATCCGATTGCCACCGACAAAGGCGCCATGCCGCGGGAAATCGGATAGACTAGGCTTAGATCACCATAGCGATAGACCCAGAACAGCAAGGTGTAATAGCCGTAATGCAGCGCTGTCGATAATGCGATGCAAACCCAGCTGGCGACATTGGGCAGCGGAAAGATCACCACCATCACGCTGCCGACCACCACATGCATCAAGGAGACGCAGGCCAATATCACGGCGCGGTCCTGCACCGCTTTCAACAGCGCGTTCCAACCGGCATGCAGCAGCGCCGCGGATAGGACCAGTGCGAGGGCGAATCCGGTCATTGACCCGCCCCCGTGGTGCCAGATCGGATTAACCCCATGGAAGCGAGAATGTTTTCACATTGGTGAAGCTTTTCATCGCCTCGATGACGCCTTCCTTATAGCCGTTGCCGCTGTCCTTGATGCCACCGAAGGGTGACATTTCGATGCGGTATCCGGGCACTTCCCAGATATTGACGGTGCCGACCACCAGACCTTGGATATAGGCCTGCATCCGGCGGTAATCATGGGTGCAGACCCCCGACGACAGCCCGAAAGGCGTCGAATTGGAAATGCGCATGGTTTCCACATCGTCATCGGGCACGCGCACGATCGGCACGATGGGGCCGAAGGTTTCTTCCATCACTAGGGCCGAGTTGTGATCGACATGATCAACCACGATCGGCGGCAAAAGCGCGCCCTTGCGGGGCGGATGATACAGGATCTTGGCGCCTTGGGCTTCGGCCTGATGCACGCGGGCCTCGAAGGTTTCGGCGGCGCGGGCATGGATGACGCAGCCCAATTCGGTGTCGCGGTCCATCGGATTGCCAAAGCGCAGCGCTTTGGCGCGCGCCAGCACCAAGGGCACGAAGCGGTCAGCGACGCTTTCCTGCACCAAGATCCGTTTGACGGCGGTGCAGCGTTGGCCCGAGTTTTTGGTGGCCCCCGCCACCGCCAGATCGGCGGCCTTGGCCAGATCGGCATCGTTTAGATCACTGCAGATGATCAGGGGATCATTGCCGCCCAATTCCAGCACCTGCCGCTTGTAGACGGCTTTGGCCGCGATCATCTTGCCCACCGGCACGCCGCCGGTGAAGGTGATCAGATCGAAATCGGGATTGGTGATCATCTCGTCGCCGATATCACCGGGCAGGCCGGTGATCACTGACAGCATTTCATGTGGCAGCCCCGCCTCGTAAAGCGCATCCGCCAGCCAGATCGCGGTCAGCGGCGTCAATTCGGTCGGCTTGACCACGATGCAATTGTTGGTGGCAATCGCAGGCGCGATCTTGTGGCTGACCATGTTCAGCGGATGGTTGAAGGGGGTAATGGCGGAAATCGCGCGCAAGGGTTCACGGGTGGTGAAAATCTTGCGCGCCTTGCCATGCGGCGTCAGATCGCAAGAGAATATCTCGCCATCGTCATGGATGCACATCTGTCCGGCCAAGGTATAGACGTCATAGGCGCGGCCGCATTCATACAGCGCATCGGCCAGCGAAATCCCCAGCTCGGCCACGATGATCGGCGCCAGTTCCGCCTTGCGCTCGTTGATGATGCGCGCGGCGTTCAGCAGGATCTGCTGACGCTCGTACCGCGTCAGCTTGGGCTGATAGGCGGCGGCGATGGCGAAAGCCTCGCGGGCATGTTCGGCACGGCCCGCAGGCACCGTGCCGATCACCTGACCGGTATAGGGATAGCGGACCTCGATGCGGTCTACCGTGTCGACCTTGCGGCCGGCGATGCGCATCTGTTCGTGGCGCATCTCGATGGGCGGGGCGATTTGCAACATGTCACACCGCCGCCGCCATACAGGCGAAATAGAAGGCATCGAAATTGCGCAGAACCGGCGCGGTCGGCAGATCGATCCGGCGGTTGACGATGAAGGGCACTTCCTGTTCGGTCAGCCCGCCATGGCTGCGCAGGGGTTCGTTTAATGCTGCCAGATCGTGACGATGGGCGCTGGTGCCAAGGGTGATATTCTCGCCCGACACCATGACGATATCGCCGATGCGGTCGGCGGGTAGCTCGAAACGGGTCACCGCCTCTTCGCGGGTCAGCACCACGGTCATGCCCTCGATGGCGGCAAGTGTGGCGATCACCTCGGCACGATCTGCGCCTGCGGGCAGATAGGCGGTGGCAAATGAGCCCAAGGCGCCGTGATGGACGACATAGGGATCGGTGATCGGCAGGATCACGCGGGCAGCATCCTTGCCCAGCATATCGTCCAGCTTGTCCTGCACATAGATCACCGCAGGCGCGCCGTCGGCCAGATGCTTGGGCTTCATGCCGTGATCGGCGGTGACCACGATTGCCGCCCCCATCGCGTCCAGCTGGCCCAGATAGCCGTCGAACATTTGATAGAAGCTTTGCGCCTGCGGATCATCGGGGGCGTATTTGTGCTGCACGTAATCGGTGGTGGTCAGATACATCACATCCGGCTTCCATTCGCGCAGCAGTTTCACCCCTGCGGCAAAGACGAATTCCGACAGATCGGCGGAATAGACTTCCGGCACCGCACGGCCCAGCCACCGGCTGGCATTCTCGATGCCGTTTTCGGCCTTGGTCGTCTGGTCCGATCTTTCGGAGGAAAAACAGATCGCGCGGTCCTGATCGAATTCCAGACCCGCGCCGAGCAAGGCGCGCAGCTTGTCCTTGGCGGTGACCACAGCCACCTTGGCGCCCGCCTGGTAGAATTGGCTGAAGACGGTCGGCGCGCGCAGGAAGCGCACGTCGTTCATCATGACTTCTTTGCCGGTTTCGGGCTCGTAAAGGTAATTGCCGCAGATGCCATGCACGCTGGGCGGGCGGCCGGTGGCGATCGACAGGTTGTTGGGATTGGTGAAAGACGGGATCACCGAATGGGCGCGCCGTTCGGTGCCGCTCTCGCGCATCCGCTTCAGCACCGGCATCAGACCCTTGGCGATGGCCACGTCCAGATAGTCCGGCTCGCAGCCGTCAAGGCAGATCGCGATGGCGGGAATCTTTGGCCAGCTATAGCTGCGCTCATTGGCAAGGACGGGCGGGTGGATATGGGCGTTCATGATGAAATTCCTGCGTATTATGGATCAGGCGGCAAGTTTGGCGCGTTCGGCGATGGCAGAGGCGGGGGGGGCGGCAGAGGCCACGCCCATGTCGGCAAGCGCTTCGGCGGCGGCTTTGACGACGCGGCGCATGACATGTTCGTCCATCCGCCCGATGCAGCCGACACGGAAGCTTTCGACCACGGTCAGCTTGCCGGGATAGATGATGAAGCCCTTGGCCTTCATCGCCTCGTAGAAGCTGTTGAAATCGAATTTGGGATCGGCGGGGCAGAAGAAGGTCACGATGATCGGCGACAGCCAGCGGTCGGCCAGCAATGTCTCGAAGCCCAGATCGCGCATGCCTGCCACCATCACGTCGCGGTTGCGGGTATAGCGCGCGCCGCGCCCTTCGACGCCGCCTTCTGCGGCATGAAGGCGAAGCGCTTCAAGGAAAGCGGCCATCACATGGGTGGGCGGCGTGAAGCGCCACTGGCCGGTTTTCACCATCGCGGCCCATTGCGCATGCAGATCAAGGCTGAGCGAATGGGCATTGCCCTTGGCCGCTTCCAGTTCCGAAATCCGCGCGATGACAAAGCCGAAACCCGGCACGCCTTCGATGCATTTATTGGCCGAAGACACCATCGCCTCATAGCGGATGCGGCTGACATCCAGATCGACCGCACCAAAGGCCGACATGGAATCCACCAGCAATTTCCGTCCCTTGGCGTAAACGGCTTCGGAAATCTCGGCGATGGGGTTCAAAATGCCGGACGATGTTTCGCAATGGATCGCGATCACATGGGTGATGGCGGGATCGGCCTCCAAGGCGGCCGCCACTTCCGGCCCGCGCGGCGGCAGGTAGTCGCCCTTGTCGATCAGCTGATAGGCGCGGCCCATCACCCGCAGCGTTTCCGCCGCGCGCAGACCATAGGCGCCGTTGGCCAGCACCAGCACCTTGCCGTCGCGGGGCACGAATGTCCCAAGCATCGCTTCAACCGAGAAGGAGCCCGATCCTTGCATCGGCACACAGGCGAAGGTCGATCCGTCATCCCCCGCAAGGCGCACCAATTGATCGCAGAGCGATTTGGTCATCGCGCGGAAATCGCCGTCCCACGATCCCCAGTCGCGCAGCATCGCCTGCTTGACGCTATAGGCGGTGGTCAGCGGGCCGGGGGTCAAGAGATAGGGCTCGCCCATGACCGGATCGGGGAACGGCGTGGCAGTCGGGTGGTGGGGGGAAGACATCGGCACTCTCCGTCAATGGAACGCTTTAAGCCAAGGCTATGCCCGCAGGTTCTATATTTAAAATCGATAATTTAGATCAGATCATAATCTGTATTTATGCTTACCCCATGGTGATGACGCGGCTTTCCGGCCGCTCGCCTTGTCCGTGCACGATCGGATCGGCGCTGCACCGCCCGCTTTGACCCGATTGGCGGATGGGCCGCGACAGCCAGCACCGGACCCGCAGCACCGCAAGTGACGGCCCCGCCGCCACCAATTGGATCGGATGCGCCGCGCGCCTGCCGTGCGAAAGGGAATATTCCCCTTGCCCCGTCAGCGCCGTTGATCTGCATAAATCAAATCGTTAGATTTCATCCGGTCATAGGCTGAATCAATGGTGTCTCATGCGCTACGTCCAATTGCGGGCCTTTCACTATGTAGCAACCTATGGCGGATTCTCCCGCGCCGCCGAGCAATTGTTCCTGACCCAGCCTGCGATTTCCGATCAGGTGCGCAAATTGGAAGAAGAATATGACGCGCTATTGTTCAACCGTCACCGCAAGCAGGTCCAGCTGACCCAGACCGGCGAGCAGCTGCTGGCCATCACCCGCCGCCTGTTCGACAGCGAACAGCAAGCGCTTGAATTATTGTCCGAAAGTCGCGCGCTCAGGGCAGGCACCTTGCGGATCGTGGCCGATAGCGCGCATCACGTTTTGCACATATTGCGCCGCTTTCGCGAGACATATCCCGGCGTGCGGATCACCATCCATGCGGGCAATACCGACAGCGTGATCGACAGCCTTTACGCCTATGAAGCCGATATCGGCATCTTGGGCGAAGTGCCCAAGGGCAAGGATTTCGCCTGTGACATCTTGAATGTCACGCCGATCATCGCTTTCGCGGCGAAAGGCCATCCGGCGGCGGGCAAGCGGGTGCTTCGCTTCGCCGATCTGACAGCCTATCCTTTGGTGCTGCGCGAACGCGGCTCGAAGACGCGGTTGAAGCTGGAAGAAGCGGCGCGCCGACATGGCATAGAGCTGACCGCCGCCATCGAAGCCGAGGGCCGCGAGGCCGTGCGCGAGATCGTGGCATCGGGCGCGGGTCTGGGCTTCGTCTCGGCTGCGGAATTCGGCCAAGACGACCGGCTGGTGAAAATCCCCTTGGAAGACGGCACTGCCATGGAAATGGAAGAGGCGCTGATCTGTCTGCAGGAACGGCGCGGCGGCAAATTGGTGCAGGCCTTCTTCGACATCGCGCGCGATCTGGGCGCGCGCAACGTGGAGACGGCACTGCCCTGACATCACAAAGTTAACACAACAGGGAGCAAGATCATGTCGAAAGCCTTCGATGTGGTGATCGTAGGGGCGGGTATTCTGGGGCTTGGCGTCGCCATTGCCGCTGCCAAACGCGGCAAATCCGTCGCTGTCATCGACAGGGATAGCAAGGCCAGCGGCGCATCGATCCGCAATTTCGGCTTTGTGACGATCAGCGGACAGCAGGCAGGCACCCATTGGCAGCAAGCACGCCGCAGCCGCGAGATCTGGCTGGATGTCGCGGCCCAAGCGGGGATCGATCTGCTGCATCGCGGGGTGGTGATCCCCGCCCATCGTCCCGAAGCAGCCGATGTGCTGGAAGCCTTCTTGCAAACCGATATGGGCGCCGACTGCCGGATGATGTCGACCGCCGAAGCCTTGGCCAAAGTGCCGATGCTGAACCCGCAAGCGATCCGCGCCTGCCTCTATTCACCCCATGAATTGCGCGTCGAAAGCCGTGATGCTTTGCCGAAAATCACCGCTTGGCTGGCCGAGGCGATGGGGGTCAGCTTCTTCTGGCAGACGGCGGCGCTAGGGGTGGACCCCAAGGGGGTGCTGACCGCGCGCGGGATGATCCAGGGCGCGCAGATTTTCATCTGTCCGGGGGATGATTTCGCCAGCCTCTATCCCGATCGGATCAAAGCGCTTGGCCTGCGCAAATGCACGCTTCAGATGATGCGGTTAAGCCCGCCCAAGGCGGGGCGGATGCAGGCGGCGCTGCTGTCGGATCATTCCTTGGCGCGCTATGAAGGATTTACGGCTTTGCCCGCCGCAGCCCCGCTTATTCGCCGGATCGAAGCCGAAGCGCCCGATGCCCGCGCGGCCGGTGTGCATCTGTTGGTGGTGCAATCGGCGGATGGCAGCTTGGTGGTGGGCGACAGCCATGTCTATGGCGACAGCACCGAAGTCTTTGCCTCCGACGCCTATGACCGGCTGATCCTGCGCTGTCTGGACGAAGTCACTTCTATACCGGAACGCCAAATCCTTGAACGCTGGCAGGGCAGTTACACCTCGGCCAAGGCCAGCGGTGCGATTATCGACAGTCCGGCCGAGAATATCAAACTGATGATGATTGCGGGGGGGATCGGTGCCTCGATCAGCTTTGCGGTTGCCGAAGAGGCTATGGATTAAGCCGCAGGCAGTTGCGGATCACAAAGGAATTGCCCCCGTATCGTTGTAAGGATACGGGGGCAATTTGTTTTAGCCGATGCAGTTTTAGCCGATGAAGTCCTCCGACCCCATCTCGGCCGCAACGACACCAACATCATGGGCAAAGCCGCCGATCAAGCCGCCCTGACCGCCCAAGAGGCCGCCCAGCAAACCGCCGTCGCCCGTGGCAGTGCCATCGCCCAAGAGGCCGATGCCGCCGGTCAAGGAACCGACAAGGCCGTCGGAACCGGTGATCGCACCCAACAGGCCGTCATCGCCAACCACCGACCCCAGCAGACCGTCGGAACCGGTCACGGCACCCAGAAGGCCATGATTGCCGGTGATGTCGCCCAGCAGGCCACCATCAGCGATCACCCCGTCCAGCAGG
>DALYSR010000045.1:7785-17503 GCA_031991825.1 Paracoccaceae bacterium
TGGAAGGATCGGTCGGATCGGTCGGGACCGTGGGGTCCGTCGGTGTGGAGGGATCGGTCGGATCGGTCGGGACAGTCGGGTCCGTCGGCGTGGAAGGATCGGTCGGATCGGTCGGGACCGTGGGGTCCGTCGGTGTGGAGGGATCGGTCGGATCGGTCGGGACAGTCGGGTCCGTCGGCGTGGAAGGATCGGTCGGATCGGTCGGGACCGTGGGGTCCGTCGGTGTGGAGGGATCAGTCGGATCGGTCGGAACCGTGGGGTCCGTCGGCGTGGAGGGATCAGTCGGATCCGTGGGGGTAGTAGGGTCCGTCGGGATGTTTGGGTCATCGGAATCATCCGAGTCTGATGCCACCAACATCGCCGCACCCAGTCCCGCCGCACCCAAGGCGATCATCTCTGTGCCGGCCAATGCGCCAAGCGCCGCAACGCCACTTTCGTCACCCGAAGACATGACTTGAACGACCTTGCCATCCGCCAGCACAAGCTGATGCGCAGAGCCGTCGGGCATCGGTGTAAAGTAGTTCTGAACCTGAACAACCTCGCCGCTTGTCAACTTGACGAGGAGGGTGTTGCCTTGCTTCACAAATCCGCTGATGTCGCTTCTGGCGACGTTCAAGGAAACCGCCTTGATCCCAGCTGCTTGGACAATATTTTCCGCCATAATCCACTCCGATAATCTAATAGCGTGGCGGGCCGTGGTGCCGTGAATGCATTGCTGCGACCAAACCCATACCTTAGTATGTAAGATGCATATTTGACTAAGTATGTCAACTAAAGTATAGCTTTCCGTAGTTGAACCCTGACATCTGGCAGCCATTTTGCGCAGATGGTCGTGATCGCTCGGCTTCGCTTGACAGCGGCGGACCACCTTCTTCCCTTGCGGAGCCGCGGCAGGAATGAACGTCACTTTTGATGGAAAGCTTGAACTTGAGTAGCAATGATAAAGCGCAGACCCTTGCTAACTACAGTGCCAAGATAGCCCAGGCGAATGCATTGCGAAGCAAGGGCGATTTCGCGCCCGCAGCGCTTCTTTATGCCGAAGCCGCGGATCTGCTGCCCCAGTCGCAAGCGGGGCTTTTCACGGCGATCTGCCTGCGCGATGCGGGCAAGATCGATGAGGCGATCAAAAGCTATCAGGCCTATATCGCGCTCAATCCGAAAGATGTTCACGGCTGGAGCGGCTTGGGCGTGTTGTTCAAACGACTGCAGCGCTATGAGGCCGCGATCGAAGCGATGCGCAATGCCGTGGCACTGGCCGAGGACCCCGCCCTGCGCAATGTCTTGATCGGGGCGCTTTGGCAGTCAGGGCAGGTCGCGGCCGCACAGGCCGAAGGCTTCAAGAATTTGGAAGAGAAACATCGGCTTGCGCGCGATGCATTCAAAGCGTCGCCCTTCAAGGATAGCATTTTAAAACCAGGCGGGCGCGGATTTGACCCCCAGCGGCGCGAGCGTAATATCATATCCTTCTCGCTGTGGGGGGATCGTCCCGAATATATCACCGGTGCCTTGATCAATGCGCAAATCGCGCAGCATCTCTATGTCTGCTGGACGCCTCGCTTCTATTGCGACGCTTCGGTGCCGCAAGACGCGCGCGATGCCCTGACGGCCTATGGCGCCCAAGTTATCCTGATGACCGGCGAGACGGATGCAGCCATTCGGCCGATGTGGCGTTTTCTTGCCTCGGACGATCCGGATATCAATGTCTTTGTCTGTCGGGACGCGGATTCCAGATTGAATGCGAAAGAGCTTTTGGCGGTGAGCGATTGGCTTGGATCGGGCAAGCGGTTTCATGTGATGCGCGATCATATCTATCACCATGAACTTATCCTTGCCGGAATGTGGGGGGGAACGGCGGGCATATTGCCAAATATGCGGGACTGGCTGAATTCGGCATCGAAATATTTCAACAATAAATTCGGCGATCAGGCTTTTCTTGCCGATATGGTCTGGCCCCTCATCCTTGAGGATACCAAGATCCATGACACCTTCTATCGTTTCCCCAATGCGGGGCCGTTCCCCCAAGGATATGACCTGCCTGGTGCGATCCATGTGGGTGGCGGCGTGAAAAGAATGCCCCATTGGTCGCGATATGTGCATCTCAATGGCCCCACGCCATAGCCAAGCATGCATGGAAACATCGCAGGCGTGGCTTGCGCGGGGCCTTTGGCTTTGACGCGGGACAGCTTGGCCGCGCAGCCAAAGACAACCGCTGCGCCAATCCATCGGTATCGGCTGAAATTCCTTCGATATTCATTTCATGCGCCACTATTCATCGGCAGTCCGCCCGAATATAGCTGCATCCTGCCTAGGAATTGCCCGCGCTGAGGCGATAATTACCTTCACAACAGGCCGTCGGCATCGGTATCGAGCTCCCGAAAATCCGTCCCGATGCCTTGCCGCAGGCAGAATCGCGGCTGGGCTAGAAGCCGCTTGGCCCCAATCGGCGGGCTTTGTTCAATTTCCTTTATACACAGCGGTTCACTTGCGCGGCGAATACCGCAGGTGAATCAAGGGATAGGGCCTGCCCTGTCCATCAAGCGAGGACCGTCCTGTGCGGCGGAAGCCGATATGCTCGTAGAACCCGAGCGCCTTGGTATTCTGCGCGTTCACATCGGTTGTCAGTTCAGGATGCGCCGCGAGCGCTCGTGAGATGCAGGCTTTGCCGATCCCATTGCCATGGTGATCTGGATCGACAAACAGCGCCTCCAGATGCCCCTCGTGGACAAACATGAAGCCTTGCGGCAGGCCTGTGGCATCGATTGCAAGCTCTAGGTCCAGCTGTGGGAAGGCCTCCAGAACTTCGGCCTCAATGGCCGATCTGTCGAGGGGCGAAAGGAAGGGGTGGGTGGCGTCAACAGCGCGGCGCCATATCTCCATGACGCGCGGCAAGTCCTGATCTGTGGAAGGTCTGAATGTAAGCATGATGCGTGGTAGCATGTGCGTTGCACTCAGAGCAATGGGCTCTTTGCGAAGGATAGGATCGGCGCCAATGGTCAAGCTTGAGCGGTCGGTAAGCGGCGCTTACGCAGTCGCGCTATTTTCCGATAAGCCCCGATGATGCCGCCGCCAAGGCCAATCTATGGTGAAGGGGGCCCGAGCAAAGCGCAGGCTGTCAGCATCGAGAAGCCGTCATATCCTGACCAGCATCGAGCGGGTCAACAGTTCTCGTTATAAAGACAGACGACGCGGCACAGAGCGCGGAGATTCCCGCTCTGCGCCGCGAAATCCTCCTTATTGAGCGGATGCCGCGCGGGCCTTTTCCAGCCAGCCATCGACAAGGCTGCGATTGTCAGCAATCCATACCGCCGCTTGGGCCGAGATGTTGCTATCGCCCGCATTCATCGCCGCATTCTGGGCGATAATGTCGGGCATCGGGATACGCGCGTTTTCCAACAGGCTACGCACGGCGGGATTTTCCTTGATAAAGGCGCTGTTCACCACCGGCACGATATCACTGACCGGCAGACCGATGCGGCAGGGATCATTGACACAGCCCGCCACACCCGACTGGACCGAGACCTCTTCGAGATGCTTCAATCCTTCGGGCAAGATCACTTCGGGCACTTCGATCCAGACCACATCTTTGCCGGGCACCAGCGCATCTACCGTCCAGTTCGGCACCCAAGTATAGAAGAAGATCGACTCCCCTGCCTCATAGGCGGCGATCGCATCGGCCATCGAGGCAGAGTAATTGGCGTTGATCGTATTGACGTGATCGCGCAGCCCATAGGCGTCGACATGGAAATCGATGGTGGTCTCGCACATCCATCCTGCAGGGCAGGAAACCAGATCGGCCTTGCCATCGCCATTGCGGTCAAAGGCTGCTTGGACTTCTGGGCGTTTGAAATCGGCCAGATTGGTAATGTTTAGCCGATCGGCCGTGGCCTTATCGACCAGATAGCCGTCCATCGCACCGGCCTTGGCGACCATGCCGACCACCTCGGCGCCCGAGCCGAAAGATGGCGCATAGGAGTTGTGCATCGGGAACCAGCCCTCAAGCCACAAGGTGACATCGCCAAAGCCAACGGCCTCGTAGAAGACGGGATTGTCGAGCGTCATCGGCTGTGACACGTCATAGCCAAGCTCGATCAGCATTTGGCGGTAGATTTCGGTATGGAACCAGCCGGTGTCCCATGTGGGCTGTGCTATGGTGATGGAAATGCCCTTGCCCGGTGTGGGGTTGGCCCACAGGGGCGAGGCGGTGGTAAGGGTGAGGGCGCTGACGGCGGCCAGAGCATGGGTGACATTGCGTTTCATGCCGGTTTCCTGTCGTTGATTTCGGTCAAAACGGGGGGCCACAACTGGCCCGCCCGCAGGTCGCATGCGGCGATCAGACAGCCTTTTCGGCCATGGTCTCGTCGAGTGCTTTGGTTTTGCGCAGCCGCATGAAAGAGGCGAGCGTTTTGCCCAAAGAGGGCGCGGCCTTGCCATCCGCCAGACCTTGGGTGATGCGATCCAGCACGATGGCAAGGATCACAATCCCCACACCGCCCGCGGTCGCCCCGCCCACATCCAGACGGCCAAGACCGGTATTGACCACAAGCCCCAAGCCACCGCCGCCAATCAGGGCCGCGATCACCACCATCGAAAGCGACAACATCAAGGTCTGGTTCAAGCCCGCCATGATGGTGCGCATCGCCAAAGGCAGTTGCAGATCGCGCAGCATTTGCCAGCGGGTGGAACCAAAGGCTTCGGCCGCCTCGATCAGATCGCCCCGCACGTTGCGAATGCCAAGGTTGGTCAAGCGCACCATGGGCGGCAGTGCAAAGACGATGGTCGCGATGATGCCGGGCGCCATGCCGACCCCGAACAGCATCACAATCGGCACCAGATAGACGAAAGAGGGGATCGTTTGCATGATGTCCAAAATCGGACGCATCACGCGCCAAACCCGATCAGACCCTGCGGCCAAAATCCCCGCGGGAATGCCGATCATGGCACAAAAAGCCACCGAGGTGACGACCATCGCCAGCGAGGTCATGGTTTGATCCCACAGCCCGATCATATCGATGAAGGCAAAGCCCAGAATGGTGAAAATCGCCATCCCCCGCCCGACATAAGCCCAAGCGGCAGCCGCGAAGGCCCCCGTCATCAAGACCATCGGAATCAGTCTGAAGACCGTATCGGTCCAAGCCAGCACAAGGCTGATTGGGATCTGGGCCGCGCGGAAGGTGCTGCGGAAATTCGGCACCAGCCAGCCGCGCACGAAGGCATTGATCCAATCATCAAAGGGTAGCGTGATAAAATCAGCGGGACTGAGCATGGTGCACCTCCGAATGGGTGGCTTCGGGCTCACCCGACAGATGGGTCAGCACATCATAGGGTTGAACCACCGACACCAAGCGGTCGGCCTCGTCGGTCACCGCGATCGGCAAACCGCCACCGGCAGGCCCATAGAGTTCATGGAGCTGGGTGTCGTCGCGCACGCTGGGGAAGGCCGTGATCATGCTTTGCCGGATGGTGGTATCCGGCGTCGATGGATCCAGCTCGGATGTGGCCAGATCGCGGTAGGTCACGACCCCCGCCACCTTTTCGCCATCCAGCACATAAAGCGCGCGGTCGCCGCTGCCCTCCATGATCCGCAGAGCGTCACGCACCGTGGTGTTGCGCAGCTGGATCGTGGTGGGCTCGGTCGCGATATCACCGGCGGTAAAGACGCGGCCACGGTCGATATCCGCCACGAAGGCCGCGACATAGTCATCAACCGGTGCGGTGACGATGCTTTGCGCCGTTCCCGTCTGGATGATCGAGCCGTCTTTCATGATCGCGATACGATTGCCCAACAACAGGGCCTCGTTCAGGTCATGGGTGATGAAGATGATGGTTTTCTTGAGGGTTTTTTGCAGCTCAAGAAGTTCCATCTGCATGTCGCGCCGGATCAAGGGGTCCAGCGCCCCAAAGGGTTCGTCCATCAGCAAGATATCGGCATCCGAGGCCAGCGCGCGCGCCAGTCCCACCCGCTGCTGCATCCCCCCCGACAGCGCCTGCGGCAGGCTGTCGGCCCAAGGCGCAAGGCCCACCTGCTCCAGCACCTCAAGGGCGCGGTGGCGGCGTTGGGGCAAGGGAAGGCCGCGTATTTTCAGCCCATAGGCCACGTTTTCGGCAATCGTCCAATGAGGGAAGAGCGCGAAATGCTGAAAGACCATGGCGATCTTTTCACGCCGGATCCGCCGTAGATCGTCTTTTTCGGCTTTGGCGATATCCTCGCCGTCGATCAAAATCCGTCCCGCGGTGGGGGTGATCAATCCGTTGAGTAGCCGGACCAAGGTGGATTTGCCCGAGCCTGACAGGCCCATGACGACGAAAATCTCGCCCTCGCTGATCGCAAAATCCGCATTATTGACGCCCACAGTGGCGCCGGTTTGCGCTAGAATATCCGCTTTACTCTGTCCCGTTCGCACCATTGCAAGTGCATCCGCAGACCGCTCTCCGAATATTTTATATAGCTCTTCGACCGATAGTTTCGGTTGCATGAGACTCCGTTCATACCTGGAAATGCACGCCGACAGGAGCCGACTTCGCGTGAATTTTTGATCCCGCGCAAGCGCAAGGCACACAGCCAGATCGGCTGAGGAGCGAGACCCTCCAGGGTGAGGTCTCGGGATCGTGAATAACGGCTATCTATCCGCTGCCTGATAAAAAAGCAATCGTTTATCGGCACTTAGGTATTTTTAATCCCGATCCGATGCAGGAAGTGCCGTTATTTCTGGCTGTTGAAGGCATGCTCCGGCTCGGTTTTCACCACCGCGTATGGCCGCGTTCTGAGTAGAATTTTTCAAGTCAATACAATGGCATGTTCCATTTGCACAAAGCGCCCCCCCCCCGCGATTGAAACAGGCCGCAGGACTTTAGTCTGAGCGACGCTTTTTGGCGGTAACGATTCTGTGAGATATGTGCGCCATCGCACAGATACCAAGGCGGCAGGACGGGTTCGTCCCCCACAAGCCTAGGTGCGGAAATCGGCGGTGCGGTCCAGCTGAGGCCTTTGCCGAGAGCGCTATCCACACCTGCCTGACGTTGACGTTTGCTGTGCTGTGCGGCCCCCGGCCGCGGAGCGCGACACCGCCTTAGGAAAATCCGCAGTGCCACTAGACGACTGGTCTATTCATACCTATGTCCTGTGCATGACACGGACATCCAAAGCAGAAGCCACACGGCAGACCATTCTCGACACCGGCTATAGGCTTGTCCTGCGCAAGGGTTTTTCCGCGCTTGGTCTTCAGGAAATCCTGAAGGAGTCCGGTGTGCCAAAGGGTTCGTTCTATTATTACTTCGCCTCCAAGGAGGCGTTCGGCTGCGCGCTTCTGGAGCATTACGTTGCCGATTACAGCGACCGGTTTGAACGGTTGCTTGCCATTGAGGCCGATAACGGGTGCCAGCGGCTGCTTCGCTATTGGCAGGCTTGGCTCGATCCAGATGCGGCAGAATTCGCAGGACGCGGCTGGGCCGAAGACTGCCTTGCCGTCAAGCTGTCGGCCGAGGTTGCCGATCTGTCCGAAGCCATGCGCGGCGTCCTTAGCGCGGGCATCGAACGATTGTTGCAGCGGATCACCCTGCTGATCGTCGAGGCGCGGCGCGATGGCTCGCTGCCATCGGGGCCGGAACCAGAGGCTTTGGCGCAGGTTCTTTACCAGATGTGGCTTGGGGCCGCGCTGCTTGCCAAGCTGAGCCGTAGCCACATGCCGATGCAGCAGGCGATGCGCGCCACCAAACAGCTTCTGGCTTGTCCAGCGGATCCGATTTTTCAAACGAAAGGAACGGTATCATGAAGATTTTCTACAAAGCACGCGCCACGGCCATCGGTGGCCGCTCGGGCCATACGGCGCTGGATGACGGCAGCCTTGGGCTGGACCTCGCGCCGCCGACCTCTGGCAAACCGGGCGCGAATCCGGAACAGCTTTTCGCCATGGGCTATGCCGCCTGTTTTGACAGCGCGCTGCAGCATGTCGCCCAGATCAAGAAACAGCCTCTGAGCAGCAGCAAAACATCAGCCGAAGTCGGTATCGGTCAATTGCCGGATGGCGGGTTCAAGCTGGACATCGACATCCATGTCGAACTCTCCGGTCTGGATGAGGCCGCGGCCCGCGCGCTGGTCGAGGCGGCGCATCAGGTCTGCCCCTATTCCAATGCGACACGGAACAATATTGATGTGCGTCTGCACGTCACCACGGTGTAAGGAAACATCATGCGCAGCAATAGTCACATGACATTCGGCGAACCGGCCGAGGTTCTGATCGTGTCGGAAAGCGCCATCCCGCAGCCCGGTCCCGGTCAGGTCCGCATCCGGACCATCCTGTCGCCGATCCACAATCACGACCTTTGGACGGTGCGCGGCAGCTATGGCTACAAGCCCGCGCTGCCTGCCATCGGCGGCTCGGAAGCGGTCGGCACCATCGACGCCCTCGGCGGGGATGTGACGGGCGTGACAATCGGTCAGCGGGTCGCGGTCGCGGGCGTTCATGGGGCTTGGGCGGAATATTTCGTGGCGCCTGCCAGCGCCTTGGTTCCGGTTCCGGACGCCATTTCAGACGAAGCGGCTGCGCAACTGATCGCCATGCCGTTCAGCGCAATCTCCTTGCTGGAGTTTCTTGACGTCAAACGGGGGGACTGGGTGATCCAGAACACCGCGAATGGCGCGGTCGGCAAGATCTTGGCACGCTTGGCCACGGCGCGCGGTGTGCATGTCGTCAACCTTGTGCGCCGCGACGCTGGGGTTGACGAACTCGCCGCAGTTGGGATCGGCAATGTCGTCTCAACTGCGACCGAAGGCTGGCAGGACCGCGTGCAAGCGATCACCGGCGGCGCGTCCATTCGCGCGGCGGTGGATTCCATCGGCGGCAAGGCCAGTAAAGACCTGCTGTCGCTGCTTGGCGACAACGGGCTGCTGGTGTCCTTTGGCACCATGGACGGGGAACCGATGCAGATCCCTTCGGGCGATCTGATCTTCAAACAGGCGGTGGTGAAGGGATTTTGGGGCAGCAAGGTCAGCGAGTCCATGCCGCGCGACACGAAAATCCGCCTGATCGGCGAGCTGCTACGCCTTGTCGCCACCGGCGAGCTGGACCTGCCGGTCGAGGCGGTGTTTGCCTTCGAACAGATCACCGATGCCGTCCATGCCTCGCTTGCGCCGGGCAAAAAGGGCAAGGTGCTGCTGAAACCCTGAATGCGGCGACGCGCCACTCATTTGGACCGGCCTGACCTGCGGGTCTGGTGGGTGCCGCATTTAGGCCTTTGTGCTGGCGGCGCGCCATGTCAGGCCCCACCTCAGTCAGTAAGAAACCCTCCTTGTCGCCACCGACAAGGAGGGTTGCCTGCGCGCGTCCGCACCCGCATGTCGAGCATGAAAGATGCTGCCGATACGGTCGGATCACCGGACAAAGCTGCCTGTCGGAGTTCCTGTGGCAATTGCATGGTGATCGCGGCAATCGGTGCCGCCAAGGTTCAACCCGTGGTCAGGTTTGATAACGTCAGACCCAATGTCGAAGACCGCGGGGGAAGCAAAGGCACGCCCAGCTCTTTGCGCAACGGGGGAGCGCCTTACCTCTGCGGCGTCGATATCGCGCCTTCCGCCAGTCCGGTCCGACAGGCCCCCGTTGCCCCCAGATCTCGGTATCAGCGCCTGCGCAGATGATCGGTGGGCAAGGCCGTGGTATATTTCACCTGATCCAGCGCAAAGCTAGACCGGATATTGGCCACACTCTCGATACGCGACAGGCAT
>DALYSR010000045.1:17513-23444 GCA_031991825.1 Paracoccaceae bacterium
GCAGCAGGTCCTCGACGACGACACGCAGCAAGAAATCCTCGGTGCCGGTCATCAGGTAGCATTCCATCACTTCGGGGCGCTTGCTGATCGCATCGGTGAAGATGCGCAGGGACTGCTTGTCCTGTTGCTTGAGCGTGACATGGACGAAGACATTGACCAGCAGGCCAAGGGCAATCGGATCGACCAGCGCAACCGAGCCGCGGATCACCCCCCGCTCGCGCATATCGGCAACCCTGCGCCAGCAGGGCGATGCCGATAGCCCCACCTTCTCGGCCAGTTCGGCAGTGCTCAGCGCGCCATCCTGCTGCAAAGCATCCAGAATCTGCAGGCTGTGATCATCCAGCTCGACCGCTTTTCTGGGCAAGATTTTTCTCCATGGCACGAATAATCGGTATAACTCACCGATATATCTTTCATTGCCGAAATCATAGACCAGCATTTTCTGCAACTTCAAGCCATCTTGGCACTCGTATTCAGGAGTGCCTTATGTCCAGCATCATGCTCGATCCCCCCACGCGCCGCGGGATCACTTCCACACCGGTTTGGCTCGGGTTGATGGTGATCTTGTGGGGCCTAAGCTGGCCTGCCACGCAGCTTGCCCTGATCGAGGTGAGCCCGCTTTGGCTGGCGAGCTTCCGTTTCGGATCGGCAGCCCTGTGCCTCTTTGCCTTTATCGCCTGCACTGGCGGCATCCGCTTGCCAAGGCGCGCGGATCTGCCGATCGTGCTCAGCGTCGGAATTTTCCAGATGATGGCCTTCACTGGGTTGGGCATGATTGCCATGACGGTTACCGACACCAGCCATTCGGTGCTGCTGGCCTATACCACGCCGCTGTGGGCGGGCCTGTTGGGCTGGGTGATCCAAGGCAGAGGTCCGGCAGGGGCGCAGCTGGCAGCGATCCTGACCGGGGTGCTTGGCGTGGCCCTGATCTGTTCGCCGCTGGAAACTGACTGGGGGAGCGCCTCGACCGTCATGGGCGCAGGCTTCCTGCTGATTGGCGCGATCTGTTGGTCGCTGGTGATGCTGCATGTGCGCGCGCATCGCTGGGTGTCGTCACCGCTGCTGCTGGCGCCATGGCAGATGCTGCTGGCCGCGGTGCCGCTGGGGGGCATCGCTTGGGCCATCGAGGGCGCACCGAGCGGTATACATTGGGACGGCGCCTTGATCGGACAGCTGATCTATATCGGCCCCGTCGCGACCTCGGTCTGTTTCGTGATTGCAACCGAACACGGGCGGCGCATCACGCCCTTCGCGATGTCGAACGTCACCCTTGGTGTGCCCTTGATCGGCATCGCGGCTTCGGTGGTGATCTTGGGCAACCAGCTCTCGACCATCTTCATTCTGGGCCTGACAATGGTTCTGGGCGGCATAGCGCTGGCCGCCTTTGCCGCCAGAAGATGAGGCGCGTCAGCAATGGTCCCGCCCAAAGGTTTTGGCCGCGCGTCACGGCAAAGAGGCCGTCGCGTTTCGTGCGGCCGAGAAACGCACAGGGAAGACCGGCCATAGATCAGATGGTTGGGAGGGTCGGCATTATCGTGCCAAAACCAGTTACATGTCCCTCGCGGCGCCTGGCCGATCTTACGCTTCGCGCGCTTGATCGGCGGCACGATACGCCTCCCCCCTTTGGGGGGATGGAATAGCATTTTCGCCCCGCCCCTTGAGTGTCGCAAGGCGCATAGGACATGTCCGCGAACCACGCGATAATGGGGGAATGACGCGGGGATCCGCGGCGCTCCATCAAATACGCATTCGTTTGGGGAGGTTTATCTGCGTGCCGACTCCAGCATATCCAAAGCCTGCGCAGGCACTGGCCGATATGTGACCTTCTACACTACCCGCCGCGCGCATTCATCGCGTGACGGGAAGACCCCAGATCAGGCCGACTTTACCGCGCACCTGCCCCAAGCGGCAGCGGCATATGCAGGGTGCGGAACACCACGTAGCAATAGCCCCAAACCTGTTCAGACAAACCGAGCCACCTCACAAGCAGGCATCGACCCGTTCATCGCTCTCTTCGCAAGGCCTGCCGACATGGCTTTTGGAAATGCCGGACCCGCCCATGGCCTGAACCAGATCATCCATCGAACGCGTTGAAATGCCATGAATATAGGCCTGCTTCGGATCACCGCTGTCAGCGCCTTTTCGACCGAGCGGCGCGGTTCCTAGAAAGACGGAAAATACGACCCCGTCTGCAGCCGCGGGAAATTTAGGTCCACTTGGCCCGCGCGGGTTTGCCAGTCGCGCGCGATAGCCGTTGCGCTGCGCCATCCGCTCGACCGAGTTCCCGCCATGCTCGGCATTGGTCTTGGCGCCGATCTCCAGCGCCATCAGCCGCAAAGCCGATCATTTCGCGCAAAAGGGCAATGTCTGCGCTCTACTTAGCAAGCGCGCGAAGGTCCATCATGGGTTTGGTCATCAGGTTGTCCTAGGTTCATTGGGTGTAAGCAACCCGAACCAAACGACAAAGCTGATCGCCACCTCGCCTACACCATCACGCGGGGCACGATCCATCAAAGCATCGGTATGATTGCCTTGCCCATATCTACCGTTGGGACACCGCCTGTGCTGCGGGAGAGGTCTCAGGCACCCATGCCCTCACTGTAGCGCGACCCGCGTATCCCAAGGCATTGATGGTCCATGACATGCAGTGCCCTTGGCGCACTGTTGCTCTAGCGCAACCTGCTTTTCGGCTTCCGAGAATTCGGGGCCAGATGCTGATCCGATCCGAAAATTCTGATGGCGCTTGTACTCGCCCAGTCCTTCAGAGCGGTCTTCGTCGGATATCCCACCTCACGGAGGGACGCTTTCACGCGTTTTCTGGACTTGATATAAAGGGTTACTGCCCGCATCCGGTCGCGTGTAGCGATAGATAAACTAACGCCAAGATAAGCGAAATTTTCCTCCGCATCCCCACCAGGTCACGCCTCCGTGCAACCCAATAGGCCCCGTCTCTAAGTCTCGGCAAACATCTGGCGCAGGAGGTTCTTTTGGACTTTGCCCATGGTGTTGCGCGGCAGATTCTGAAGGAAAACGATCCGTTTGGGCTGCTTGAACTTTGCCAAGCGCTGGCGCAGATGCGCCATGATCTGATCTTCTGACAGATCGGCGCCCGTTTTTGCCACGACGACGGCTGTGACCGCTTCGCCGAAATAGGTATCCGGAAGGCCGAACACGGCGGATTCCTCCACGCCTTCCATCGCGTCGATTTTGGTTTCCACCTCTTTGGGATAGACGTTATAGCCGCCGGTGATGATCAGATCCTTGCCGCGTCCGACGATATGCAAATAGCCCTGCGCATCGAAGCGGCCCAGATCCCCGCTGATGAAAAAACCGTTTTCGCGCAATTCAGCGGCGGTCTTTTCGGGCATTCCCCAATAGCCTTTGAAGACATTGGGACCACGGATTTCGATCATGCCGATGTCGCCTTGGGGCAAAGGAGCGCCGCTGGCGGGATCGGTGATGATGATTTCGATGCCCGCGAGCGGCAGGCCCACCGTGCCCGCAATCCGCGCAGCCTCATAGGGATTGGAGCTGTTCATATTGGTTTCAGTCATGCCATAGCGTTCCAAAATGGCGTGACCCGTACGTTCCTGCCACCGTTTATGGGTTTCCGACAACAGCGGGGCGGAGCCTGAAATGAACAGCCGGATGCCTGAACAAAGCGCGGCTGTCAGCCGCGCCTCTTCCAAAAGCCGCACATAGAAGGTCGGCACCCCCATCAAAACGGTCGCTTTAGACAGCCGGTCTAGCACCGCATCGGCATCGAATTTCGGTAAGAAATGCATCGATGCGCCTGAAAAGAGCGTCACATTGCACGCCACGAACAGCCCATGGGTATGAAAGATCGGCAAGGCATGGATCAGCACGTCTTTCGGCTCGTAGTGCCATGCCTCTCGCAGTGTCAGCGCATTCGATATCAGATTGCCATGGCTGAGCATCGCGCCCTTGGATCGTCCGGTGGTGCCGGATGTATATAGCAGCGCCGCCAGATCATCGCAGCCGCGCGCAATGGTTTGGAAATCAGATGAATATGACTGGCTTGCCTCGATCAAACTGCCCTGTCCGCCCGCATCAAGCGTGACGATCCGCGCGCCTGCTTGGGCGCCAATTGCTGCCAAATCATCGGCTCTGGCCGGATCGCAGATGAAAAGGCGGGGGCGGGCGTCTTGCAGGAAATAATCCACCTCTGCCGTGGTATAGGCTGTATTGAGCGGCATGAAGATCGCCCCCGCCCGCAGGGTGGCAAGGTAAAGCACCAAGGCGTCGAGCGATTTTTCAACCTGAACGGTGACGCGGTCATCGGGCTTGACGCCAAGCCCGACCAAAGCCGCCGCCATCTGCCCGCTGCGTGCGATCAGATCGCCATAACTCATCACATCTCCGGCAGCGGAAATCGCCACAGGCGCGTTCAGATCGGTGATCTGGTCCCTAAAGCGGTCGAACAGATTGTCTGACATGGGGCTTTCCTTGAAATGTCGAAATTCGCATGGTGCGGCCAATGATGGCGGCGCGTCTGAGCGCCATTTTTCTACGGCAGGGCTTTTTGGAAGGCGTCGATTTCAAGACAGGCGCGCTGAATCCGTGCCAGGTTCGGCCAAAGGTCATCCTCTAGGCCAAAGCGTTTGTTGTTCACCAGTTGGGCAAAAAGACAGATATCGGCCAGCCCCGGCTGATCGCCATGACAGAACTGCCCCGTTTCGGACGAACGAGACAGCTCGATTTCCATCGCATCAAGCCCCGTCTTGGCCCAATGCTGGAACCATTGGGTCACCGCCGCCTCGTCGGCACCGAATTGGCTGCGCAGGGCATTGAGCACGCGCAGATTGTTCACCGGATGGATGTCGCAACCGATCAACTGGGACAAAGCCCGCACCCGCGCCCGACCCTCGGGATCGGGGGGCAACAGCGCGGGTTCGGGATGGGTTTCGTCAAGATATTCGATGATCGCCAGTGACTGGGTCAGGATACGGCTGCCCGTGTCGAGCGCGGGGACCAAGCCTTGGGGATTGAGCGCCAGATATTCCGGCGCGCGGTGTGCTCCTGCGCGCAGATCATGGGTGACTTGAGTGACATCAAGCCCTTTCAAGCCCAGCACCACGCGCAGGCGGATCGATGTGGATGATCTGAAATAATGGTGTAAGATCAAGATTTAAACCTTATCTCCGATCAAATTGGAAATCGGGCTCAAGCCGTCGATGGCGACATCGCAGCGATCCTTGGGCTGAAGCGGCCCGACCCCCGAAGGCGTGCCGGTGAAGATCAGATCGCCAGGGCGGATGGTCACCGAAGTCGACAGTGCGGCGATAATTTCGGCCACGCTCCAGATCAGATCGGAAAGCGGTGCATCCTGACGGGTTTCACCATTCACTCTTAGCGTGATCCGCGCGTCGCGGGGCAATTCCTGCCCCAGCATCGGGCGGATCGTACCCACCACGGCCGAGCGGTCGAAGGCCTTGCTCCAATCCCAGGGGCGGCCGCGATCGCGCAAAGCAAATTGCAGATCGCGCCGCGTCAGATCATTGCCCACCGCATAGCCATACACATGATCCAAGGCCTTATCGACCGTGATGCCTGCCCCCTCTTTGCCGATGGCGATCACCAGTTCGGCTTCGTGGTGGAAGTTTTCCGTCAAGGGCGGATAGGCGATGGTTTCACCATTCTGCACCAAGGCATCAATCGGCTTGGTGAAAAAGAACGGCGCTTCGCGTTCAGGCTGAAAGCCCATCTCGCGGATATGGTCGGCGTAATTGCGGCCGACGCAGAAGATCCGGCGCAGCGCGAAGCGGCGGCTGTCCCCTTCGACGGGCAGGCTCGGTACGGCTTGAGGCGCAAAAATGTAGCTCATGATCACTCGCTTTTCTGAATTATTGAACCGCAACCCGCAGGTAACTGGGTTTTAAGCAGAAGTGCGAGTGCCTGGCCGATACCACC
>DALYSR010000046.1:0-7835 GCA_031991825.1 Paracoccaceae bacterium
CAAGCTGGATCCTTGCGGTGTGTTTCGCCAAAGCCATCGGATCCATCTGGCTGTCCCGCTGGAGCCGTGTGCCCGTGGTGCTGGCATGGTCCACACCGGGCGCCGCTTTGCTGGCGGCCAGCAGCGGATTCACCATCAACCAAGCGGTCGCCGCCTTCGTCTTGGCGGGCATCTTGTTTCTGGCGACCGGCGTGTTCCGCCCGTTGGGCAAGGTGATCGCGATGATTCCCGAAGGCGTCGCTGCCGCCATGTTGGCAGGTGTGCTGCTGCCCTTCTGCCTGCGCGGCTCAGACGCCGCCCAAGCCGCCCCCTTGCTGGTGGTGCCGATGATCGCGACATTCCTGCTGATCCGGCTATGGCAACCGGCTTGGGCGGTCTTGGCCGCTTTGGCGGTTGGGGTGGTGATCGCCTTCACATCCAGCGCCGCGCATCTGCCCAGTATCGGCCTGCCCTTGCCGCAACTGACTTTCATCGCACCGGACTGGAGCCTGCCTGCCCTGCTGGGGCTGGGCCTGCCGCTGTATCTGGCCACCATGGCCAGCCAGAACCTGCCCGGCTTCGCGGTCTTGCGCGCCGCCGGATACGAACCACCGGTCGAACGCGCCTTGATGGTCACGGGCGGCATTTCGGCCCTGAGCGGGCTGTTCGGCGCGCATTCCGTCAATATGGCGGCCATCACGGCGGCCATCTGCATCAATGACGATGTGCACCCTGACCGTGACCAGCGCTGGAAGGTCGGGATAGCCTATGGCGTTATCTGGATGATTCTGGGCCTGATCTCGCCGCTGCTATTGCATCTGCTGGAAGCATTGCCGCCGCAGGTTATGGCGGCTCTGGTCGCCTTGGCACTGCTGGGGCCCTTGATGGGCGCAATGACGGCGGCATTTCTGCCGGTGCCTACGCGATTCGCCGCTGTGGTCACTTTGGCGGTGACGGCATCGGGGCTGGTGATCTGGGGCTTGGGCGCGCCGATCTGGGGTTTGGGTGCAGGGCTGCTGGTTCACCTGCTGGAACAGGCGAAAGAAAAGGCAAAGGCCGGAATTTGATCCGGCCTTTGGTCTTCAATCGCTATCAGAACGGCAGATCATCCGCCTCTTCGGCAGGTTTGACGAAATGCGCCACCAGCTTCTTGGGGCCGGTATGTTCGAAATCGACCTCCAGCTTGTCGCCTTCGATGGCAATCACAAGGCCATAGCCGAATTTCTGATGGAACACGCGGTCGCCAATGCCATAGATCGACATCGCTGATGCATCGATGGTCAGGTTCTTCGGCATCACCGGCTGTGCTGTAGGGCGCGCGCTCTGGCGATCTTGCAAACGACGCCAACCGGGCGAGTTGTAGACATCCGCCTTGGAGACCCGTTCTTCGATGCTTGAGCCGAAGCCCACCTGTGCCGCAGCGCCATAGCCGCCGCCATACAAGCCCGGCGGTGTCAGCACATCGACATGGGCCGCGGGCAATTCGTCAATAAAGCGCGATGGCAGCTGGCTTTGCCATTGGCCGTAAACCCTGCGATTCGAGGCGAAGGAAATCGTGCACAGCCGTTCCGCCCGCGTGATGCCGACATAGGCCAAACGGCGTTCTTCTTCCAAACCGCGCAGCCCCGATTCGTCCATGCTGCGCTGGCTGGGGAACAGACCGTCTTCCCAACCGGGCAGGAAGACCACCGGAAACTCCAGACCCTTGGCGGCGTGCAGCGTCATGATCGACACCTTTTCCGAGGTGTCTTCGCTTTCATTGTCCATGATCAGGCTGACATGTTCCAAGAACCCCTGCAGGTTTTCGAACTGTTCCAATGCCTTGATCAATTCCTTCAAGTTATCCAGCCGCCCCGGTGCTTCGGGGGTTTTGTCGTTCTGCCACATCTCGGTATAGCCGGATTCTTCCAGAATCACCTCGGCCAGTTCGATATGGTTGTAATCCTCGATCAGGGTTTTGGCGTGCCAGCGGTCAATGCCGTCGATAAAGACGCGCAGCTTGCCCGCCCCTTTGCCGCCAATCGCGCCCGAGGCCACCGCTTCGCGCGCACCGTCCAGCAAAGGCATGCCCGCCTGACGGGCCAATCGCTGGATTTCCCCCTGCGCCTTGTCGCCAAGCCCACGCTTGGGCAGGTTGACCACACGTTCGAAGGCCAGATCGTCTTCGGGCGATACCACCAGCCGGAAATAGGCCATGGCATCACGAATCTCTTGGCGTTCATAGAATCGGGGGCCACCGATCACGCGATAGGGCAGACCAATGGTCAGGAAGCGGTCCTCGAATGCCCGCATCTGATGCGAGGCGCGGACCAGAATCGCCATATCCTCGGGGCTGGTGCCTGCTTCGCCCCGACGCCCGCGCTGCAGCGATTCGATTTCCTCGCCGATCCAACGCGCTTCTTCCTCGCCATCCCAATGGCCGATCAGGCGAACCTTTTCGCCCTCTTCGCCAGCGGTCCACAATGTCTTGCCAAGGCGGCCCTTGTTGCCCGCAATGACTCCGGATGCGGCGGCAAGGATATGCGCGGTGGAGCGATAATTCTGCTCCAGCCGAATCACCGTAGCGCCCGGAAAATCCTTTTCGAATTTCAAGATGTTGCCGACTTCCGCCCCGCGCCAGCCATAGATCGACTGGTCATCATCGCCGACGCAGCAGATGTTCTTATGCCCCTGCGCCAAAAGCCGCAGCCATAGATATTGGGCGACGTTGGTATCCTGATATTCGTCGACCAGCAGATATTTGAACCAGCGCTGATATTGGTCCAACACATCCGGATGACGCTGGAAAATCGTGACGCAATGCAGCAAAAGATCGCCGAAATCGGTGGCGTTCAGCGTGCGCAGACGCGCCTGATATTCGTAATAAAGTTCGGTCCCCATGCTGTTGAAGGCCGAAGCTTCCGAGCTGGGCACCTGTTCGGGCGACATCGCGCGGTTTTTCCACGCATCGATCAGCCCCGCCAATTGCCGCGCGGGCCAGCGCTTTTCATCGATATTTCGGGCCAAGATCAGCTGCTTCATCAGCCGGACCTGATCGTCGGTATCCAGAATCGTGAAATTCGGCTTCAGACCCACCAGTTCCGCATGGCGGCGCAAGATCCGCACGCTGAGCGAGTGGAAGGTGCCCATCCAAGGCATGCCTTCGACCACCTGCCCCAGCAAAACCGCCACGCGCTGCTTCATTTCCCGCGCGGCCTTATTGGTAAAGGTCACGGATAAAATTTCATTGGGTCGCGCGCGGCCCGTATTCAGCAAATGCACGATTCGTGCCGTCAACGCCTTGGTTTTGCCGGTTCCCGCCCCCGCCAACATCAAGACCGGACCATCCAAAGCTTCCACCGCAGCACGCTGCGCCGGATTCAAATCGTCCAGATAAGGCGCGGGTCGCGCCGCCATTGCGCGCTGCGACAGCGGCACTGCCGCGTCGAAAGCATCCTGTTCATCCATCGGTTCCATGAACCGGAGCATAACGCCCTGCTGCGCCCGAGAAAAGCATTGTTCTCAAAATGTTCACAATATTTGCCACAAAATAGCGTCATGGGATCGGCGAAAAGGGGTTGTGTTAGCGCTAACTTTGCCATCATCATGACTTAAAGTAAGCTGGCATGCGGCATGCCGCCTTGACCATATTCGGATCGATGACACCGAACCACATGCAACCTTTGAAAAACTTTATCACGCCCTAGCGATGCAAGCTTGCGCTGCACTGCAGCATTGATAGAGTTTTCCCGTTATTCGAATGGGGGAGAAGACCCAAATGCCTGAGTTTCGCAAGATATTGATCGCCAATCGTGGCGAGATTGCGATTCGCGTGATGCGCGCGGCCAATGAGATGGGCAAGAAGACGGTCGCCGTCTATGCCGAGGAAGACAAGCTGTCGCTGCACCGCTTCAAGGCGGACGAGGCTTACCGGATCGGCGAAGGGCTGTCCCCCGTCGGGGCCTATCTGTCGATACCGGAAATCATCCGTGTAGCGCGGATGGCAGGCGCGGATGCGATCCATCCGGGCTATGGTCTTCTGTCGGAAAACCCCGATTTCGTCGAGGCTTGCGATAAGGCGGGCATCACCTTCATCGGTCCCAAAGCTGAAACCATGCGCGCACTTGGCGACAAGGCCTCCGCGCGGCAAGTGGCGATCGAGGCAGGCGTGCCGGTCATTCCCGCCACGGATGTGCTGGGCGATGATATGGAACTGGCCAAAGCGCAGGCCCGCGCGGTAGGCTATCCCTTGATGCTGAAGGCCTCTTGGGGGGGCGGCGGTCGCGGTATGCGGCCGATCTTCTCGGAAGACGAGCTGGAAACCAAGGTCCGCGAAGGTCGCCGCGAAGCGGAAGCCGCTTTCGGCAATGGCGAAGGCTATCTGGAAAAGATGATCCAGCGCGCGCGCCATGTCGAAGTGCAGATCTTGGGCGATAAGCAGGGCGAGATTTACCACCTTTACGAACGCGATTGCACCGTGCAGCGGCGCAACCAGAAGGTGGTCGAACGCGCCCCGGCCCCCTATCTGAGCGACGAACAACGGGCCGAGGTTTGCGAACTGGGCCGTCGCATCTGCGCGCATGTCGGTTACGAATGTGCGGGCACCGTCGAGTTCTTGATGGATATGGACGACGGCAAGTTCTACTTCATCGAAGTGAACCCGCGCGTGCAGGTGGAACATACCGTCACCGAAGAAGTCACCGGCATCGATATCGTGCAGGCGCAGATCCTGATCGCCGAAGGCAAATCCTTGGCCGAAGCGACCGGCGTGGCGTCGCAAGCCGAGGTGCGGCTGAACGGCCATGCCGTGCAATGCCGCGTCACCACCGAAGACCCGCTGAACAATTTCATCCCTGATTACGGGCGCTTGACCGCCTATCGTTCCGCCACCGGTAATGGCATCCGTCTGGATGGCGGCACGGCTTATGCGGGCGGCGTGATCACGCGCTATTATGATTCGCTGCTGGTGAAAGTCTCGGCCCATGCCCAGACGCCGGAAAAGGCGATTGCGCGGATGGACCGTGCCTTGCGCGAATTCCGCATTCGCGGCGTGGCGACCAATATCGAATTCGTCATCAACCTGCTGCAGCATCCGACCTTCTTGGACTACAGCTATACGACCAAATTCATCGACACCACGCCCGAACTGTTCCAGTTCAACAAGCGCCAAGACCGCGCGACCAAGATCCTAAGCTATATCGCCGATATCACCGTCAACGGGCATCCCGAAACCGCAGGCCGCGCCAAGCCGCCTGCCACGGCCAAAGCGCCCAAAGCGCCGCTGGCCAAGGTCGAACCAGCCTATGGCACCCGCAATCTGCTGGAACAAAAGGGCCCGCAGGCGGTCGCCGATTGGATGAAGGCGCAGGAAAAGGTGCTGATCACCGACACCACCATGCGTGATGGCCACCAGTCGCTTCTGGCGACGCGGATGCGCTCGATCGATATGATCAAGGTGGCCCCCGCCTATGCCGCGAACCTGCCGCAACTGTTCTCGGTCGAATGCTGGGGGGGGGCTACTTTCGATGTGGCCTACCGCTTCTTGCAGGAGTGCCCGTGGCAGCGCCTGCGCGATCTGCGCGCGGCCATGCCCAATGTGATGACCCAGATGCTGCTGCGCGGCTCGAACGGCGTCGGCTATACCAATTACCCTGACAATGTGGTGCAGGCCTTCGTGCGTCAGGCCGCGGAAACCGGAGTCGATGTCTTCCGCGTCTTCGACAGCCTCAACTGGGTCGAAAACATGCGCGTCGCGATGGATGCGGTGTTGGATTCGGGCAAGCTTTGCGAAGGCACCATCTGTTATACCGGCGATCTTCTGGACCCTGCGCGGTCCAAATATGACCTGAAATACTATCTTGATCGCGCGGCGGAATTGAAAGCCGCAGGCGCGCATGTCTTGGGCCTGAAGGATATGGCGGGGCTGCTGAAACCCGCTTCGGCCAAGATCCTTGTCAAAGCCTTGAAGCAGGAAATCGGCCTGCCGATCCATTTCCACACCCATGACACATCGGGGGCTGCGGTCGCGACCGTGCTGGCCGCTTGCGACGCGGGCGTGGATGCAGTCGATGCGGCGATGGATGCGTTTTCGGGATCGACCTCGCAGCCCTGTTTGGGGTCCATCGTCGAAGCGCTTCGCCATACCGAACGCGATACCGGTCTGGATATCGGGTCGATCCGCGAGATTTCCAATTATTGGGAACATGTCCGCACCCAATATGCGGCCTTTGAATCCGGCACCTCGGCCCCCGCTTCGGAAGTCTATCTGCACGAAATGCCCGGTGGCCAGTTCACCAACCTCAAAGCGCAGGCGCGGTCCTTGGGGATGGAGGAACGCTGGCCGGAAGTGGCGCAAGCCTATGCCGATGCCAACCAGATGTTCGGCGATATCGTCAAGGTGACGCCGTCGTCGAAGGTGGTGGGCGATATGGCTTTGATGATGGTGGCCCAAGGCCTTAGCCGTCAGCAAGTCGAAGACCCCGCCAGCGACGTGGCCTTCCCCGACTCGGTGGTGGATATGCTGAAGGGCAATCTGGGCCAACCCCATGGCGGCTGGCCGCAGGGCATCCTGAAGAAGGTGCTGAAGGGCGAACAACCGCTGTCTGAACGTCCCGGCAAATCCCTGCCCCCCGTCGATCTGGAAGCCACCCGTGCGAAACTGTCGGCCGAACTGAACGGGCGCGCCATCGACGACGAAGATCTGAATGGCTATCTGATGTATCCCAAGGTCTTCTTGGATTACATGGGCCGCCATCGCAATTACGGCCCCGTCCGCGTGCTGCCGACCAAGACCTTCTTCTATGGCATGGAGCCTGCCGAAGAAATCGCAGTCGAAATCGGCTCGGGCAAGACGCTGGAAATCCGTTTCCTCACCTTGGGCGAAGTGGATGATGCGGGCGATGTGAAGGCTTTCTTCGAATTGAACGGCCAGCCGCGGTCGATCCGCGTGCCCAACCGCGCGATGAAAGCCAAGACCGCCGCCAAGCCCAAAGCGCAGGACGGCAACCCGACCCATATCGGCGCGCCGATGCCCGGATCGATTGCCGGTGTCGCTGTCAAAGCGGGCCAGACGGTCAAAGCGGGCGATCTGCTGCTGACCATCGAAGCCATGAAGATGGAAACCGGCCTGCACGCCGACCGCGAGGCGGTGGTGAAGGCGGTCCACGTCGCGCAAGGCAGCCAGATCGACGCTAAAGACCTGTTGATCGAGCTGGAATGACCCATCAAAGCCCCCAGAAATGGGGGCTTTTTGCTATGACCTTGAGGTAGTTGGTAAAAATCTTCATTTTCCCCCTTGCAGGTCGCGGCAATTATCCCTAAATACTGCCTCACCGAAACGGAGTGCGGGCGTAGCTCAGGGGTAGAGCATAACCTTGCCAAGGTTAGGGTCGGGCGTTCGAATCGCCTCGCCCGCTCCAGTTTCGCAAGACAAAGACACCTTCGGGTGTCTTTTGTCATTTCTGGCCCCTGCCACTGCGCCAGCCCCACATTCATACCAATCTGAACGCCGCCTTGCCGCGCGCGACTCGCCCGATTCCGCATGGATGCATGATCCGCCTCCGCATGGATGCGCCAGATCACAGCCACCCGCATCCTATCGCACGGAAAAGGCCCAATAAACGCTGGGTCAACAAGGTTATCTCGCAACTTTTTGCATTTGCACGATATTTTCCTCTTGCAGCCCTTTGCGATTACCCCTAAATACTGCCTCACCGAAAAGGAAGCGGGCGTAGCTCAGGGGTAGAGCATAACCTTGCCAAGGTTAGGGTCGGGCGTTCGAATCGCCTCGCCCGCTCCAGACAGACATAGACTAAAGACTATGGAGTGCGGGCGTAGCTCAGGGGTAGAGCATAACCTTGCCAAGGTTAGGGTCGGGC
>DALYSR010000046.1:7935-19604 GCA_031991825.1 Paracoccaceae bacterium
GAGCATAACCTTGCCAAGGTTAGGGTCGGGCGTTCGAATCGCCTCGCCCGCTCCAATTCGGTATGACTGTCTAGAGTGCGGGCGTAGCTCAGGGGTAGAGCATAACCTTGCCAAGGTTAGGGTCGGGCGTTCGAATCGCCTCGCCCGCTCCAAACAAAAAAGCCGGATCTTGGTTCACGCCAGATCCGGCTTTTTGTTTTTCTTCAGCCGAAATCCGACAGCGTCACAAGGCCCCTGCCCCGCTCAGACAGTGGGCATATCGCGATCAAGATTTCGGGATTTGGATATGAAAAAAGCGAGCCAAAGGCTCGCTTACTTTCCGCCATCCGGCAGGAGTGTCTGGTGGGTGACCCTGGAATCGAACCAGGCGTGGGTCTCCCCGGCGGAGTTACAGTCCGCTGCCGCACCTTGCAGCTCGTCACCCGACACTGAGGGTGGTTTACAGATACTCCCCGCAGCCGTCAACCATAAAAATGCAGGGATACGGAAAATAACTGTTTGATTGTCTTGAAGAAAACCTGACGCAGCGACAGCAGCCAGCCAAGGCAAGAAAACGAAAAAACGGGCCATAGGCCCGTTGATTTCGCGTCTTGCGCGGATGTGTCTGGTGGGTGACCCTGGAATCGAACCAGGCGTGGGTCTCCCCGGCGGAGTTACAGTCCGCTGCCGCACCTTGCAGCTCGTCACCCGACACAGGCAGCGATCTACCTGTCCCCCGTGGCAGGGTCAAGAGCCTGCGACAAGATTTTTACGATAGTTTTTCGGCTTGCGTCTCCCCCCCTGCCCGAAGCATTGTCTGCGGTCAGTATAAAGAGGCCGGACGCATGAAAAGCGGAACCATGAAACCCACTTGGGTCGTCGATAAAGAACGTAACAAACGCGCAGAGGCGAAGGAAACCGTCTGGCTGTTCGGCCTGCACGCCGTGCGCGATGCCCTGATGAACCCCAAGCGCGAAAAGCTGCGACTGGTGGTCACCAAGAACGCGCTGGACAAGCTGGAAGACGCGATCGCGGGTTCGGGTATCGAGCCGGAAGTCACCGATCCGCGCAAGTTCAACGTGCCGATCGACGAAAATTCGGTGCACCAAGGGGCTGCGCTTGAAGTGAAGCCGCTGAACTGGGGCAGCCTGGAAGATGTGGCGATTTCGGGCGAAGGCGCGCCGCTGGTGGTGCTTCTGGACCGCGTGACCGATCCCCATAACGTGGGCGCGGTGCTGCGTTCGGCGGAAGTCTTTGGTGCCCGTGCTGTGATCGCGCCGCGTCACCACTCGGCGCCGGAAACCGGTGCCTTGGCGAAAACCGCCAGCGGTGCCTTGGAACGCCAGCCCTATCTGCGCGTCAGCAACCTGTCGGATGCGATGATCGAATTGCGCGACATGGGCTATATCCTTGTCGGTCTGGCAGGCGAGGTGGAAACCACTTTGGACGAAGCCATCGCACAAACCGGCAATCGTCCCGTCGCCTTGGTGATGGGTGCCGAAGGTCCGGGCCTGCGCGAAAAGACCCGCGAGACCTGCGATATCCTTGCGCGTATCCCGTTCACGGGTGCTTTCGGCAGCTTGAACGTGTCCAATGCGGCCGCTGTGGCTTTGTATGCCGCAAGCCGCACCGCACGCTAACGGGGCTCGCTAAGCCATCACGTCTTTGCGACCGGCCTTTAATATAAAGGGCAAGGGACTATGTTGGTAGATGAGGCGCGGGCCGGAACCCCCGCCTCTCGATTCACTGTCCCTCGTTCCGCGACTGGCGCCCAGGCCTAGCCGAGGGCGCCTTTTTCTTATCCGCATTCCAGTTCAGGGCCTTTCAGATGATCAAAGATCCGACCGATATCCAGATCAAGGATGTGCTGACCCGTGCCAAGGTGATCGCCGTCGTCGGCTGGTCGCCTAAGCCCCACCGCCCCAGCCACCGTGTCGCGGCATATCTCGCCGCCAAAGGCTACCGCGTGATCCCTGTGAACCCCGGTGTGGCGGGTCAAACCGCTTTGGGTGAAACGATCCGCGCGCGGCTGGCTGATATCGAAGGCCATGTCGATATGGTCGACATCTTCCGCCGTTCAGAAGAGGTGGCGGGCGTGGTCGATGATGCCTTGGCCGCTTTCCCCGATCTGCAATCGATCTGGATGCAGCTGGATATCCGCGATGACACCGCCGCCGCCAAAGCGCAAGCGCGCGGTGTGGAGGTGATCATGGATCGCTGCCCTGCCATCGAAATCCCTCGACTGGGGCTTTGACCCCCGCCTAAGGCCTAGCCCGCATCGCGTTTGGCGATCCAATCGTGATCGGGATCGTTCTGGAAGCGCCATTTGCGCAGCGGTCCTGCCATGACGTTCAGATAATACATCTCATAGCCATAGGCGGCGGCACAGGGATGGTGGCCCTTGGGCACCAAGGTCACATCGTGATCGCGCACCGCCATCGGCTCGTCCAGGCTGCCGTCTTCGGTATAGACCCGCTGGAAGCCGAAACCCTGCGGCGGGTTGAGCCGCATGTAATAGCTTTCCTCCAGATAGGTGATGCGCGGGAAGTCATCCTCGTCATGGCGGTGGCTGGGATAGCTGGACCAATGGCCTGCTGGGGTGAAGACTTCCGTCACCAGCAGGCTGCCCGCCACATCGGCATCCTCCATCGCGATATTGTTGACATAGCGCAGATTGCCGCCCCGCCCGCGTTCGGTCAGCAGGATGCCATCCGGCCCCAAGCGCCGCGCGGGATAGCTGCCATTGGCAGGGGCCGAACAGATCGCAATCACGCAATCGGTTTGCGCCACCGCCTGCCAATCGCTGTCTTGCGGCAAATACAGGCAATGCGGCGCGGTCTTCTCGAAGACATTCATCCGATTGCCCAGCACGCCCCAGTCACGTCCCGCGCCTGTCACACCAGCTTTGCCTTCCACCATCACCAAGATGACCTCTCGGCTGCCGGTGGTGCCTGTGACCTGCTCTCCGGCGCGCAGGCGGTGCAGGGCAAAGCCCACATAGCCCCAGCCCGCGCTTTCGGGGGTGATGTCATGCAACTTGCCCCATTGGCCCGCCGGTCTGCGCAGTAAATCCGCCATGATGATCCCCTTTCAGATCAGCCCTGCCGCTTTGGCTTCGCGTTTCAAGGTCGCCAATCCCAACGTCTGATAGAGCAAAGGGTTGCGGATCGCCGGATCCTGCTCGGCTTCGATCACGATCCAGCCGTCATAGCCCTGCTTGGCCAAGATCCGCAGCAAAGGCGCGAAATCGATGCCACCCTCCTGATCGCCAGGCACGGTGAAAGCGCCTGCCAAGACGCCTTGCAGGAAGGACAGCCCCTCGGCGCGCACCCGTGCGGTGACAACGGGGCGGATGTTCTTGGCATGGACATGCGCCACCCGCGCGATATGGCGCGACAGCACCCGTTCGGGATCGCCACCGCCAAAGGCGCAGTGGCCTGCATCGAACAGCAGATGCACATGCGGGCCGGTCGCCGCCATCAGCGCGTCGATTTCGGCTTCGGTTTCAATGATCGTGCCCATGTGGTGGTGATAGGCCAAAGTCACGCCTTCGGATGCCAGATAGGCGGCAAAGGCTTCGAGCTTTTCGCCAAAGACCACCATCGCCTCGGGCGACAGTTTGGCGCAGTCATTCACCGGCTTGTTGGCATCGCCATGGATGGCATTGGATGTCTCGCAGGCGATCAGCACCTTGCAGCCATTATGCTTCAGCTTGGCCAGATGCGGCTGCACGGCCTTGATTTCGTCTTCCACTGAACGGATCAGCAATTCGGTGGAATACCAGCCGGAGATGAACTTCAGCCCGTATTGCGCCAGCAGTGCCCGCAAAGCTTCGGGATCATCCGGCCAGCGGTGGCCGTTTTCGATGCCGTCAAAGCCGATCTGGCGGCCCGCTTCATCCAAGATACGCGCGGTCGGAATATCCGCGCCGATGCTTTGGTCGTCGTCATTCGCCCAAGCGATGGGATTGGTGCCGAAAAGGATCATGTCTCGATTGCCTCAATTGACCAGCCGCTGCAGCGCGGCCTTTTGTTCATAATCGCGCCGTGCGGCATTCACTTGATCGCGGCTGGACACCTCTGGCACCGCCACATCCCACCAATGCCCGCCTGCCCCCGTGCCGGGGCCTGCATCCGATGTGATCAGGATCACCCGAGGGCGATCTTTCGGCGCGGGCGATGCCAAAGCGGCTTCCAGTTCCGCGACCGAATTGGCCGAGATCACCTCTGCCCCCATCGCCCCCGCATGGGCCGCGAAATCGATCTGCGCGGGACGGATGTGATAGCTGTCATCCAGCATATTGTTGAAGGGCGCGCCGCCAGTGGCCTGTTGCAAGCGGTTGATGCAGCCATAGCCACGGTTGTCGGTCAAAACGACGGTAAAGGCCTGCCCCATCATCACCGCCGTCGCCAATTCCGAATTGGCCATCATATAGCTGCCATCGCCCAACATGCAGATCACCTGCGCCTCGGGTCGCGCCATCTTGATCCCCATGGCTCCGGCGATTTCATAGCCCATGCAGGAAAAACCATATTCCATGTGATAGCCGTGCTGTGCGGCGCGCCACAGCACATGCAGCGCACCGGGCATGGTGCCGGCCGCGCTCATCACCACGGTCTTGTCGCCTGCATGGCGCTGCACCGCGCCGATCACTTGCGCATCGCTGGGCGCGGCATTGCCATCGGGTGCGGCAAACAAGCTGTCAGTGCGGGCAAACCATGCCTCGCGCGCGGCAAAGTCTGGGTCGGCGGCGCGGTGATCGCCCAAAGCTTGGCTCAGCGCCTGCAAACCCACCTTGGCATCACAGACCAGCGCCATCGCGCCCCGCTTACCGGCATCATAGCCGTGGATATTCAGCGACAACAGCTTGCGCTCGGGGTTGGAAAACACCGTCCACGATCCGGTGGTGAAGTCTTGAAACCGCGTGCCGATGCCAATGACCAAATCCGCTTTCGCGGCCAATGCATTGCCGCAAGCCGATCCCGTCACACCGGGGGAGCCGAAATTCAACGGCTCGCGCCAGTCCACAATGCCCTTGCCCGCTTGGGTTTCCACCACCGGAATATTGTGGCGCTGGGCAAAGGCCAGAAGGTCGGCTTCGGCTTGCGAATACAGCACGCCGCCGCCTGCCACGATCAAGGGATGGCTGGCCGCACGGATCGCAGCGACAGCCGCCTGCAACTCATCCGCATCGGGCGCGGGACGGCGATGCGGCCAGACTTTGGGCGCGAAGAATTCCACGGGGTAATCATAGGCTTCGGCTTGGGTGTCCTGACAGAATGCCAGACAAACAGGGCCGCAATTTGCCGGATCGGTCATCACACGGAAGGCGCGCGGCAAGGCGGTCAGCAGATGTTCGGGCCGCGAGATACGGTCAAAGTAACGGACCACCGGACGGAAGCAATCATTGGCCGACACCGTGGCATCGTCGAAATCCTCGATCTGCTGCAACACCGGATCAGGCGCGCGATTGGCGAAGACATCTCCCGGAATGAACAGGACAGGCAGACGGTTCACATGCGCCAAAGCCGCAGCCGTCACCATATTGGTGGCCCCCGGCCCGATCGATGATGTCACCGCCATCGCCCGCGCGCGCCGATGCGTCTTGGCATAGGCAATCGCCGTATGCGCCATGGTCTGTTCGTTATGGCCGCGCCATGTCGGGATCACGTCGCGATGGGCCTGCAAGGCTTCGCCTAAGCCCGCGACATTGCCGTGGCCAAAGATCGCCCAGACGCCTTCGATGAAACGATCTCCCTCGGGGGTGAATTGATTGGCCAGATAACGCACCATAGCCTGTGCGGCAGTCAGTCTTAGCGTGGTCATCAAACGCCCTCCTCGGCGGTCATGACGGCATTTTCCTTCGCCTCGTCCCAAAGCTGGCAGAGGCGGCGATATTTCACAACCATCTCGGCAATGGCGCTGGCGTCGTCGATCTGGCCCGAAAGCCATTGCTTGGCGGCATCGCCAAAGATGGTGCGGCCGACGGCAAAGCCCTTCACCAGATCATGCTTGGCGGCGTGTCGGAAAGATGCGGCAAGCGCGGCTTCCGGCGCGTCCAGACCCAAGACCACGACGCCCCGCACATGCGGGTCATGTTCGGTAATGGCCGCGCAGGCCCGTGCGTAGGCGGCATCACTGGCGAAGGGTTCAAGCTTCCACCAATCGGGGTAGATCCCCAGCTCATAGATGCGCCGGATCAGCTTGGCGGATGTGTCGTCATCCACCGGTCCCACTTTCGAGGGGATGATTTCCAGCAACAACTCCAACCGATTGCGCCGCGCCGCATGGAACAGCTTCAGCAGTTCCGCTTCTTGCTGCGCCCGCATCTCCGGCGCATCATCGGGATGGCAGAAGCACAGAACCTTCACCACATGTTCCAAGGGCCATTCCGACAGCCCGCCGCAATCGGCTCCGATTTCGGGTTCATAGGACAAGGGCCGCGAGCCGGGCCATTCGACGGGATGTCCGATCCACAGCCCCGTGCCCGCCGCCTTATGCAGGGTATCCCTGCCCAAGCGGCTGTCGCATAGGATACCATATCCCGCCTGCCCGTTTTGCACCTGCAGTGCTGCCTCTAGGCACAGGGCCTTGAAAGCGCCGATCTTTTCCGCTGTCGCGCCCTCCATCGCCTCTAGCTGCGAGCGGTGGTCGAAGGCGAAAACCCGCATCGCCGACCAATCCTTGTGACGGTTGGTCGCCCAGTGGATCTGTTCCAATACGGCATCCTTGCGCAGGGCTTTGGTCACAACGCCACGTTGCAAGAAGAACTGCAGCTCTTCCCATGACGGATAGGCCGGCGTGCAGCCGTGGCGGCTGACCGCAAAGGCCCCGCAGGCATTGGCATAGGTCAAAGCCAAAGGCCAAGGCGCGTGATCGATCCAGCCTTTCAGCAGGCCGGACATGAAGCCATCGCCTGCGCCCAAGACGTTGAACACCTCGATCGGGAAGCCAGGGCCAGACAATCCGTCCTCAAGGCTGGCCGGAATGTCACCGTCGAAGGCCACCGCCCCCATCGGCCCGCGTTTGCACACCAAAGTCGCAGGCGTCACACGGCGCACGGCGCGCAGGGCCTCCAGCGTATCGGTGGAACCGCCCGCAATATGGAATTCCTCTTCGGTGCCGACGATCAGATCGAACAGCGGCAGCACCTTTTTCAACCGCTCAGTTACCGCTTGGCTTTCGATGAACCGGTTTTCCCCGTCACCATGGCCCGACAGACCCCAGAGATTGGGGCGGTAATCGATATCCAAAGCCCGCCGCGCCCCATGGGCTTTCGCCAAATGCAGCGCCTTCAGCACGGCAGCTTCGGTGCGCGGATGGCTAAGATGGGTGCCCGTCGCCACCACTGATCGCGACTGCGCGATCAGCGCTTCGTCGATATCATCTTCACACAAAGCCATATCGGCGCAGTTTTCGCGGTAGAAAATCAGCGGAAAACGTTCGCTATCCCTGATCCCCAGCAGAACCAGCGCGGTCAAGCGTTCGGGATCGGTGATCACGCCACGGGTGTCCACGCCTTCGCGGGCCAGTTCCTCGCGGATGAAGCGGCCCATATGTTCGTCGCCGACCCGCGTGATCAGTGCCGATTTCAGCCCCAACCGCGCGGTTCCGGCGGCGATATTGGTCGGGCTGCCGCCGATATATTTCTGGAAAGAGCCCATGTCTTCCAGCCGCCCACCGATCTGGGCCCCGTAAAGATCGACCGAAGCGCGGCCGATTGTGATGACATCTAGGGTCTTCATGCGCGTCTCCCCCGCCACGAGAGCGCCGCATGGGTCACCGCTCGCCTCTACATTCCGACATTTTGGAATAAATATTCCATTGTGGAAAAAAGGGAAGCGTTTTTTGCGCCAAACTTCGACCTAGCTGCCGTCGCGCGCAGCCCCCACCGCCACCGCCAAAGACAAAGCCATTGCAATCGTTGCAGAAAGTGACCGGAAAGCGCCGAAATCAACTTCCGATACCGTCAGTGTCGCCGTGGCATATTTTTCCAAAGGTCCGCCAATCCGGTCGGTCAATGCCACCACTGGCAGACCGCGTGCGGCGGCATCATGGGCGATTGCGATGGTTTCTTCGGAATAAGGCGCGAAAGTGATCGCCAAAACCGCATCCCCCGCCCGCAAGGCATGGCGCGAATCAAGCTTGCCGACCCCGTCATGCAGCATCGATGGCACCGACATCTTCTCCAGCACATAGGCCAGATAGCTGGCGACCGGAAAGGCCCGCCGCAGACCAACCAGATGCAGGGTTTCGGCTTTGGCCAGCAAAGCAACCGCCCGATCCAATGCCGCTTCGTCCAAGTTTTTCGCCAATGATTCCAGCGAAGAACGCCCCGCTTCCACAAATTCCGCAACTAAGGCGGCAGGCGATCCGGCACTTTGCCCCTTTAGATTGGCAAGCCGCGTCGCATAATCGGGAAAGCCCGGCACATAGGCCTCACGGAACAGACGCTGCATTTCGGAAAACCCCGAAAAGCCCATGATCTGGCAGAATCGCATCAAGGCTGATGGCGGCACGCCCGCTCCGGCAGCCATGTCGGCCACGGTCGACACGGCGATTCGGTCGCTATTTGCGGCGACATAATCGGCACATTGACGCAACCTTTTCGGCAACGTCTCGGATATTTGCACCAGACGATCACGAAATTCTTCGACCGTGGCAGGGGCTTGCGCATTTGGCGCGGCGTGGAGTGCGGTATCCGGCATTCTTCCCTCTTGACGTCCTGCCCTGCAAATAGGCTAGCAACATGGAACAAATATTCCAATATGAAAGCGCAAGCCATGCAGCAGGATGCAAGAATCGGTCTTATCGGAACTGGCTTCATGGGCAAGGCCCATGCGCTTGCTTGGCGCAATGTTGCGGCGGTTTTCGGCAATAGTTTGGGGGAATTACCACGGGTGGAACTTGCCTGCCTTGTCGATACCCCGATTGAAAAGGCCAAAGCCATGGCCGATCAGTTCGGCTTCACCCGTGCCAGCGACGACTGGCGGCAGATGGTGAATGATCCCGATATCGACATCGTGTCGATCACCACCCCCAACGGGATGCACCGCGAAATGGCCGAAGCCGCTTTGGCGGCGGGCAAGCATGTCTGGTGCGAAAAGCCGATGGCGCTGACGCTAGGCGATGCCCGATCCATGATGCAGGCCGCGGATGCCTCGGGCTGCAAGACCTTGCTCGGATACAATTATCTGCGCAATCCCGCCTTCACCCATGCCTGCCGATTGCTGGCTGACGGCGCCATCGGCCGGCCGCTGCAATTTCGGGGCTGGGTGGACGAGGATTACCAAGCCGACCCCGCTTTGCCTTGGACATGGCGCGCGACCCGTGCCCATGGCGGCTTGGGGGCTTTGGGCGATATCGGCTGCCATCTGGTATCGCTCGCGCTGATGCTGTTGGGGCCGATTGATCGACTACAGGCCCAAATGCAAACGCTTTATCCCACGCGGCCGCTGGACAACGGCGGCGAGGCGCAGGTGGAAAACGAAGATGCCGCATCGGTGCTGATCCGGTTTGCCAATGGCGTGCAAGGATCGATGGTGATGTCGCGTTCGGCTTGGGGGCGCAAATCGCGACTGGGGTTCGAACTGCACGGGAGCAAGGGGATGATCATTTTCGATCAGGAACGGATGAACGAATTGCAGCTGTATCAGAATGACGGGCCGCTGGCGCAGCAGGGTTTCAAAACCATTCTGACCGGTCCTTCGCATCCGCCCTATGGCGCCTTCTGTCCCGCTCCGGGGCATCAGCTGGGGTTTAACGACCTGAAAACCATTGAATGCGCGGGTTTTTTACAAGCCATCGCCGGACATGCCCCCTGCTGGCCGGACTTCCGCGAAGGATTAGAGATCGAGCGCATCATTCACGCCATGGCCGAAAGCGCGACCGCCGATGGCGCGATCCGTCGCCCGATGGAAAACGATGGGTCATAATGGAATAAATTTTCTGTTTTAATGAAATTTACGATTGCTTCGTTACGAAAATGGAATATCAATTCCATAATGATCGAATGCACAGCATGAGTCGCGCTGCCTCTGACGACTCGGTTTTCGGGGCCTATGCCCCTTGAAGATGGAACTGCCATGCTGCCGCTTGCCCTGAACCATATGACAACCCCGCAGCTTGACTGGCGCGCTTTCCTGCGGCTGGCGCGTGATCTGGGTTGCGTGGGGGTCGAGTTTCGCAACGACATCGGCCCGTTGTTTGACGGCGACCGCCCCGAAGAGGTTGGTGCAGAACTGGCGGCGCAGGGGCTGCGGCTGCTGGCTTTGGCAGAGGTGAAGCGCTTCAACGATTGGTCGGCGGAGAAGGCGCAAGAACTTGACGCCCTGATCGCCATCGCCAAAGCCTGCGGTGCCGAATCTATCAGCCTGATCCCGCGCAATGACGGTGTGGCCTGCGCGCCGGAAGACAGCCGCGCGGCCTGCCATCAGGCATTGCAGGCGATCCTGCCGATCCTGAACCATCATGATATCAACGCCTTGGTCGAACCCTTGGGTTTTGCGAGCAGCTCCTTGCGCGACAAGGCGATACTGGCCGAAGTGATCGATGATCTGGGCGCACAAGACCGTGTGGCCATGGTCCACGACAGCTTCCATCACGCTTTGGCGGGCTTCGGCCCGATCTTTCCCGCATTGACCGGTCTTGTGCATATATCGGGCATCACGCAGCCCTTGGCCTTGGATCACATGCAAGACGCCGACCGCGTTCTGGTCGGCCATGATGATCTGATCGCCAATCTGGGCCAACTGCGCGCCCTGCAGCGCGCGGGCTATAGCGGTCCCGTATCTTATGAAGTCTTCTCGCCGCAGATCCACGCCTTGTCCGATCCGGCCCGCGCCTTGCGCCAGTCGATCGCACATCTGCGCAGCGCCTTATGACGACCCGCCTCTGGGAGGGGGCGGTCCGGTTTTAAACGGTGGCACCGGCACCATCAGAGGAGGAATGGAATGAAAAAGACCCTTTTGATCTCGGGCTTTGCCGCTTTGCTTGGCACCAGCGCGATGGCCGCGGAAACCGTCGGCGTCAGCATGGCTTTGTTTGATGACAACTTCCTGACCGTATTACGCAACGGAATCGAGAAGGACGCCGGCGAAAAAGGCGTCACCGTCCATATCCAAGACGCGCAAAACGATGTGGCCAAGCAGTTGGACCAGATCAACAATTTCATCGCAAGCGGCGTGAATGCGATCATCGTCAATCCGGTTGACACCTCTGCCACCCAAGCGATGTCGGACGCGGCCGCCAAGGCCAATGTGGCACTTGTCTATGTCAACCGTCAGCCGATCAACCTGTCGAGCCTGCCTGCGACCCAAGCCTATGTCGGCTCGGACGATTTGGAATCGGGCACCTTGGAAACCAAGGAAGTCTGCCGTCTGCTGAAAGCGGCGGGCAAGACCGAAGCCAATGCCTATGTCATCATGGGCGAGTTGTCGAACCAAGCCGCCGTCGTGCGCACCAAGGACATCCATGACGTGATCGCCGGCAGCGAATGCGGCGTGAAGATCACCATTCTGGACGAGCAAACCTCGAACTGGCAGCGCGATCAGGCCCAGAACCTGATGACCAACTGGCTGTCGGCGGGCAAGGAATTCGACGCGGTCATCGCCAACAACGACGAAAGCGCCTTGGGCGCGATCCAAGCGCTGAAAGCGGCCAATATCCCGATGGATAAGGTCGTTGTCGCG
>DALYSR010000046.1:19614-23417 GCA_031991825.1 Paracoccaceae bacterium
GCGGGCATTGACGCGACCCAAGACGCCTTGGTCGCCATGCAGGCGGGTGATCTGGATGTGACCGTGTTCCAGAACGCTTTCGCACAAGGGTCGGGCGCGCTGGATACGGCCGTCAAACTGGCCAAGGGCGAAAAAGTCGAACGCGAAGTCTGGGTGCCCTTCGAATTGGTCACTCCGGCCAATCTGAAGGATTACGTCGCGAAGAACTGATCCCTGCCCCATCGCTTCGGGCTGCTCCGCCTTGGGGTGGCCCGACGCTTGCATGACCAACCGACGCGACTTCGACGTCCTAAAGGGGGGGGCCGGCATGACCGAGCGCACCACATCCCAAGAAAAATCCCATGGGCTTGGCGGCCTGAAATATGACCCCAGCAAGAAAGACAAACCGGCGGAACTGAACGTTCTGGTCGCTTTGATCATCATCGTGCTGGTCTTCGAAATCCTGAACCGCATCAATGGGGGCAGCTTCCTGTTCAACCTGCGTGAAACGGTTCCGGGCATCTTCAACCAGCAACGCATCGATATCATCCTGCTGCAGGTGGCCATCACCGGCATCATCGCATTGGGGGTGACACAGGTCATCATCTTGGGCGGCATCGATCTGTCATCGGGATCTGTCGTGGGCGCGACCGCCATGGTCACCATGAGCTTTGCGCAGACGGCGATGGTCAATGGCGCGGTCAATCCCAAGGCGATCTTCGGCGAATGGGCGATGGATCTGCCGGTGCTGGCCCCCATCGTGGTCGGCCTGATCTGCGGGATTTTGGCGGGCGCGATCAATGGGATGCTGATCGCCTATACCCGTATCCCGCCCTTCATCGCCACTTTGGGCATGATGGTATCGGCACGCGGCGTCGCGCGGTGGTGGTCAAACGGCCAACCGATCAGCTTCCCGTCGGAAACCTATGCCAGCCTGTCGAACGGCGATCTGCTGGGCTCTATCACCTTCGGTCTGCTGCCATGGCCCGGACAAAATCCGGTGGTGATCTTTGCGCTGCTGGCGGTGCTGTTCCACGTGCTGATGACCCGCACCGTCTATGGCACCCGCACCTATGCCATCGGATCGAACGAGGCCGCCGCGCGGATGTCGGGCATCGATGTCGATCGCCACAAGGTGCTGGTCTATACCATGGCGGGCATCCTGTCGGCGGTGGCCGCGATCTTGCTGACATCCAAGAACCTGACGGCTCAATCCGGCATGGGGATGATGTACGAACTGGACGCCATCGCCATGGCCGTGATCGGGGGCGTCAGCCTGTCGGGCGGGCGCGGGTCGATGCTGGGCACCGTGTTGGGCGCGATGATCTTCTCGGTGATCATCTCTGGTTTCACCTCGATCCGGCTGGACGCCTATTACCAAGAAATGGTGAAGGGCGCGATCATCGTGGGGGCCGTGGTCTTGGATCAATGGCGTCAACGCAGCCGTGGCCGCAGCTAAGGGGAAATGCGATGAACGATATCATTCTGGAAACCCGCGGCCTGTCCAAACGTTACGGCGGCGTTCATGCCTTGGAGGATGCCAATCTGATCCTGCGCAAGGGCGAACATCTGGCGGTGGTCGGTGACAATGGCGCAGGCAAATCCACCTTCGTGCGCCAAGTCACCGGCGTCGAACAGCGCAGCGCCGGACAGATCTTCTTCGACGGTCAGGAAGTCCACCATTCCGGCCCATTGGAGGCCCGCGAGGCGGGGATCGAAACCGTGTTCCAGACCTTGGCTTTGGCTGATGAGCTGGATGTGCCGTCGAACCTGTTTCTGGGGCGCGAGCTGTACAAGTTCCGCTGCGGCCCCTTCTCATGGCTCGACCGCAAGGCGATGCGCGACCGCACCTTGCAGGCTTTGCAGACCACGGCGGTCAAAATCCCCAATGTCGACAACCCGATCCGCAACATGTCGGGCGGTCAGCGCCAATGCGTGTCAATCGCGCGCACAGCCGCCTTCGCGTCCAAGCTGGTGATCATGGATGAGCCAACCGCCGCTTTGGGTGTGCAGGAAACGGCGCAGGTCGAAAACATCATTCGCGGACTGAAAGAACGCGATATCCCGATGATCCTGATCTCGCATAACCTGCGGCAGGTGTTCGATCTGGTGGACCGGATCGTGGTGTTCCGGCGCGGGCGCATCGTCGCCAATCTGCGCAAGGACGAAACCGACGGCAATGATGTGGTGGCCTATATCACCGGAGTGAAGGGCAGCCCCGAAAGCGTTGTGGCCTAGACCCTGCAGGGCGGGCCGAAAGGGAGAGAGACGGAAATGACAGTAAGATTCGGGCTTCTGGGCGCAGGGCGCATCGGCAAGGTGCATGCCAAGGCGATCACCTCGGACCCCAAGGCGCAGCTGGTGGCGGTCGCCGACCCCATGGGCGCGGCGGCGGATGCCTTGAGCGCGCAATACGGCTGCACCATCCGCAGCATCGAAGAGATCGAGGCGGCGGATGATATCGACGCGGTGGTGATCTGCACCCCCACCGATACCCATGCCGATCTGATCGAACGCTTCGTGATCGCCGGCAAAGCGGTGTTCTGCGAAAAGCCGGTCGATCTGTCGCTGGAACGGGTGCAGGCCTGCCTGAAGGTGGTGCGCGCGCATAACGGGCGGCTGATGGTCGGCTTCAACCGCCGCTTCGATCCCCATTTCCGCGCCGTGAAAGCGGAAATCGACAAGGGCACCATCGGCAAGGTCGAAATGGCGGTGATCACATCGCGCGATCCGGGCGCACCGCCGGTCGATTACATCAAACGTTCCGGCGGAATTTTCCGCGATATGACCATCCATGACTTCGATATGGCGCGATTCTTGTTGGGTGAGGAAATCGCCGAAGTCGTGGCGACCGCCGGAGTCTTGGTTGACCCAGCCATTGGCGCGGCGGGCGATTACGATTCGGTGCAGGTGCTGCTGAAAACCAAAAGCGGCAAGCAGGCGATGATTTCCAACTCGCGCCGTGCGAGCTATGGCTATGACCAGCGGATAGAAGTGCATGGCTCCGAAGGTCTGGTCAGCGCCGAAAACCAACGCCCCGTGTCGATCGAAGTCGCAGGGGCCAAGGGCTATACCCGCCCGCCGCTGCATGATTTTTTCATGACGCGTTATACCGAAGCTTATGCCGCTGAAATCGCGGCCTTCATCAGCGCCTTGGCGGATGGCAGCGCGATGTCGCCTTCGGGCGAAGACGGGCTTGCGGCTTTGGCTTTGGCCGATGCGGCTTTGACATCCGCCAAAGAGGGTCGCGTGGTCACGCTGAACAGTTAACGCAAGCGTGATGCGCGCGAATCAACATATATGGTAATCTGAATAGGTCACTAGGCCGCGCGAGATTGCCTCTGACATATATTTTGGTCCCTGACTTGCGTTCGCGCTGAGTGGCGGTCCGATTGGCGGGCGTAGCGATATGGCTACGCCCGCTGTTCCATTTCAGGCCCTCAATAATTAATGTGATAATTTGACGATGCCAGCGCCTTAACGGCGGCGCTGGTTTTGCAAGGCACGCCATTGCTGGCCGGTCAGATAACCGGTCGCGGATTCGCCTTGATCGCCCTGCCAATTGGCGATGGCATTGCGCGTGTTGCGCCCCCAGACACCATCCGCTCCGCCGGTATTATATCCCAGACGGTTCAGCCGGATCTGCACATCGCGTTTTTCGGTGCGGCTCAGGCCAAGACGCGCCTCTTCGCTGGCAGCATTACCGACTGGCTGGACGGTATTGCCGGACGAACCACCACGATTAAGGATGCGGAACTGTTCTTCGTTCAGATAACCGCTCGCGGGATAGCCATTGTCCGACTGCCAGCGCGCCAGCGCATTGC
>DALYSR010000047.1:0-23281 GCA_031991825.1 Paracoccaceae bacterium
GAGAGTAGGTCACTGCCAAACCTAGAAAGAGACTAACTCTCAATACGATCAAAACATCTGCTGACAGCGCCCCTAGGGGCGCTTTTTGCATTTGTGCGAAGTTGCTGGCGATATTCTTTTTGTATAACCATAGGGTTATATATCTCATTCATATCACCATTATTGGTTTTATCCGATCCGTGGCAGTATCGCGCCAACGGAGGATAGAATGGCTGCTTTGATTCGCCCTTGGGGCAAGATGCATTACCGTATGGATGGTCCGACTGACGGAATTCCCGTGGTTTTTGCCAATTCGCTGGGGACCGACCTGCGTCTGTGGGATGATGTCATTCGTCTGATGCCGGATATTCTTGCCATTCGCTTCGACAAGCGCGGCCATGGCCTGTCCGATCTGGGCGCAGAGGTGACGATTGCCGATTATGCCGATGATGCCGCAGCCTTGATCGAGGCGGTGGGGCCTGCAGGGCGGCAGGTGATTTTCGTGGGCCTTTCCATCGGCGGGCTTATCGCACAGGCATTGTCGGCGAACCGTCCCGATCTGGTGAAAGCCGTGGTGATTTCCAATTCGGCGGCCAAGATGGGCACAGCCGAAAGTTGGAACACGCGGATCGCGGCGATCAGGGCAGGGGGGATCGAGAGCATCGCCGATGCGGTGATGGAGCGGTGGTTTGCGCCCAAGTTCCGCGCGACGCCGGAATTGTCGATCTGGCGCAATATGATGACCCACACTGAGGTCGAAGGGTATATTGCCGCTTGTCGTGCATTGGCTGTGGCGGATCAGACGGAAGCGACGCGTGCTTTGGCTTTGCCGGCTATGGTGATTGTCGGTGATCAGGACGGAGCATCGCCGCCCGATTTGGTCAAAGCCACGGCGGAACTGATTGAAGGTGCAAGCTTCCACATCATTCCCGATGTTGGCCATCTGCCGCCGGTTGAAGATGCCCCCGCCATGGTCGCGCTCCTGCGGGCCTTTATCAAGGATAATACCGATGTCTGAGCAAAAGCTTGACCGTCATGTGCAAGGCATGACCACGCGCCGCCGGATTTTGGGTGATGCCCATGTAAACCGCGCCGAGGCGAACAAGACCGAATTCGACCAGTCTTTCCAGAACCTTATCACCGAAGCCGCTTGGGGCCATGTCTGGTCGCGCGACACCATTACCGCGCGCGAGCGGTCAATGATGACCATCGCGCTTCTGGCTGGTTTGGGCAATGACGGCGAATTGGCGCTGCATCTGCGGGCCACCGCGAACACCGGTGCCAGCAAGGAAGACGTGCTGGAAGCTTTGCTGCATGTCGCGATCTATGCGGGTGTTCCGCGCGCCAATCATGCCATCAAAATGGCCAAGGAGATTTTCGCTGAAATGGAGGCAAAGCAATGACTTTGAACAATCCCGTGGACAAAGGCCCTTTGTTCTTCCGTGATCGCGAATGGCATCCGGCGGCTTATACACCGGGTTATAAGACTTCGATGACGCGCGCGCCGTTCCGGCCCTTGGTGGCTTTGGGATCGACACTTTCTGAAGAAACCGGACCCGCCTTCGGCCAGACGATGATCGGTGCGTTGGATAACAATCTGATCATGAACTACACCGGTCAGCCCGCGATCGGCGAGCGGATCATCGTGCATGGTCGCGTGCTGGACGAACAAGGGCGCGGCATCCCCAACGCTCTGGTCGAGGCATGGCAGGCCAATGCGGGCGGGCGCTATCGTCACAAAAAGGACGGCTACCTTGCGCCTTTGGACCCGAATTTCGGTGGCTGCGGGCGGACGCTCAGCCGCGAGGACGGGTCTTACGAGTTTTTGACCATCCGTCCGGGGGCCTATCCTTGGCCGAACCACGTGAACAACTGGCGTCCGATGCATATTCACCTGTCGGTCTGCGGCACCGGTTTCGGCCAACGTCTGATCACCCAGATGTATTTCGAAGGCGACCCGCTGATCGCCAAATGCCCGATCGTAAAGACCATCGGGTCCGAAAAGGCGATCCAAGCCTTGGTCGCGCCCTTGGATATGAATGCCGCGATTCCGATGGATTGCTTGGCCTATAAATTCGACATCGTGCTGCGCGGCCGTCGCCAGTCGGTCTTTGAAAACCGCAAGGACGGGATGTGATCATGCAAAAGCTGGACTATCTGAAAGAATCGCCGTCGCAGACTGCGGGTCCCTATGTCCATATCGGTTTGACGCCGAACAAGCTGGGGATCACCGGAATCTATCCGGTCGATCTGGGCGAAAGCCCGATCAAGGACGGCGCCAAGGGGGAACAGATCACCATCGTCGGCACCGTGCGCGATGGCGCGGGCATGATCCTGCGCGATGCCTTGATCGAAAGCTGGCAGGCCGATGCCGATGGCCTTTATCCCGGCAATGACCCGCGTGGCGCGGCCGATCCGAATGTGACGGGCTGGGCGCGGATCATCGCGGATTTCGATTCGGGCGAATGGGCGCTGCATACCGTCAAACCCGGTCGCGTGCCCTTCAATGACGGGCGTCTGATGGCGCCGCATATCGGTCTTTGGGTGGTGGCACGCGGGATCAATCTTGGCCTGCAGACCCGTATCTATTTCGAAGGTGACGATACTGAATCCTGCCCCGTCTTGCAGCGGATCGAACATCGCGAACGCGTGCAGACCCTGATCGCCAAGAAGACCGGCCCGAACAGCTATCGTTTCGATATCGTGCTGCAGGGCGAAAACGAGACGGTGTTCTTCGATATCTGACCCAAGCGGCAGCAGACATTGGGGTCGGGGGCAACCTCGGCCCTTTTCCTTATCGGCCCCACAGCCTATTTTGCCGCCAAATCCCGTTTCCGAAAGAGTGTCACATGCCAGCTTCCCCCGCCGATAGCGCCCTGTATCGTGGTCTGTTCTCGGATGACGAGATTACCAATCTTTTCACCGATAGCGCCGAAATCCGCTCGATGCTGCTGGTCGAAGGCGCCTTGGCGCGGGTGCAAGGCGAATTGGGCCTGATCCCGATGGAGGCTGCGGCTTTCATCGACCGCTCGGCCCGCGAAGTGGTGCTGGATCCGGCGGGCATGGCGCTTGAAACCGCCAGAAACGGCGTGCCGGTGCCTGCTTTCGTGGCCGCGTTCCGCAAGGCGATGGAAGCGCCCGATTACGCGCAGTATCTGCATTGGGGCGCGACCTCGCAGGATATCATGGATACGGGGCTGGCTTTGCGCCTGCGTCGTGTGGTGCAGATCTGGGATGCGAAATTGGGCCAAGTGCTTGCAGGGCTTGGGAAACTGGCAGTGGATCATGCGCAAACCCCGATGGCTGCACGCACCTATGGGCAGGTGGCCACGCCCACCAGCTTTGGCGCGGTGGCGGCGGGATGGGGCCGTCCGGTGATGCGTCAACGCGCGCGTCTGCAGGCCTTGGCACCGGAATTGGCTACCGTGTCTTTGGGGGGGGCAGCGGGCACCTTGTCGGCGATGGGTGCGGAAGGCCCTTCGGTGCGGGCGGCTTTGGCCAAGGTTTTGGGCCTGCGCGATCCGCAAGCCAGCTGGCATAGCGAGCGCGACCATATCGATGCCTTCGCCGCATGGATGGCGGGGATCACCGCCAGCCTTGGCAAGATGGGCGAGGATCTGATCCTGATGACCCAATCGGGCATTTCCGAGGTGGCGATTTCCGGCGCGGGCGGGTCGTCGACCATGCCGCAAAAGCAAAATCCGGTCGGCCCCTCGGTGCTGGTGGCCATCGCGCGGCAGGCGAATGCCTTGGCGGGCGCGATCCAAGGCGCGGGTGTGCATCGCCAACAGCGCGACGGCGCCGCATGGTTTGTCGAATGGATGAGCCTGCCGCAAATCATCATCCTGACCGGTCGCGCGATTGCCTTGGCCGCCGATCTGACCGGCCGTATGCAACCGCAAGTGGCGGCGATGGCCGCAAATCTGGACGATGGCACCGGTCTGATCCATGCCGAAGCCGCCAGCTTCGCGCTGGCGCGTCACTTGCCGCGTCCCGAAGCGCAGGCCAAGGTGAAAGACCTGTGCCGCGAAGCGGAAGCGGGCCAAGGATCGCTGTTCGATCTGATCGCGCGGGATTTCCCCGATCTGGGCTTGGATGTGACGGCCAGCCTTGGCACCGCTCCGGCAGAGGCGCGGGCCTTCGCAGCCAGCGTGGCGACCTGACATGCAAGGCATCGACCCGCGCATCAAGCTGCGCCATCTGTCCTGCTTCTGGGAAGTGGCGCGGCACAAATCGGTGGTCGCGGGGGCCGATGCCTTGCATATCAGCCAACCGGCGGCCTCCAAGACCATCAAGGAGCTGGAAGACATCCTTGGCGGTGCCTTGTTCGACCGCAGCCATCGCAATCTGATCCTGTCGCCTTTGGGCGATACCTTCTTTCGCTATGCCGCGACCGCCCTTGCGGCGTTGCGCCAAGGGATCACGGCCGTGCGCGGCGCGGATGAGGACCCGATCCTTCGGGTCGGGGCCTTGCCGACCGTATCGGCGGGTATCCTGCCCAAAGCGGTGCTTGCGCTGCTGCAGGATTATCCCAACCACCGCTGCCGCATCATCACGGGGCCGAATGATTACCTGTTGCACCAGCTGCGCACGGCGGAAGTCGATCTGGTGATCGGGCGCATGGTGCAGCCCGAACAGATGCTGGGGCTTGGGTTTGAACATCTGTATTTCGAACGCGTGGTGATGGCGGTGCGGCCCGATCATCCGCTGCTGGCACGGGCACCTTTCGCCTTGCGCGACATCCAAGCCTATCAGGTCTTGATGCCCACGCCCGACGCGGTGATCCGCACGCGCGTGGATCAAGTGCTGCTCGCCCATGGCGTGAGCGCATTGCGCAATGGGGTGGAAACCGTGTCCAATACCTTCGGGCGGTCCTTCGTGCGCCAAAGCGATGCGATCTGGCTGATATCCGAAGGCGTGGTCGCGCAGGATGTGGCCGAAGGCCAGCTTGCGCTTTTGCCGGTGGATATGGGGGAAACACTTGGCCCCGTGGGCTTTACGACCAGATCGGCGCTGGCACCCACCCTGTCGGCCAGCCTGTTCATGCAGGCGGTGCGGAAGGTGGCGGCAGGGCTGAACTAGCCGATTGCCGGAAGGCGCGGGGGCTTTGGCCCAAGAGCCGCGCCAGCATCCGGCTGAAATAGGCGGGGTCGTCATAGCCCAGCCTTGCGCCGATTTCCTTCACCGACAGATTGGTGAACAGCAAGAACCGCCGCGCCTCTAAAGCAATGCGTTTTTCGATCACGGCCAGCGGTGAGGCGCCCAGAACGTCACGGCTGATGCGGCCCAGATGGGTCTGGCTGATACCAAGGCTATCGGCATATTCGGCCACGGACCGGCTATGACGGAAACGTTCTTCGACCAGATTGCGAAAGGCCATCGCATGGGCGCGGGCGGGATCGCGCTTGGGATCGGGGGCCTTGGCATCGGGGGCGCGGGCGCGTTGCAGGCCCACGATCAAAAGCGCGATCCGCGCTTGCACGGCCACGTCAAAGCCTGCGCGGGGGTGATCCACTTCGGCGATCAGATCATCCATGAAACGCGCCACTTGCGCCGAGGCATCGGGGCCGATCACCCCCGCGGCTGGCAGGTCCAGCCGTAGCGCGCGGATGTCTCTGTCGCGCAGGGTTACGATGCGCCCGTCCACATCATCTGAAAAGCTGAAGCCATGCACGCTTAACGGGCTGAGGATGGCCATGCTGCCTGGCAAAAGCAATCGGGCTTGGTCGTCGATCACCACCTCTCCTTTACCCGCGGTCAGGTGGAGCAGTTGGAACAAATGATCATGTCGATGCGGCGATATGCGAAAGCCATGCAACTTTGCGCGGGCCGGAATCGTTTCCCAATGCAACCACTCCTGCGCGTGGCTGTCGTGATCTTCGCCATACAGAGAATAGGTGGGAATCGCATGCATGTTCGGATTGTCCATGTTTTTGCGCCGCCCGTCCATTCCAATCCTGCCGAAATTTCGGGCATTTTGCGTCGATATCGAGAGAGGAACTCCCATGCGTCATCAGGTTGCCATCATTGGTGCCGGTCCTGCCGGTCTTATGTTGGGTCGGTTGTTGGATCTGGCCGGAGTCGATGCGGTCATTTTGGAACGCCAGACCCCCGATTACGTTTTGGGTCGCATTCGCGCGGGCGTATTGGAACAGGGATCGGTTGATCTGCTGAACCGCGTGGGCGCGGGCGCGCGTATGGCGCAAGAGGGCATCGTGCACGAGGGCTGCGAGCTGTCCTTCAACGGCAAAAGCTTCCGCATCGATTTCAAGAAACTGGTGAACAAGACCGTCACGATCTACGGCCAGACCGAAGTGACCCGCGATCTGATGGAGGTGCATCAGGGCAAGGTGATCTACGCGGCAAAGAATGTCGCGATCCACGATTACGAGGGCGCGCCTTATGTCACCTATGAAAAAGACGGCGAAACCCATCGCATTGATTGCGATTACATCGCGGGCTGCGACGGCTATCACGGGGTCAGCCGCGCCTCGGTGCCGCAAGACAAGCTGAAGACCTTTGAGCGCGTCTATCCCTTCGGCTGGCTGGGCCTGCTGGTCGACCAACCGCCGGTCGCGCATGAGTTGATCTATGCCAAGCATGAGAACGGCTTCGCGCTTGCCTCGCAGCGTTCGGCGACCCGCTCGCGTTACTATGTGCAGGTGCCGCTGACCGAAAAGGTCGAAGACTGGTCGGATGACCGCTTCTATGACGAATTGCGCAACCGTCTGGCGCCGGAGGTTGCCGCCACCCTGCAAACCGGTCCGTCGTTGGAAAAATCCATCGCACCGCTGCGGTCTTTCGTGACCGAACCGTTGCGTTTCGGGAATTTGTTTCTTGCTGGGGATGCGGCCCATATCGTGCCGCCGACCGGTGCCAAGGGACTGAATCTGGCGATGAGCGATGTGCAGCTATTGTCCGACGCGCTGATCGAAGCGGTGCTGCATAAATCGGACGCAGGGATTGATGGCTATTCGATCAAGGCCTTGGACCGCATCTGGAAGGCGGAACGTTTTAGCTGGTGGATGACCCAATTGCTGCACACCTTCCCCGATACCGACGCTTTCGGCCAGCGCATGCAGCAGACCGACTTCGATTATCTGTGCAGTTCGGAAGCGGCGCAGAAAAGCTTGGCGGAAAATTATACCGGCGTCTGGGGCTGACCCCTGCCGTCAATGGCGTGATCCAAATCCTCCGCATTGCGGGAGCTTTTTAAGAGGCGGCTTCGTAAGCCATAGGAAAAGAGAGGTTTTTCCCTTTTCCTATCCGAGGCTGCGCTTTTGGAGATTTTTGCTCTATCCGGTCGGATCAAAGGAAGGCTATTCCCTTCGCTAGTCTTGTAATCCCGCTTTGCTCGGCAGATATTCGCGGTATAGAAATTGGACCTGCAGGCTGGCGACACACCATCCCGTCCTTGAAAAAACCGAGGTGAAAATGTCTTCGTTTCCGTCGATCTCGCGCCGCGCCGTTCTGGCTCTGACCGCAACTCTGGCTTTCGCTCCTATGGCGATGGCGGAAAACGTCACCCTGAAAGTCGGCATCATGGGGGGCGAAGACGAATCGGTTTGGGCTTCGGTCGCCGAACGCGCCAAGGGCAAGGGTCTGACCATCGAAACCGTGATCTTCAACGATTACACCCAGCCGAACGAAGCGCTGCAGCGTAAAGAAATCGACGCCAATGCCTTCCAGCACAAGCCCTATCTGGACTCGCAAATCCAAGCGCATGGCTATGAAATCACCCCTGCCATCGACACCGTGATCCAGCCGATCGGCGTCTATTCGACCAAGGTCAAAGACATCTCGGAACTGAAAGACGGCGCGGTGATCGGCGTGCCGAACGATCCGTCGAACGGCGGTCGCGCGCTGAAAGTGCTGGAACAACTGGGTCTGATCACGGTCAAACCGGAAGCCGGCATTCTGGCGACCGTTATCGATGTTGTTGAAAACCCTAAGAATTTCGACCTGCGTGAACTGGACGCCGGTGTTGTGGGCCGCGCGATCGAAGATCTGGATGCCGCCGTGATCAACACCGACTGGGCGCTCAAGGCCAATCTGGTGGAAAACCGTATCGCCTCGGAATCGGCATCGGACAATCCCTATACCAACTTCATTGCCGTGCGCACCGCGGACAAGGATGCCCCTTGGGTCGCGACCCTGCGTGAGGTGTTCCAATCCGACGCCACCAAAGAAGCCTATGACGCCGCGTACAAGGGTTCTGCTGTTCCGGCTTGGTAAACTTTAGGGTAGATAACCTTTTCGGGGCGTCCGGTTTGGTCCGGGCGCCCTGTATATTTTCGTGAATATGCAAGGGTAGCGTGGATGAAAGAGACCGGCACGCCCGCCGTGGTCGAGCTGCAGAATGTGTCGCGCCGTTTCGGTGAGCGGCCTGCTTTGGACGGCATTTCCCTAACCCTGCAGCGCGGCGAGATCGTCGGTTTGATCGGCCGCTCCGGCGCGGGTAAATCGACGCTGATCCGCTGTTTGAATGGTCTGGATCGCCCGCAAGAGGGCAAGGTCGTCATCGCAGGCACCGATATCACCATGATGTCGGAATCCGAACTGATGCCGATCCGTCGTCGCATCGGGATGATTTTCCAGCATTTCAACCTGCTCTCGGCCAAGACCGTGGCGGAAAACGTGGGCCTGCCGCTGAAGATCGCGGGCCAGTCCAAAGTCCAGCGCCGCGCCCGCGTGATGGAGCTGTTGGATCTGGTGGGCCTTGCCGACAAGGCCGATATGTATCCGGCACAGTTGTCGGGCGGCCAGAAGCAGCGTGTGGGTATTGCGCGCGCCTTGGCGCCCGAACCGCTGTTGCTGCTGTCGGATGAAGCGACATCCGCCTTGGACCCTGAAACCACGCAGTCGATCTTGAACCTGTTGTCGGATGTGAACCGCCAGCTGGGCCTGACCGTGCTGATGATCACCCATGAAATGGAAGTGGTCCGCCAGATCGCCCATCGCGTGCTGGTGCTGAACGGTGGCCGGATCGTGGAACAGGGACCGGTGGCCAAGGTCTTGGCATCGCCACAACAGGATATCACCCGCAGCCTGCTGTCGGGCCTGTCGCCGGTGCTGCCGCAGAATGTGGCGAACCAGATCCAGGCAATCGGCGATCAGGCGCTGATCCGTATCGATGTCTATGGCCAAGCCGCGCGTCAGCCGATCTTGCGCATCATCGAGGCGGTGACCGGCCAGCCGGCGCGTCTGGTGCATGGTGGATTGAACGATGTGCAGGGCGAACCCTATGGTCGCCTGTTCATCGCCACCGGTATCAGTGATCCGTCCCGCCTTGCCGCTCTGATCGACCGCCTGACCCCTGAAACCACCGCTATCGAGGTTCTCGGTTATGTCCCAGCAACTGTTTAACCTGCTGCTGCGCGGCACGTGGGAAACCATCCTGATGACCGGAGTCTCGGGGATCTTGTCCTTCCTGATCGGTCTGCCCTTGGCCTTGGTGCTGGTCACCACCGACCGCGGCGGGATTTTTGAAAACCTGTGGCTGAACCGCGTTTTGGGCGGCATCGTCAATGCCCTGCGTTCGGTGCCCTTCATCATTCTGCTGGTGGCGGTGATCCCGCTGACCCGCCTGCTGGTCGGCACCGCCATCGGCATCCAAGCGGCGATCGTGCCGCTGACCATTGGCGCCGCCCCCTATTTCGCCCGCGTGGCCGAAGTGTCATTGCGCGAAGTCGACCGCGCTTTGATCGACGCCGCTCGTGCGATGGGGGCGACCCGCTGGACCATCCTGCGCGAGGTGCTGGTGCCCGAAGCCTTGTCCGGCATTATTTCCGGCTTCACGGTGACCTTGGTGACGCTGATCGGTGCATCGGCCATGGCGGGGGCCGTGGGCGCGGGCGGCTTGGGCGATATCGCCATCCGCTACGGCTATCAGCGGTTCGAAACCCAGATCATGGTGATCGTCGTGATCGTGCTGATCGTGATGGTGGCGGGGATGCAATGGGCGGGCGACGCCTTGGCCCGCAAGATCGACCGCCGCTAAACCTTTGTGATCAAAGGTTTCACGTGGAAAAGAAGGCCCCCTTTCGGGGGCCTTTTCTTATTCGATATGACCGATGACTTGGCCCGCTTGCAGGGCTTGGCCTGCCTCTGCCGTCAGGCTGATCCGCCCCGTGGCTTCGGCCAGAAGGCGGGTTTCGGATTTCATCGCCTCGATCACCGCGATGGCGTCGCCTTCGGTGACGGTCGCGCCGTCTTCCACCAGCCAGCTTTGCAACATGCAGGGCATCGGCACTTCGACCGCGGTGCCGTCGGTTTCGACCTTGGTGTTGGCCTGACCCTGCGCGATCCCGCCCAGAAGATGCACCGGCAGCCCGAAGGCATGGCGTTTGCCGTCGATTTCGATGAAGCCGCGCAGCACATCCGCCTCGGGCTGCGAGGGGCGCGGTTCGGGCTTGATCGCGGGGAATTCGGTTTCGATCCAGTTGGTATAGACCTTGAAGCCATCTTCCGCCGTAAAGGCCGGATCGCGGATCACCGCGCGGTGGAAGGGCAGCACCGATGTCAGCCCTTCAATACGGAATTCATCCAAAGCCCGCGCTGCACGAGTCAGCGCTTCCTCGCGGGTGGCACCCCAGACGATCAGTTTGGCCATCAGGCTGTCATAAAGCGGCGGCACCACGGATCCGGTTTCCACGCCGCTGTCAAAGCGAACACCGGGACCGGATGGCGCGCGCAAGCGGCTGATCTTGCCCGGCGTCGGCAGGAAGCCACGGCCCGGATCTTCGGCATTGATGCGGAATTCGAAGGCATGGCCTTGGGATGCGGGTGTCTCGGTAAAGGACAGCGGCAATCCATCCGCCACACGCAGTTGTTCGACCACGATATCGATGCCGGTGGTGACTTCGGTCACGGGATGTTCGACCTGCAGGCGGGTGTTCACCTCAAGGAAGGAAATCACGCCGGAAGAGGACAGCAGGAATTCCACCGTGCCCGCGCCGCTATAGCCTGCCTTGGCGCAGATCGCGCGGGCGGCGTCATGAATGCGGCCGCGTTGATCGCTGGTCAGGAAGGGCGCGGGCGCCTCTTCGACCAGCTTTTGATTGCGGCGCTGCAAGCTGCAATCGCGGGTGCCCAAGACAACCACATTGCCATGGCTATCGGCCAGCACCTGCGCTTCGACATGGCGGGGCTTTTCAAGGAATTGCTCACCATAGCATTCGCCACGGCCGAAGGCTTCGATCGCTTCGCGGGTCGCAGATGCGTAAAGTTCGGCCACCTCGTCGATGTCATAGGCGACCTTCATGCCACGACCGCCGCCGCCGAAGGCCGCTTTGATGGCAATCGGCAGACCAACTTGCCGTGCGAACTCCACCGCTTCGGCAGGACTGTTCAACGATCCCTCCGAGCCTTTGACCAAAGGCGCGCCGACTTCGGCGGCGATGCGGCGGGCTTCGATCTTGTCGCCCAAGGCGCGGATCACATCGGGAGCAGGACCAACCCAGATCAGCCCCGCATCCAGCACCGCTTGGGCGAATTCTGCGCGTTCGGACAGGAAGCCGTAACCGGGGTGGACGGCATCCGCCCCCGCTTGGCGGGCGATGGCGATGATCTTGTCGATATCCAGATAGGTGTCGGCCGGACGGCCCGCGCCAAGGGAATAGGCTTCATCGGCCAGTTCCACATGCAGCGACAAAGCATCGGCTTCAGCATAGATGGCCACGGATGCGACACCGTAATCCTTGGCGGCGCGGATGATACGCAGGGCGATTTCGCCGCGATTGGCGATTAGCAGCTTTTTCATGGGATCAGCCTTTGCACTCGGGGCCGGAAAGGGAAATGGGACGGAAACGGATCTTGGCACCCGGTGGAATTTGGGCTGCAAGATCAAGATGATGGGGGGCTATCACCGCAATGACCGGATAGCCGCCGGTCAGGGGATGGTCGGCAAGGAACAGCACGGGCTGGCCGGAATGGGGCACTTGGATGGATCCCGCGACGGTGGCTTCAGAGGCGAGTTCGGCCTGATCGTGACGTTCCAGCGGGATGGGGCCGGACAGCCGCTTGCCCGTGCGGCTGCTTTCCGGCGTCACCAGCCAATCCTGCTGCATCAGCGTCTTCAGGCCCGTGGCGGTGCACCAGTCATCACGCGGGCCAAGGATCACATCCAAGACCACGGTTTCGCCAGCCTTGGGCAGGCGCGCGGCGGCGGGCAGGGTGGTAGTGGCGGCTTGCACATCACTGCCGATCGCCAGCCGATCGCCTGCCGCAACCGGAGCGGGGCCCAGCTTGGCCAAGCTATCGCGCGAGGCCGAGCCCATCACCCGTGCCGCAGCAAAGCCGCCCCGCAGACCCAGATAGCTGTAGATGCCGGATTTCGGCGTAGCCAAGGTCAGGGTCTCGCCCGCGTCCAGCGCGACGGCGGTGGCATGGGGCATGGTGATCTTGCTGCCATCGGCGCGGCGAATAGTGATCGGGCAGGGTGCACCGGTTAGCGCCAAGGTCAGCGGTTGGGAGGCCGTCAGGGCAAATCCGCCAAAGGATAGTTCCAGCGCGGGCGCATTGCGATGGTTTCCCAGCAGGCGATTGACGGCGACAAAGGCCGCGCGATCCATCGCGCCCGCGCGGGACACGCCTTGCGCCGCTTGGCCTGCACGGCCCAGATCCTGCATCAAAGCGGGGCGGTCGGTGCGGATGACGGTGATCGGGCCGTCCATCGGGGGCGGTGCCTGTTCGGGCAGGCTGACCGTCACCACGGCGCCCTTGGCGATATCGCGGAAGCGCACGCGGTCACCGGGGGCCAGCAGCGCGGGGCGCGGGCGGCGCAGGTCCCACATCGGCAGGGGGGTGCGGCCCAAGATCTGCCAGCCACCGGGGCTGTCCGAGGGATAGACCCCGCCGAATTCCCCCGCCAAAGCGACCGATCCCGCCGGAATACGGACACGCGGGCTTTTGCGGCGCGGCACGTGCAAGCCTTTGTCGGCGCAGGTCAGATAGGCAAATCCGGGAGCGAAGCCGGTGAAGGCCACGGTGAAATCCGCCGCTTCGTGCTTGGCGATCAGGGCGGGGATCGACAGGCCCAGCATCTCGGCCAGCTCGCCCAGATCCTCGCCATCGTAATGGACGGGGATTTCGATCTCTTGCCCAGAGCGCGCCGCGGAATCCGACAGGTCCAAGCCGTTTACAAAAGCCCGCAAGGCCGCCGGATCGGTCAGGAAAGGATCAAACCGCAGCAGAAGCGTGCGCGCGGCAGGGACCAGTTCGACCAATCCCGCAGGCGGGTTGGCCTGCAGGCGGTCCAGCAAAGCTAAGGCGCGATCAAGGCTGCCGGTATCGACCAGCAGCGCATCACCCCCTGCAGGCAGGAAGTCCAACTGGGTCACGGGGAAACCACCGAAGAAACCACCGAAGAAACCACCGACGACACTACCGACGGCACCACTGGGGCAAGCGTGACACCGGCTGCCGTCAGATCGGCGCGCAATTGGCGGGCAATCGCAACGGCTTGGGGATTGTCGCCATGGGTGCAGATCGATTGCGCTTCAAGGGTGATGTCTTGGCCGTCGACGGCTTGGATCACGCCCTCGCGCACCAGCCGCAACATGCGGGCGGCGATCAAAGCGGGGTCGTGGATGGTCGCCCCTTCGCGCCCACGCGGCACCAATTGGCCGTCGGGCAGATAACCGCGATCGGCGAAGGCTTCGCAAATCACCTGCAGGCCCGCCGCACGGGCTTGGGCCACAATGGGACTGCCGGACAAGGCCATCAGCGGCAGAGATGCATCGACCGCTTTGATGCCTTCGATCACCGCAGCCGCTTGGGCCGCATCATGGGCGATGGTGTTATACAACGCGCCATGCGGTTTGACGTAAACCACGCGCGTGCCAGCCGCTTGGGCCAGACCCTGCAAGGCGCCGATCTGATAGATCGTATCGGCCATCAATTCACCATGGCTGGGCTGCATATTGCGCCGCCCGAAACCCACCAGATCGCGGTAGCCGATATGCGCGCCAATCGCCACGCCGCGCGCTGCGGCTTGGGTTACGGTGCGCAAGATGCCCTGCGGATCGCCCGCATGAAAGCCGCAAGCGATATTGGCCGAGGTGACGATATCCAGCATCGCCGCATCATCGCCCATCGGCCAAGGACCGAAGCTTTCGCCCAGATCGGAATTGAGATCGATACGCGCCATGGCGTGGCTCCCTCTTGTGGCATGTCATGCCGAATGGTGCAATTGGACCCCAAGCGCGGTGACGCTTGGGGCGAGCCTGAGGTCAGGCGATAGGGGCGTCGGGCAAGGGCATCAGGCGGGTGTCCAAATCCTGAAGGGCTTGATAGGCCGCCAGAACCGTCGCGCGCTGGGCGTCGTGTCCGGCCCGCATCGCATCGCCATAGATCGTCTCGTCGGGATATTCGGTGATCAGGGTCATCGGCAGGTTGTGACGCGGGTCTTCGGAAATCAGCACCGGAAAGCCGTTCATGATTTCAAAGCCGGTCTCGCCCGCATGGATGTTGAACAAGGCGATCTGCGCCTGGTTATAGGCCAGCAGCCCATCCACATCATGCAAGGCGGTGGTGACGCTGTGCATCAAAGCCCGCGCCGCATCCGCCCAGCCCGCAGCATGGCGCAGCACCAAGAAGAACCCCTTGGGCACGGTCCACATCTCGAACATGCGGGGGATATAGCCCGACAAGGGCCGCGTCCATTCATGCGAGGGATAGCCGTGGCAATTCACATGCAACAGCGCGGGGCAGATCTTTTCCGCCTCGATTCGGATGGCTTTTTCGAACAACCGCGCGCCCGAGCGATACTCCAGATCATCGCCCAAAGCCGTATAGCGCGCCGCATGATGCATATGGCGCGGGTTGTCGGCGATCAGGCGTTGGTGCAGCGCGTAACCATCGGGGTTTTCCAAAGGCGATATCGCGAAATGCGCGCCCTTGGCCGCCAATTCCTGCGCCGCCAGCAGGCAGCCGATGGGGGATGAGGTTTCATTGGCATGCTGACCGGCCGAGATGATGATCGCGCGGCCCTCGCCCGCATGATAGCGCGCGGTGATCTGGCGGCCAGCCACGGATTGCGCATGGAATTCACGCCCGTCGATCTTGGCCAGCTCCTCGGCGATCTGGATTTGCGACAGGGGATGGTCTGCCGTAGCCAAATCCTGACGGTGCTCAGAGATCGAGGTCGCATCCAAGGGGCGGATTTCCACCTTTACCGAGACGCTGTCGCCTGCACGGATTTCCGGCACGATTTGACCGGGTTGCAGGTCGCGCGCGCCTACGGGCTTGCCCGAACGGTTTTGGAACAGTTCAAGACAGGAGAAATAGAAATCCTCGTGCAGGGCTTCGGTCAAGGACAGGACTTCATCGCCATAGCCCAGATCTTCATCGCGAACGGGCAGGGTGACGGTGATGTTCAGCTCGGGGAAATAGGGTTCGCGCTCCCACGGGCCAGCGGCGATGGCCTGCATGGCGTCGTGGAACAGGGATTCGTATTCGGTGGGAAGTTCCGCAGTGGTGCCGTCGATATCCAACCAGCCGCAGGGGGACAGGACTTCGTTGCCGGAATAATCCTGATGGCGGCGGTTGGGGGCCTGCACGGGCAGGTCCAGCTTGCGACCATCGGCATAGGTCAGGCGGCACAGATATTCGGGTTGCTTGTCCGACACATCGCCCGCCGTGAAGGTGAAGGCGACGGATGGGAACAAGGCGCTTAGCGGATAGCTTTCCAGCAAGAAGCGCTTGTCGCCTGCCGCCTTGTGGCGCGGATAGGTGATATCCACGGCCAGCAGGCTGTCGGTGTCGATCTCTTCGCGGAAGGCGCAGACCAAGGGCTTATAGGCCGAACGGCAGCGCGCTTGGATGCCACGGGCGGCAAAGCTGGCTTCAGAGGCCGCGCGGGTGGCGCGGTCGTCAAAGCTCCAGATATTGACGCAAGTGCCGGTGACGCTATCGGCCAAGGTTGCAAGCGTCTTGGCATAGGTTTGTTCGAACAAGATCAACGGTTCGTCCTTCCGGTCGGGTCCAGAGTGTCACGCAGCCAGTCGCCCAGCAGGTTCAGCCCCAGCACGGTCAGCAAGATCGCCATGCCCGGCACCACCGAAATCCACCACGCGGTTTGCAAGTAGGTGCGGCCTTCGGCCAGCATCCCGCCCCAAGACGGGATCGAGGGATCAACGCCCAGGCCCAAGAAGGTCAGCGAGCTTTCCAGCAGGATGTTATTGGCCACGTTCAGCGTCATCAGCACGATCACCGGACCCAGCAGGTTCGGCAGGATGTGACGCAGGATGATACCGGGGTTCGACACGCCGATGGCACGGGCGGACAGGATGAATTCGCGCTCGCGCAGGGTCAGCACCGATGCGCGGACAAGGCGGGCATATTGCACCCATTGGCTGACGATCAACAAGATGATGGTATTGGTCAGTGACCCGCCGATGATCGCGACAAAGGTGATCGCCAGCAAGATGAAGGGCAGGGCCAGCTGGATATCGGCAAAGCGCATCACCAGCATGTCCCAGACTCCACGGTAATAGCCCGCGACCAGCCCCATGAAGACGCCGAAGACCACCGATCCGGCCACCGACAGGAAGCCCACTTTCAGCGATATCCAGCCGCCATTGGCGACGCGCGACAGGATATCGCGTCCCAAGGCATCGGTGCCGAAGATATGGGCGGGGTTGTCGAAGGGGGCCACCAGACGCGCCGACAGCGAGATCTTGGTCGGGTCGACAAAGATCCATTGCGACAGCAGGACCGATCCCACGATCACCACCAGCAGGATCGCGCCCAAGAAGAATTCGAGCGATTTGAAATTGCGCAAGGCAGAAGCTTTTGCCGACATGTCTTACTCCTTGCGGATACGGGGATCGACAAGGCCATAGGCGATATCGACCAGAAGGTTCACGCCGACGATCATCAGCGACAGGATCATGATGACCGCTTGCAGCACCGGATAATCCCGTGCCGATACGGCATCAAACGCCAAAGTGCCCATGCCCGGCCAGTTGAACACGCGTTCGATCACCACGATGCCGCCCAGTAGGCCGCCGAATTGCAGGCCGAAATAGGTGATCAACGGGATCGCGCAATTGCGCAGCGCGTGTTTGTATAGGACTTTTTCTTCCGACAGCCCCTTGGCGCGGGCGACCATCACATATTGCGCATTCAGCGTTTCCAACATGGTGGTGCGGACAAGGCGCACATTGGTGGCGGTCAGGATGATACCCATGGTGACGGCCGGCATCACATAGCTTGCAAGCCCGTCCATCCCCGATGGCGGCAGCCATTTCAGGGTGATGGCGAACAGCAGGACCATCATGGTGGCCAGCCAGAAATTCGGGAAGGACAGGCCGACCAGCGAACAGATCCGGATCAGCTGATCTTGCCATTTGCCGCGCGAGACGGCGGCCTTGATCCCCAGCGGGATCGACAGCGCGATCGACACGAACATGGAGGCGAAGGCCAGCATCAAAGTCGCGGGCAAAGCCTTGTTGACCAGCAGATTGACCGGCGTGCCGCCGACAAAGCTATTGCCGAAGTCCCAGACCAACAGGCCCTTCAGCGAGTCCCAATATTGCAGATAGAACGGCTGGTTCAGGCCCAGACCTTCGCGGATCTTGATCAGATCGGCTTCGGTAATATTGGTGGCATTTTGTGCAATCATCAGCGCGGGGTCGCCCGTCATACGGATGGCCAGCGCCACGATCAGGCTGACCGCGACGACCACGAAAATGGCCTGCAAAAGACGTTTTAAGATAAAGCCTACCATCGGGCCCCCCGTTCAGACTGGATGCCGCCCCCCATGGATAGACGGGGGGCGACGGTGTTTTTGATTACTCGACTTCGACTTCGTTCAGGCGCAGACGGCTGTCCGGCACCGGCACGAAGTTCTTGACGCGCTTGTTGACGCCGAAGATCGCATTCAGGTTGTAGAGCGGCATTTCCAGCGAACGGGTCGCGGCATAATTCGCGATCTCTTTCAGGATTTTCTCGCGCTCGGCACGGTCGGTCAGCGGACGCTGGCTTTCCAGCAGCTTGTCCATGTCCGGATCCGAGTCATACGGGTTCCACTTTTCGCCCGAGTGATACATCGAGTAAGCGGTGTTATCGTAATCGAAGGTCCAGCCACCCCAGCTTTGCTGGAACATCGCGCCGGTTTTGCCTTGCGGGATGATGTCGTTCAGCAGGGTGTTGGTTTCATGCGGCTGGATGGTGGCATTGATGCCGACCATCGACAGATAGGCCGCAACCGCTTGGGTCACTTCGCCGAAGGTCGCGTCATTGCCGCGGATGTCGATCTGCACGGTGGCACCCGGCTGCACGCCAGCTTCCGCCAGCAGCTTCTTGGCGCCTTCTTGGTCGAAGGGCAGCGGCTTCAGGCTTTCGTCATAGCCGAAGGACAAAGAGCCCTGGAACTGGCCGATGACTTCCGCTTCGCCACCAAGGATTTCCTTGACGATGGTTTCACGGTCGACGGCCATGATCAGCGCCTTGCGGACGCGTTCATCGGCAGTGATGCCGTCACGGGTGTTGTAGCGCAGCGAATAGACGGTCGGACCTGCGGTCGAGACCAGTTCAAGGTTTGCATCGGCCTTGATGGTCGGGATCATCGAAATCGGAATGGTCGGCGGGATCACCAGATCGACGCGGCCCGCTTGCAGTTCGGCCACAGCCGTGGCCGGTTCGGTGATGAAGCGGAATTCCAGTTCGGAAATCTTCGCCACATTGCCGTAGTAATCCGGATTGGCTTCCATCTTCAGAGCCACTTTCGGCTCATAGGAGACAACCTTGAACGGGCCGGTGCCGACCGGATTCAGGTTGAAGAATTCATCGCCCTTTTCGGTGATATATTGCGGCGGCACGATCATCGCGCCGTAACCTGCCAGCTTGGTCAGCAGCACCGGATCGGGGTTGCTCAGGTGGAAATCGACGGTATTGGCGTCGATCACTTCGACCTTTTCGATCGCGATATAGTTCGAACGCTGCGGGCCTTTGCCACCTTCTTCGCCAAGCAGGCGGTCGAAGGTGAATTTCACGGCGTCAGCATTGAAGGCCTCGCCGTTGTGGAATTTCACGCCTTCCCGCAGCTTGAAGCGGATGCGCTTGCCCTCGTCCAGCTCTTCCCAAGATTCCGCCAGCGCGGGGACCAGCTTCATATCGGGGCCACGATAGGTCAGCCCGTCGAAGATATTGGTCGCAGCCGATGCCCAGTTCACTAAGAAAGTGTCGATCGGATCCCACGAACCCGGATCTTGCGGGGTCGAGACGACCAGTTTGCCTGCAGCCAGTGCCGGCGTGGTCAGGGCGCTCGTGGCCAGAAGCAGGGCTGCTGCTGCGGCTTTGAAACGATAGGTCAGTGCCATTTTTCGTTCTCCCAGTTGGCGGTAATGCGTCAGGCTGCCACGAAGTGGCCGCGCGATACTTCGGTAAGGGGCAGGACACGGGGTTCCTGACCGACGGGGCGGATCGGCGAGGGGATTTCGCCTTCCAGCATGATGCGGGGTTTGCGCAAGGCGGGGTCCGCGACCGGAACAGCCGACAACAGCCGCTTGGTATAGGCATGCTGGGTGTTTTCGAACACCTGCGCGCGGCTGCCCATTTCCATGATCTGGCCCAGATACAGCACCGCGACACGGTGGCTCATCTTTTCGACGACAGCCATGTCGTGGCTGATGAACAGATAGGACAGGCCTTCGTCTTTCTGCAGATCCATGAACAGGTTGATCACCTGCGCCTGCACCGACACATCCAAAGCCGACAAGGCTTCATCGGCGATGATCAGGCGCGGCTTGGACGACAAAGCGCGCGCGATGCAGACGCGCTGGCGCTGGCCGCCGGAAAATTCATGCGGATAACGGCTGGCCATCGACGGCTGCAGGCCGACGCGCTCCAGAAGTTCGCCCACGCGCAGATTGATGTCGCGGTCATTGTCCATCAACCCATGGGTGCGGATCGGTTCGGCGATCGAATAGCCGACGGTCTTACGCGGATCGAGCGAGGCGAAGGGGTCTTGGAAGATATATTGCACATCGCGGCGCAGGCGGTGGCGTTCGGATGACGACATCGCCGCCATCGACTTGCCGTCAAAGCGCACATCGCCGGAAATCGGCTTTTGCAGCTGCTGGATGGTGCGGCCGATGGTCGATTTGCCGGAACCGGATTCGCCGACCAAGGCCAAGGTTTCACCGGGGTAGATGTCGAAGCTGACGTGGTTCACCGCCGAAAGGCGATGGGTTGCGCGGCCCCAGATGTTTTTCTTGATGTCGAAACGGACCAACAGGTCGCGCACTTCCAAGATCGGCTTTTCATCGTAACGCGCAGTATCTTGCGCGCGGGTCTCGCCCACCAGTTTCGGCTGGCCGTCTTCCAGCACGGTCAGCTGCTCGCGCAAGGGGAAGGGCTGACCGGTCATCGAGCCCAGCTTCGGCACCGCCGACAGCAAAGCCTTGGTATAGGGATGCTGGGGCGCGCTGAAGATCTGATCGACAGGGCCTTCTTCGACCTTCTTGCCTTTCCACATGACCACGACGTCATCGGCCATTTCGGCCACAACGCCCATGTCATGGGTGATGAAGATCATCGCCATGCCCAATTCGGCCTGCAATTCCTTCATGATGGTCAGGATCTGCGCCTGAACGGTTACGTCCAAAGCGGTGGTCGGCTCATCGGCGATCAGCAGTTTCGGACGGCAAGCCAAAGCCATGGCGATCATGACACGCTGGCGCATGCCGCCCGACAATTGGTGCGGGTGGCGGGTGATCAGCCCCTTGGCATCGGGCAGGCGGACCAAGGTCAGCAGCCGTTCGGCCTCGACCAAGGCCTGATCCTTCGACATGCCTTCGTGCAGCATCAAGACTTCGGCCAGCTGATCGCCCACGGTGAACACGGGGTTCAGCGAGGTCATCGGCTCTTGGAAGATCATCGCGATTTCATTGCCGCGGATCTTGCGCATGGCTTTTTGATCGCGCGCCAGCAGGTCGACTTCGCCGCCCTCGCGCAGGAACATGATGCGGCCCTGCGGGAAGCTTGCGCCCGCAATATCGGCCAGACGCATGATCGACATGGATGTGACCGACTTGCCCGATCCGCTTTCACCCACCACCGCCGTGGTGCGCCCCGCGCGGACAGAGAAGCTAAGGTCTTGAATCACCGATGCTGTGCCGAAATTCACCGACAGATTTTCGACACGCAGAAGGTCGGACGCGGCGGGGGTTTGGGTCATGGCCTTCACCTCAGTAAGTTGCAGCCGCGCGCGCGGCTTGGTTATAGGCACCCGACAGCATACGCAGCAACGCCGCCGCTTCGGAGAGTTCGGTTTCGGACAGGCGGGCTTGTTGGGTCAGCCCGATCAACAGCTTCTCGCGCAGCTGGCCATAGCGGGTGCAGGCGGCAAAGCCCTCGTCGCTGATCGCCACGACCTTCTCTTTGCCAGAGCGCCGCGTTTCGATCAGTCCGGCAGTTTCCAGCTTTTTCAAGGCATAAGACACGATATGGGTGTCTTCGATATCCAGCACCAAGGAGATATCGGCCATGCGCTTTTCACGGCCACGATGGGCGACGGAATGCAGGATTTTCACCTCGACCGCCGACAGGCCCGGAAGGCCGGCAGCCGCCATGCAGCGCACCATCCAGCGATCGAAGGCGGATGAAAACACCATCAACCCATATTCGACTTCCGACAAAGCAGGCGATGCGCCCCCTGCCAAATGGGCAGAGGAAACCACGGGGCCGATCGGCGCGAGGCTATCGGCAGGGGTCTGGGGCGGCGGGCTTGCCTTGGTCAATCGGTTAACCTTTCCTATCGTCAACGGCAAAACATATCCATCATATCTATAGTTTGTCGATAAAAAGTTGGAATGATACTTTCGACCCTGGGTCTATTGTAACTTCCTGTCTTTTATGCAGCTCGCAGTGTAATCAAGTTGTTTGTTAAGCAATAACAATTGCTTACATATTTACCCGAGGGCGCTTTCCCCCAATGTTCTGCGAGATTCTGTCAAGAATTTTTTTCGATATTACTATCTTGATTGCCTAATAAATAGGCGATTTGCGCATGATTGGTGCGTGGCGTAAGGCGCTGCATGGCAAAAGCCGCAAGCAATGGCTTGCGGCTTGGGGGGGTGTTCATCAGATGGATGGGGCTTAGTGGCGGCGGCTTTCCATCACAGTTTTCACCACCAGAACCACCAGAGATATCAGCATCAAGGTGGTGGCAGCCGCGAAGGATCCGGCCACATTCAGATCATTGAACAGCAGTTCGATCTGCAGCGGCAGGGTATTGGTCTGGCCCCTGATCGATCCCGATACCACCGAGACGCCGCCAAATTCGCCGATCGCGCGGGCGGCACAAAGGATCGCGCCATAAAGCAGCGCCCATTTGATATCGGGCAGGGTCACGCGGCGGAACACCTGCCACCCCGATGCGCCCAAGGTGACGGCGGCTTGTTCGCGTTCGGAGCCCTGCGCTTGCATCAAGGGCAGCACTTCGCGCACCACGAAGGGGGATGTGACGAACAGGGTCACCATCACGATGCCCGGCAGAGCGAACAGGATCTTGATGTCATGCGCGGCCAAGAACGGGCCCAGCAGACCTTGACGGCCATATAGCAGCAAATAGCAAATGCCTGCGATGATGGGCGAAATCGAGAAGGGGATCTCGATCACTGTCAGCAGCATCTTGCGCCCCGGAAACTCGAACCTTGCGAGCAGCCAAGCAGCGGCAATCCCGAAGCCCAGATTGATCGGCAGCACGATCACCGCGACCAAAGATGTCAGCCAGATCGCGTGCAGCGTGTCGGGCGACAGGATATTGGCCGAAAACGCCCGCATCCCTTGTTCGAAGGCGCGGGTGAAGATGAAGGCCAAGGGCACCAGAACGAAAACGGCGGTCAGGAACAGCGCCAGCCCGATCAGCAGACGCGGCACCAGACGGCTTTCTTTCGGGGCCAGACTGCCTGCGGTCGCGATCTGGTTCATGCCGATTTTCCCTTGTAGCGCAGGGCGCGCGCTTGCAGCCAGTTCGAGACGCCCAACAGGACCAGCGCAATCAGCAGCAGCACCAAAGCGATGACCGAGGCGCCGTTATAATCGTATTCCTCTAGCCGGATCACCGCCAAAAGCGATGCGATTTCGGTTTCCATCGGCAGATTGCCTGCGATGAAGACCACGGCGCCGAATTCGCCCAAGGAGCGTGCGAAGGAAAGGGTCACGCCCACCAGCATCGCAGGCAGGATGGCCGGAAACACCACGCGGCGGAAGATGGTGAAGGGCGATGCGCCCAAGGTGAGGGCGGCTTGTTCGTATTGCGGATCAAGGTCTTCCAAGATCGGCTGCACGGTGC
>DALYSR010000048.1:0-22456 GCA_031991825.1 Paracoccaceae bacterium
GCTGCACGGTGCGGATCACGAAGGGAATCGATGTGAAGCTCATGGCGATGGCCACGCCCCAGATGGTGAAGACCACCTTAATGCCCAAGGGTTCCAATATCGCGCCATACCAGCCATTGGCCGAAAACAGCGCCGACAAGGCCAGCCCCGCCACGGCAGTGGGCAAGGCGAAGGGGATATCGACCAGCGCATCCAGCAGCCGCTTGCCGGGGAAGTCATAGCGCACCAGCACCCATGCCATCAGCAGGCCATAGGCCGCGTTGAAGGCGGTGGCCATGGTGGCTGCCAGTAGCGTCAGCTTTAGCGCCGCCAAGGTGCGTGGTGCTGTGGCGATGTCGAAAAAGCGGGCGGGGCCGATTTCGGCCCCTTTCAATACCAATGCGATGACGGGCAACAGCACGATCACGCTCAGATAGGCCAGCGTCACCCCCATGGTCAGACCAAAGCCGGGCAACACCCGCTTCGATCGTTTGACCGAAGCGGGGGAGGAAAGCGCGCTCATTTGTTCACGAATACCTTGTCGAGGATGCCGCCTTCAGCGAAATGTTCGGTCTTGATCTTGCCCCAGCCACCAAAGACTTCGTCGACATTGACCAGTTTCACTTCGGGGAAGTTGGCGGCGAATTCGGCATTCGCGGCTTCGTCCTGCACACGGTAGAAGTGTTTCGCCAAGATCGCTTGGCCTTCACCGGAATAGAGGAAGTCGAGATAGGCTTTGGAGACCTCTTCCGAGCCGTTCTTCTTGGCGACTTCATTCACGACAGCCACGGGGAATTCCGAATAAAGCGACAGCGAGGGCGTGACGCGCACAAAGCCCTTGTCGGCGAATTCCTTGGCGATACCGCCGGTTTCGGCTTCAAAAGTCACCAGCACATCGCCGATTTCCTTTTCGGCGAAGGTGATGGTTGCCGCGCGACCGCCTTGGTCGAAGACCGGCACATTGGCGAACAGCTTCTTCACGAAGTCCTGCGCCTTGTCATGATCGCCGCCAGTCTGATCCAGCGCATAGGCATAAGCCGCCAGATAGGTGTAACGCGCATTGCCGCTGGTTTTCGGATTGGGGAAGACCACCTTCACGTCTTCGCGCACCAGATCGTTCCAATCCTTGATGCCCTTGGGGTTATCGGCGCGAACCAGGAAAGCGGGCAGCGAATAGAAGGGGGATGCGTTGTTCGGGAAGGCCTCGCGCCAGGTCTTGTCGATCAGGCCGCCTTCGGCGATCACGTCGATATCGGTGACTTGGTTGAAGGTGACGACATCCGCCGGCAGACCTTCCAAAATCGAGCGCGCTTGTTTGGACGATCCGGCATGCGACTGGTCGATGGTCACATCGCGGCCGGTGTCGGCCTTCCATTTGACGGCAAAGGCGGGGTTCACTTCGGCGAATAATTCACGCGATACGTCATAAGACACGTTCAGGATCTTATCTTGCGCGAAAGCGGGCAAAGCCAAGCCGATGGTCAGGGCGATGGCGGAAATCAATTGGGTTTTCATCGAGCGGTCTCCTTGAGACGGGTCTGAATATCGGACGGGGGCGCGGGTTGCGCGGCTCCGTTTGAAGGGGAGTGTTTTGCAAAAATCTGTCCGGCCTCGATGCGCAGGCGCACGGATTGGCCGATTGCGAAGCCAATCCCCGTGCGGCGGGGAACCTCGGCCTCGATCATACAATCGGCAGGGCCTTCCATCCGCAGCCGCAGCAAAGCGCCGGTTGACGCGATTTCGGTGATGCGGAAGGGGCTGGTGGCATCGGCCACGGGCGTAATATCGGCGGGACGCAGGAAAAGGGTGGCAGGACCATCGGCCATCGCACGACGGGGCAGGGCTTGGGTATCGATGCCCGCCGCTTCGGCGCGGCCTGCGCGCAGATCGATGGGAAGTTCGCCCGTCAGGCCAAGGAAGCTTGCCACGAAAGGCGTCGCCGGATGGTCATAGATTTCATCCGGACGGCCGATCTGTTCGATCTTTCCCGCCCCCATGACAACCACACGGTCGGCCAGTTCGAAAGCTTCTTCTTGATCATGGGTCACGAAGATTGAAGTGGTGCCGCTTGCATCATGCACGCTGCGCAGCCAGCGACGCAGATCGCGGCGGACTTGGGCATCCAATGCGCCAAAGGGTTCATCCAGCAGCAAAAGTTTCGGATCAATCGCCAAGGCGCGGCCCAAGGCCACCCGCTGACGCTGACCGCCGGACAATTCCGCAGGGAAGCGGTCGGCCAGATGCGCGATCTGCAGGAAATGCAGCAGCTCATCGACCTTGGCTTTGATCTGCGCGGGCGCGGGGCGACGGGATTTGTCCAGAACCGTCAGGCCGAAGGCGATATTGTCGCGCACTTTCATCTGCGGGAACAAGGCGTAATGCTGGAACACAAAGCCCGTGCGGCGGTCCTGCGCGCGCTTGGCCAGCCAATCTTCGCCATCAATGCTCATCGCGCCCGCATCGGGCCAATCAAGCCCCGCGATGATTTTCAAAAGCGTGGTCTTGCCGCTGCCCGAGGGGCCCAAAAGCGCGATCAGCTCGCCTTCCTTGACCTGCAGATCGATGCCGCGCAGCACCTCGGTCTTGCCGAAGCGACGGGTCAGGTTGGAAATCTGCATCGACATGACAAAGCCTTGGCTAGAGAGCGTATGAGCAATTTATGTCCAGGAATGTGCGGGAGCGGCCCGCTTTACGCAAGGAACAGGCCGAAGCGTTCTTTGATGCATTTGGAGAATATTTTTCTCATGCAGCGGGCGCCAAGAAAATATCTGCTGTCGGGCCGTTGAAATCAGGCGAAAATCCAGATTCGATCCCCGATATTGACGGCTTGGCCGCGTCGCGCAGGGCCAATATCGCTCATATTTCCTTCATGCTTGACGATCATGATTGGCGACAAAAAGCCGATCAGGGGGTCATGATGCCATAGGGCAAATTTGGCAGGGAACCAGCAAGCTCGCGCGGCGTTAGCGCAGATGTGAAGGTTGTTTCAATGCTGCGACGGTTTTGGCCCCTTTGGCCGAAAGCGCAGCCTGCCTAGGGTAGGGGGTATCATGTTTAAGCGGCGAACTTTACTCGCTTCGACGGTAGCAATCGCCGTTGCGGCGCTTCTGCCTTCCGTGGGTGCGGCCTCTTGCGTGCAAGACCGCGCTTGCGCGATGCCATTGATGGGGGCGAGCATCGCAAGCCCCAGTCGCCCGATCCCCGAAACCCTGCAAGGGGATAAGCATCTGGCATTGACCGGAAATAGGCTGCAAGATCTGCATCTGATCGAAGATTTGCTGCGCCAGTCCGATGCCGTGCGCCTGTCGCTTGACCCGGCCGATTGGGTGATTGTCGAACTGGCGCTGGCACGTTCTGGCAGGCCCTATAGCCTGCAGCCCGCATTGCAGTCCAAGGAAGGCGGCACCATCGCCGGTCTGACCGATGTCAGCCTTAGCCCTGCGGCGATAGGCGCGTGAGCCATCTGTCTATTGCCTCTGACGCTTTGATGGCAGGTTTCGAAATGCACTAAGAGGCCGCGAAACCGGCCTCGGCCCCGATCCGTAGCAATGATGCGGATATTGCGGAAATCGTCGATCTGCTGATGACACATCCGATGAAGACGAAACCAAGCGCGCCTATGACTGCTTTCGCGCGCTGGTTGTGGACTCCGGCATCCCTATCTGACCCTAGCGGTCGAACCACAGCCCTTCGCGCCGCAAGATGGTGCGAAGGGCTTTTTCCTTCATCGGCTGGGCGTTGCGGTCGAACAATGCGCGGGCTCTGCGGCCTTGGTTGCGCAAGACAAGTTGGCGGATCGGTTCATAGTCGCGCAAGAGGCGGCGCAGGGGTTGGGTTGTTGCCAAGGCTTCCAGCAGGGCAATTGTCTGCTCGCTTTCGCGGGCGTAAAGCAGTCCAAGATGGCGCCAATGGCAGGTCAGATCGCCATCCAAGCCCGCGGCCCCTGCCTGTGGCCTGCCGCCCCCGAAGCTGTGGATCACCAAAGGCAGCGCCACTTGGTCCAGCCATGGGTGCAGCTCCTGTAGCTCTAGTTCCGGCGGGGCAGCGTCGCGGATACGAAGCGCATAGTCCAAGAACCGCGCGCCGAAGGCCTGCGGGCTGTGGTGGAAGAACCAGCCTGCGTTGAAATAGAGGTAGCGCTGCCAATAGTTCAGCGGTTGGCTTTCGTCTTGCGACCGGTCGAAATCCAGATCGAAGCAGCGATACAGCGCCCCCCAGATGTCATGATAATCGGGCCCGTAAAGTTCGATTTTCGGCCAGGTGTTTTCGCGGCGCATGCTGGCCGATGGACGGGTGAAATCCAGATCCAAGCGGGTCAGATCGCCGGTGATCAGGGTGTCGGTGTCCAGAAACAGGAAAGGTTGCTCCGGCAAGGCCGTCAGGGCTTCGATTTTGTTGCCATGGGGATAGCTTTGCCCGAAGTGGCGGTTTTCAAACGGGATGATCTCTGCGCCCATGTCTTGCAGCAGGTCCCGCACCTGCGCGGGCAGGCGCGGGTCATGGTCCCAAAGCGCGCTAGGCTGCGGCTCGCAGATAAAGAACCGCCCCGCAAAGGCGGGATTGGTCCTGCGCCAAGACGCCACCAAAAGCAGCGCCTCGTATTGCAGGCGACCGGCTTGGCCGATGGCGATCAGGTTGAAGGGCGTGGTCATGATGAGCAGAGGCTAGCTGAGGCGGGGGCCGCCTCAAACCCCAAAAGATGCTTAGCCCAGCAGATCGACCGCGACCCGTGTCATCGCGATGGCGCTTTGCGCGATGCAGCTTTCATCCGGCTGGTAGTCGGAATTGTGCAACCGATCCGAGCGCCCCGCTTGGGCCGAGCCGACCTGCAGTTGCAACCCCGGTGCCAGATCGGTGAAATAAGAGAAGTCTTCCCCACCAAAGCTGCTGCCTTCGACGACGATCGGCGGCGCGTCAAACTGGGCGCGCAGGGATTCGGTGGCGCGATCCACCAAGCCATCATCGTTCAGCAAAGCCGGTGCGCCGCGTTGGTAGTCGATATCGACCGTAACGCCCTGCGCCATGGCGACGCCTTCGCAGATCCGACGGAAGGCGGCTTCCACCGTATCGCGCGATAGCGGCGAACGGCAGCGACAGGTGCCTTCGAAAATGCAGATGTCGGGGATGATGTTATGCGTCGTGCCGCCTTGGATATGGCCGATGGTCAGAACGGCTGACAGCGACGGGTCCATCTGGCGCGAGATCACCGTTTGCAGCTGGGTCACCATGAAGGCGGAAGCGACGATCGGATCGACCGCGCCATGCGGGCGCGCGGCATGGCCGGATTTGCCCCGCACCGTGACGGTAAATTCATCGCAAGACGCCGTGCTTGCGCCGCGGTTCAGCATGATGCGGCCCGCGTCCAGTTCGGGGCGGTTGTGGAAGGTGATCGCGGCAGAGATGCCGTTCGCCGCGCCGTCCTGAATCATCGCGACCGCACCGCTGTCTTGAATTTCTTCCGCCGGTTGGAAGATCAACCGTGCCGTGCCCGCCAATCGGGGGGCGATGTCTTTCAACGCCTTAGCCGTGCCCAGCAGCGCCGATGTATGGATGTCATGGCCGCAGGCATGCATCTTTCCGGCGATGGTCGATGCGAAGGGCAGGCCGGTCTGTTCATGGATCGGCAGCGCGTCCATATCGGCGCGAAGCAGGATGCAAGGGCCCGGTCTGCCGCCTTTAATCTCGACCATCACGCCGGTGCGCCCGACGCCGCTTTGCGGTTCCAGCCCCATGGCGCGCAACTCATCGGCCACGATGGCAGCGGTGCGGATGGTCTCGAAGCCCACTTCGGGATGGGCATGCAGATCGCGGCGAATCTCGATCAGGCGCGGGGCGATTTCTGCGATGATGGCCTCGATTTCGGGGCCAATGTCATTGGCGGGCGGCGTGGTGGTCATGGGATCATCCTTGGGCGCAAAAGGCTGCAACCTGCTTGGGATCGCGCATCTTTGACCAGGGGGCAAGGGCGGCTGGCAATTATGCTGCAAAAAGCGGCAGGCGGGGTCTTGTTATTAAGAATGGTTCTCATTTGTGTTGACTTTGAGAATTATTCGCATAACTTCTGCCCTATGGAGAGTTTCATACCACAACGGCGTAAGTTTCTTTTGGGCGCGGCATCTGGGCTGATTGCGGCGGGCTTGCCATGGCAGGCGCGGGCCGCTGCGCCGGAGCGGATCGTGGCGACCACCGGCATGATTGCCGATGCGGCGCGGGTCCTGACCGGTCAGCCGGTGCGGGCCTTGATCGGGCCGGGGATCGATCCGCATAGCCATCGACCGACCCGCGCCGATATTGCGGCTTTGGTCCGTGCCGATCTGGCCTTGTATCACGGGCTGCATCTTGAGGCGGCTTTTGCCACCTTGTTCGAAGAGCTGCCGGTGGCCACGCCTTTGGTGGCTGTGGCGGAAAGCTTCCATCGCGAAGGGGTCTGGCTGGAAAAGGGCGTGCCTGATCCGCATATCTGGTTCGATCCCAGCCTATGGTCGCGGGTGGTGCAGGGCATGGTCGCGCCGTTGCGTCCCTTTGCGCCTGACGTGGAGGCGCGCGCGGCGGCGCATCTGGCGGAGATCGCCGATATGCGGCGCTACGCCGAAGAGGTGCTGTCGACGATCCCGCAACCGGCGCGGGTTCTGGTCACCGCCCATGATGCGTTTTCCTATTTCGGGCGGGCCTTCGGGTTGGAAGTGGCTGGCGTGCAAGGGATTTCGACGGAATCCGAGGCGGGGGTCAACCATATCGCCCAGCTGGTCGATTTGCTGGTCGAGCGCAAGATTCCGGCGGTATTTGTCGAAAGTTCGGTATCGGATCGCGCCTTGCGTGCCTTGATCGAGGGGGCTGCGATGCGGGGCCATCAGCTGCGCATCGGAGGCGAGCTGTTCTCCGACGCGATGGGTGTCGAGGGCAGCTATGAAGGCACATGGCTGGGCATGTTCGATCATAACGTGACGATGATCGCGCGCGCTTTGGGCGGCACCGCCCCCGAAGCTGGGCGCAATGGCCGTCTGGGGGCGGTAAGTTGATGTTCGACCAAACGAAAAACGAAGTTGTGGCGCTGCAAGTCGATGGGCTTTGGCTGCGGTATGGCGATACCTCAGCGCTGGAAGGCGTCGAGGTTGCGGTGCCCAAGGGCAGCATGACGGCCATCATCGGTCCCAATGGCGCGGGCAAATCCACCTTGTTGAAGGCGGTTCTGGGGCTGGAACCTGCGGCCGAAGGTCAGGTCGCGGTCTTCGGTCAACCTGCCGCCAAGGCCATGTCGCGCATTGCCTATGTGCCGCAGCGCGCCGCCGTAGACTGGAGCTTTCCGGTCCGTGTGATCGACGTGGTGCTGATGGGGGCCTATCGGCGCACGGGCCTGTTGGGCCGTCTGGGCGGTGCGGTGAAGGCCGACGCTATGGCCTGCCTGACCCGTATGGGCATGGAATCCTTTGCCAATCGTCAGATCGGTGCCTTGTCGGGTGGCCAGCAGCAGCGGGTCTTCTTGGCGCGGGCCTTGATGCAGAAGGCCGATCTGATCTTGCTGGACGAACCCTTGGCGGGGGTCGATGTGGCCACGGAAGCGGCGATCATCTCGGTGCTGCATGGCTTGCGGGCGCAGGGGGTGACGGTGATCGCGGTGCATCACGACCTGTCCAGCGTGCCCAGCTATTTCGATCGGGTGTTGCTGATGAATCGCCGCACGATTGCGCAGGGGCCGACGGCGCAGGTCTTCACACCGGATGCTTTGGCCGAAGCCTATGGCGGCACATTTGCCCGCAGTATGACCGCGGCCCCTGATCGCGGAGCCGTGGCATGAGCCCCGAAACTTCGCCCGATCTGATCGGTGGCATCTGGCGGGCGCTTAGCTTGCAGGCGGGGTATAATGCCGCTTTGGTCGGGCTTGGCGCTGCGGCGCTGGGCGGGTCTGCCGGAGCGGTGGGGGCGTTTTTATCTTTACGCCGTCGGGCTTTGATGTCGGATGCCATGTCGCATGCGACGCTGCCGGGGGTAGGGCTGGCCTTTTTGGTCATGGTCGCCATGGGCATGGATGGCCGGTTCTTGCCGGGCTTGATGCTGGGGGCGGGGATCACTGCCGCCTTGGGGCTATGGGCGGTGCAACGGCTGGCGCGGGTCCTGTCCGAAGATGCCGCCATCGGCGCGGTCCTGTCCAGTTTCTATGGCTTTGGCGTGGTGATCCTGACGCTGATCCAAGCCCTGCGGGTCGGTAGGCCTGCGGGATTGGAAGCAGTGCTGCTTGGGTCGACCGCCGGCATGCTATGGGCCGATGCGATGGTGATCGCGGGTGGTGGCGTGGCGATTGCGGGGCTGTTGTGGCTGTTGCAGCGGCCCTTGGCGATGGTGGCTTTCGATCCGGTCCATGCGGGCCTGTCGGGGATCAATACGCGACGGATGGATATGGCCTTGATGCTGCTGACTTTGGCGGTGGTGCTGGTGGGCCTGCATGTGACGGGCATGATCATGATCGTGGCGCTTTTGGTGACGCCTGCGGTGACGGCGCGGCTTTGGAGCGGCACGGTGCGCGGCGTGGCGCTGCTATCGGCGCTGATCGGCGCGGTTTGCGGCTATGTCGGTGCGGCGATTTCGGCGGCGGTGCCGGATGTGCCGACGGGGCCGGTGATCGTGCTCTTGGCCGCGCTGGGCTTTGTGGTCAGCCTGTTGGTGCGGGGCAAAAATGTCTGATTTCATGATTTTGACGGCGGTGCCTTTGGCGGTGGCGGTGCTTGCAGCGATTGCCTGCGCCTTGCCGGGCACCTTCCTTGTGTTGTCGCGCCGCGCCATGTTGGGCGATGCCATGAGCCATGTGGTATTGCCCGGTATCGTCGCGGCCTTCCTGTTGACCGGATCGGCTGATCCTTGGGTGATGGGGGCGGGGGCCTTGGCTGCGGCGGGGCTGTCAGCGGTTGCGATCGAATGGGTGATCCGTCGCGGCGGCATCGATCCTGGCGCGGCGATGGCCGTGGTCTTCACCACCTTGTTCGCAAGCGGCGTCCTGTTGTTGGAAATCTCCGGTTCGGGCAATGTGCATCTGGATGTGGAACATGCGCTTTACGGCAATCTGGAAAGCCTGATCTGGCTGTCGCATCTGCCCCCCGAATTGGGGCGCTTGGCGGTGATCGCGGGGCTGCTTGCGCTGGCTTTGGCCGTGTTCTGGCGGCCTTTGGTGCTGACCACCTTCGATCCGGTCTTCGCGCGCGGCAGCGGCATTCCGGTGCGGTTGGTGCAGGCGGGGCTGACGGCGGCGACGGCCTTGGCGGCGGTGGCGGCCTTCCAAGCGGTGGGGTCGATCCTGACCATTGCCATGCTGATCTGCCCTGCGGCGGCGGCGCGGCTGTTGACGCAGAGCCTGCGCGGGCAATTGCTGGTGTCGCTGGGTTTGGCGGTGTTCACGGCCAGTGCGGGCTTTTTGCTGGCGGGTGATCTGCCGCTGTGGTTGGGGCTGCCCTATACGGTATCGGCCTCAGGGATGATTGCGACGGTTGCGGGGCTGACGCTTGCTGTAGCGGCACTCGCCGCTTCCCATCGCCATCGCGCCCGCCTATAAAGCGCGCGACCTGCCAAAAGGGACCATTTGATGCGTATCGCCGAGATCACCCGCAACACCGCCGAAACCCAAATCACCGCCACCGTCAATTTGGACGGCACCGGTGTCTATGACGTGAAGACGGGCGTCGGGTTCTTCGACCATATGCTGGACCAGCTGGCACGCCATTCGCTGATCGATATCACTCTGCGGGCGACGGGCGATCTGCATATCGACGACCACCACACGGTCGAAGATTGCGGCATCGCCATCGGCCAAGCGCTGGCGAAAGCCTTGGGCGACAAGAAAGGCATCCGCCGTTACGGCCATTTCAATCTGGCGATGGACGACTCGCAAGTCGCCTGCGCGCTGGATCTGTCGGCGCGTCCCTTCCTGATCTTCAACCTGCCGTTCCCGACCCAGAAGATCGGCACTTTCGATACCGAATTGGTGCGCGAGTTCTTCCAAGCGATTTCCACCCATGGTGGCATCACGCTGCATGTCGATCTGATCCACGGCTTCAACAGCCACCACATCGCCGAAGCCTGCTTCAAGGCCGTGGCGCGCGCTTTGCGCATGGCGGTCGAACAGGACCCGCGCATGGCTGGCGTGCTGCCATCGACCAAAGGAGCGCTTTGATGTCTTTGACGGTTCTGGTCGATTACGACAGCGGCAACCTGCATTCGGCCGAAAAAGCCTTCCAGCGCATGGCGCTGGAGGTGGGTGCGGGCGAAGTGCTGGTGTCCTCGCGCCCCGAAGACGTGGCGCGCGCCGATCGCATCGTGCTGCCCGGTGACGGGGCTTTCCCCGCTTGCCGCCGCGAGCTGGGCAATTTCGGCGGCCTGTTCGAGGCCATCGAAGAGGCCGTCGTCAAAGGCGGTCGTCCCTTCCTTGGCATTTGTGTCGGCATGCAGATGATGGCCACTTGGGGCCGCGAATATGAAGATACCCGTGGCTTCGGCTGGGTTGCGGGCGAGGTCGTCAAGATCAAGCCTGCCGATCCGGCGCTGAAGGTGCCGCATATGGGCTGGAATGATCTGGTGATTGATCATCCCCATCCGGTGCTGGACGGAATCAATTCGGGCGATCACGCCTATTTCGTCCATTCCTACCATTTCCGCGTGGAAAATCCCGCCGAACGTCTGTCGCATGTCGATTATGCCGGTGACATCACCGCCATCATCGGTCGTGACAATATGGTCGGTACACAATTCCACCCCGAAAAGTCGCAAGCCACCGGCCTGCGATTGATCGGTAACTTCCTGCGTTGGAAGCCCTAAAACACGCCTGAGCGGCGCCAAACGGGGCGGGGGAGGCCAGCGGCTTTCCCCGCCTTTTTCAGATGGCGCATTCCCGTAACCGAAAGCCCCTTTTCGGGTGCCTTTTTACAAGCTATATGCGCCCCATGACCCAGCTTGACCTCATCCGCAATTTCTCCATCGTGGCCCATATCGACCACGGCAAATCCACCCTTGCTGACCGTCTGATTCAGATGACGGGCACGGTGGCGCAACGCGATATGAAGGCCCAGCTTCTCGACTCGATGGATATCGAGCGGGAACGCGGCATCACCATCAAAGCCAACACCGTGCGGATCGAATATCCCGCGAAGGATGGCAAAACCTATATCCTGAACCTGATCGACACCCCCGGACATGTCGACTTCGCTTATGAAGTCTCGCGGTCGATGCGCGCTGTCGAAGGCTCGCTGCTGGTTGTCGACGCCTCGCAAGGCGTGGAAGCCCAGACGCTTGCCAACGTGTATCAGGCGATCGACGCTGGCCACGACATCGTGCCGGTGCTGAACAAGATCGACCTTCCCGCCGCCGAACCCGAGCGTGTGAAGGAAAACATCGAAGACGTGATCGGCATCGATGCGTCGGACGCCGTGCCGATTTCGGCAAAGACCGGCCTTGGCATTCCGGACGTGCTGGAAGCCATCGTCACCCGTCTGCCGGCCCCCAAGGGCGAGCGCGACGCACCGCTGAAGGCCATGCTGGTCGACAGCTGGTATGACGCCTATCTGGGCGTTGTCGTCATGATCCGCGTCATCGACGGCGTGATCAAAAAGGGCGACCGCATCCGCATGATGCAGACCAATGCCGTCTATGGCATCGACAGATTGTCTGTCCTGAAGCCGCAGATGGTCGATATCGCGGAATTGGGCCCGGGCGAGATCGGCGTGTTCACCGCATCGATCAAACAGGTGCGCGACACCCGTGTGGGCGATACCATCACCCATGAACGCAAGGGTTGCGAAACCCCGCTGCCGGGCTTCAAGCCTGCGCAACCGGTTGTTTTCTGTGGTCTGTTCCCGGTCGACGCGAATGACTTCGAAACCATGCGCGATGCGATTGAAAAGCTGGCGCTGAACGATGCGTCCTTCTCCTACGAGATGGAAACCTCGGCGGCTCTGGGCTTTGGTTTCCGCATGGGCTTCTTGGGCCTGCTGCATTTGGAAGTGATCCGTGACCGTCTGGAACGTGAATACGATCTGGACCTGATCACCACCGCGCCGAGCGTGGTCTTCAAGCTGCATATGAAAGACGGCGAAGTGCGCGATCTGCACAACCCCGCCGATATGCCCGATCTGACCTATGTCGATCACATCGAAGAGCCGCGCATCAAAGCGACCATCATGGTGCCGGACGAATATCTGGGCGACGTTTTGAAGCTGTGCCAAGACCGTCGCGGCATCCAGCTGAACCTGACCTATGCGGGCACCCGTGCGATGGCCGAATATGACCTGCCGCTGGCAGAGGTCGTGTTCGACTTCTACGACCGTCTGAAATCGGTCACCAAGGGCTATGCGTCGTTTGACTATCAGATGAACGAATATCGCGAAGACCATCTGGTGAAGATGTCGATCCTTGTGAACGACGAACCGGTGGATGCGCTGTCGATCATGGTTCACCGTGACCGCGCCGAAACCCGTGGCCGTGCGATGGTCGAAAAGCTGAAAGACCTGATTCCGCGTCACATGTTCAAGATCCCGATCCAAGCCGCCATCGGTGGCCGCGTGATCGCGCGTGAAACCTTGTCGGCCATGCGCAAAGACGTGACCGCGAAATGCTACGGCGGCGACGCGACCCGTAAGCGCAAGCTGTTGGACAAGCAGAAGGCCGGTAAGAAAAAGATGCGCCAATTCGGCAAGGTGGAGATCCCGCAAGAGGCCTTCATCTCGGCGCTCAAGATGGACAACTGAGTTCATTGCGATTTTTGGAAAGGGCGGGGCCGATGGTCCCGCCTTTTTCTTTGGGCTTAACGAAATTTTAAGGGGGATCTGGCAGGCTGGCAGGATGATGAAAATGATCCTTGGCCTATTCCTTATGCTGACCGCGGCTTTGCTGGCAGCCTGTGGCGCATCCCCCGCGCCCGAATTTTTCGGGGCCACGCGCATGCAGGTGCAGCGCGAGGGGCGCGACTATGTGGTGTTTCAAAAAGGAAATCGGGTGGAAGTGGTGCGGCTCGGCTATGTTAAAAGGGGCCAGCACCACGATATTCGCGCGCAGATGGTGGCGCTTATTCCCGAAGTGACCGGCTGCGCCTTGGTCGAAACCAGCTTGCAGGGCGACAGCGGCGAAATGCGGGGAACCCTGCGCTGTCCGAAGAAATCTGCTCAGGCAGGCTAGACGTCAGTCCTTGGGTTTGACCAGCAAGCCCCAAGCGGCATAGGCCGCGATCAGGGCAAAGATCAAACCCCAGAACGGCGCATCATTGACGAATTCGACACCCGCCCAGACCAGCGGCACTGCCACGGTGATCCACCGCACGATCGGGCTGGAGAAGAACGGATGCTTATTGTCGAGCAGCTTCATCGGATCGTCCTTACGGCAGAGGGGCGGGCAATGTGTCTTCCCTTGGGCCTAGCCGAAATCATCGGCCAGTCCAAGGAAAAGCTATGGTCTTTAACGACGCCGCTTATTGCCGCCGCGCTGTCCCGCACGCCCTGCGGTAGAGCGCCCCGATGACTTCTGGGCATCTTCGACCGCATCTTCTATGGCGCTTTGGCGTGCAAGCGGATCATCGGCCACCGCCAATTCGACGGCTTCCAGCCGCTTCACCTCGTCGCGCAGACGGGCCGCTTCCTCGAATTCAAGGTTTTCGGCGGCTTTGCGCATCTGGCTGCGCAGCGCATCCAAATGGGCGGCCAAGTTTTGGCCGATCTTCGCATTCTCGACCTTGGTGGTGATGCGCGACTGATCGGTATCGCCCTGCCAAAGACCCGCCAAGACATCTTCGACGTTCTTTTTGACCGTCGCGGGGGTAATGCCGTGTTCGATATTATAGGCGATCTGCTTTTCGCGACGACGGTTGGTTTCGCGCAAGGCGCGCTCCATCGAGCCGGTGATGCGATCTGCATACATGATCACGCGGCCCTTTTCGTTGCGCGCCGCCCGTCCGATGGTCTGGATCAGCGAGGTCTCTGATCGCAGGAAGCCTTCCTTATCGGCATCCAGAATGGCCACCAGTCCGCATTCGGGAATGTCCAAACCTTCGCGCAACAGGTTGATCCCCACCAGCACATCGAAGGCGCCCAGCCGCAAATCGCGCAGGATTTCAATGCGTTCCAGCGTATCGATATCCGAATGCATATAACGGATGCGAATCCCCTGTTCGTGGAAATACTCGGTCAGATCCTCTGCCATCCGCTTGGTGAGCGTCGTCACCAAGACCCGCAGGCCTTCTTGTGCGACGCGGCGGATTTCATCCAGCAAATCATCGACTTGCATATCAACCGGACGGATTTCGACCACCGGGTCTAACAGGCCGGTCGGACGGATGACCTGTTCGGCAAAGACGCCGCCCGCTTGCTCCATCTCCCATGCTGCGGGGGTGGCCGAGACAAAGACCGACTGCGGCCGCATGGCATCCCATTCCTCGAACTTGAGGGGGCGGTTATCCATACAGGAGGGAAGGCGGAAGCCATGTTCGGCCAAGGTGAATTTGCGCCGATAGTCGCCCCGATACATGCCGCCGATTTGCGGCACGGTCACATGGGATTCGTCCGCAAAAACAATGGCATTGTCAGGGATGAATTCGAACAGGGTGGGCGGTGGCTCGCCCGGTGCGCGCCCCGTCAGATAGCGCGAATAGTTTTCGATACCGTTGCAGACGCCGGTCGCCTCCAGCATTTCGATGTCGAAATTGGTGCGCTGCTCAAGGCGTTGGGCTTCCAGCAGCTTGCCTTGATTGACAAAAAGGTCAAGCTGCTGGCGCAGCTCTTTCTTGATGCCCTGCACCGCCTGCTGCATGGTCGGGCGCGGCGTCACATAGTGGCTATTCGCATAGATCCGGATTTGCTGGAAACTATCGGTCTTGGCACCGGTCAGCGGATCAAATTCCTGAATGGTTTCAAGCTCATCGCCAAAGAAGGAAAACCGCCATGCGCGGTCGTCAAGGTGAGCGGGCCAAAGTTCGATCACATCGCCGCGCACACGGAACGAGCCGCGCGCAAAGCCCATATCATTGCGACGGTATTGCTGGCCGACCAGATCGGCAATCAGCTGACGCGGATCATGCGTCGCGCCTGCAACCAGATCTTGCGTCATGGCCGAATAGGTCTCGACCGAGCCGATGCCGTAAATGCAGCTCACCGAGGCCACGATGATCACATCATCGCGTTCCAGCAGCGCCCGCGTGGCCGAGTGGCGCATCCGGTCGATCTGATCGTTGATCTGCGATTCCTTCTCGATATAGGTGTCCGAGCGCGCGACATAGGCTTCGGGCTGGTAGTAATCGTAGTAGGATACGAAATATTCGACCGCGTTGTCGGGGAAGAAGCCCTTGAATTCACCGTATAATTGCGCAGCCAAAGTTTTGTTGGGCGCAAGGATGATCGCAGGCCGCTGGGTTTGCTCGATGATCTTCGCCATCGTGAATGTCTTGCCCGTGCCGGTTGCACCCAACAGAACCTGATCGCGTTCGCCCTGCTGCACACCGCCCGCCAATTCGGCAATCGCCTTCGGCTGGTCGCCCGCCGGCGTGAAGGGGCTTTGCATCACGAAGCGCTTGCCGCCTTCCATCTTGGGGCGGGTCAGCACTTCGGGGCGCGGGGACAGGGCGTTGTCGTTGTTATGCGGCATCAAGCTCTCGACGATAGGGGAGGGGCCACAGGGCCGCGATTAACATATTCTGTTTTCGTTCCATTAAAAGGGGGTCGACGAAAGGTTCTGCTAACCCTCCTTCGTGAAGGGTTAATTTTGACCGTCGGGTTTTAAGCATAACCCCGGCGCGAGGGGAGATGTTTCGATTGTCGAGGGGCTGCGGCTCTGCCACACTCCAAGGGCAAGCAGCAATACCGCTGTCGGCGGCCGCACCACACACCCACCCCACACCCCGTGGTTTGCCGACAGCCCCTGCTTTGCCAATGGTTTCTGATCGATCCGATTGACGCTAGGGCTTGCCTTGCTGCGTCATTTTGGCCCATATGGGCCAGCCCCGAGTCAGGAGATTTCGCCATGCAAGCCCGGATTTATCAACCTGCCAAAACCGCGATGCAATCGGGCACCGCCAAGACCAAGGGATGGGTTTTGGAATATGCCCAAGCCGCGGCGCGTGAAGTCGATCCGCTGATGGGCTGGACATCGTCGAGCGACACCCAAACCCAAGTCAAGCTGCGCTTCGACAGCCGTGAGGATGCGGAACATTACGCGCAGTCCAAAGGGATCAGCTATCAAGTGGTTGAACCCAAGCCGCGCAAAGCCAATGTCCGCTCGGGTGGCTATGGCGAGAATTTCGCCACCAATCGCCGCGCGCCCTGGACCCATTAAGCTTATAGATCCGACCATGTTGCGCCCGATAGGGGCAAGGATCTACCCTTACGGATCGGCAAGTGATTGAAAAGATTAAAGCCGCCCATGGGGCGGCTTATGTGTTTACGCAAACTGCGTTTGTTACGTGTAGCGGCCCTTTCAGCAAGGTGGAATGGCTTGATTTTAGGGTCAATCTGGACGAGAACCCGCCGCTTCAAAGGGATTGCCGCCGCTGGCGGGGCAAGTGAGGGGGGGCACATGGTTCAAAATGATACGGAACATCAGGCTATCTGGCGTGCGATGCGGGCGTCGGATCTGCCGGAGGTGATGGCTGTGGCCGATGCGGTGCATCTGGGTCTGCCGGAAGATCAGGCTGTATTTGCCGAACGCATGGCGCTTTATCCGGCGGGCTGTCTGGTTTTGCAAATGCCGGACGGCGAAATCGCGGGCTATGCTATTTCGCATCCGATCGTCGCGGGCCAGCCGCCCCAGTTGAACAGTTTTCTGGGTGAAATCGGCGCAGAGGCCGGGGAATATTATATCCATGACGTGGCTTTGCTGCCCAAATTGCGCGGCTCGGGTCTGGCGAAAGCGGCCATCCTGCGCCTGTTGCAGCAGGCGCGGGGGTTTGACCGCGTGGCGCTGGTGTCCGTCTATGGCACGGCGGACTTCTGGGGGCGGTTCGGCTTTGCCAAAAGCCCGCGCGACATGGGCGCGAAACTGGCGGCCTATGGCGAGGATGCGGTCTATATGACTCGCGAGGCGTGAGAAATATTTGCAAATATTCAATTTGCAAAGGACATGTGCAAATCCATTTGCAAATTCGCTGAAATCCATTTTGCGCTGCAGCATTTGACGCCTAATCTACCCCCAAGGAGTTGCGCGCTACGCTCGCGCGCCAAGGGGGAATGCGGCCATGAAAGATATCCTAGACCAGCTTGACCAGCGGCGCGCAAAAGCCCGTCTGGGCGGCGGACAGCGCCGGATCGACGCCCAGCATGCGAAGGGCAAACTGACCGCGCGCGAACGCATCGATCTGCTGCTGGACGAAGGATCATTCGAAGAGTTCGATATGTTCGTGGCGCATCGTTGCACCGATTTCGGCATGGACTCGGATCGTCCGGCGGGCGATGGCGTGGTGACCGGCTGGGGCACGGTCAATGGCCGCATGGTCTATGTCTTCAGTCAGGACTTCACGGTATTCGGGGGCTCGCTGTCGGAAACCCATGCGCAAAAGATCTGCAAGATCATGGATATGGCGGTGCAGAACGGCGCGCCGGTGATCGGCATGAACGATTCGGGCGGCGCGCGGATCCAAGAGGGCGTGGCATCGCTTGGCGGCTATGCCGATGTGTTCCAGCGCAATGTGATGGCATCGGGGGTGGTGCCGCAGATTTCGCTGATCATGGGGCCTTGCGCGGGTGGTGCGGTCTATTCTCCGGCGATGACCGATTTCATCTTCATGGTCAAAGACACGTCCTACATGTTCGTAACCGGCCCCGATGTGGTCAAGACCGTCACCAATGAGGTCGTTACCGCCGAGGAGCTGGGCGGGGCCTCGACCCATACCAAGAAATCGTCGGTTGCAGATGCAGCATTTGAAAATGATGTCGAAGCGATTGCCGAAACGCGCCGCCTGATCGACTTCCTGCCGTTGAACAACCGCGAGAAGGCGCCGGTGCGCCCCTTCTTCGATGATCCGGCACGGGTGGAAAATGCGCTTGATACGCTGATCCCCGACAATCCCAATCAGCCCTATGACATGAAGGAACTGATCCTGCGGCTGGCCGACGAGGGGGATTTCTTCGAAATCCAGAAGGATTTCGCGGGCAATATCATCACCGGCTTCATTCGTTTGGAAGGCCAGAGCGTCGGCGTCGTGGCCAATCAGCCGATGGTGCTGGCGGGCTGTTTGGATATCGAAAGTTCGCGCAAGGCGGCCCGTTTCGTGCGCTTCTGCGATGCCTTTGAAATTCCGATCCTGACCTTGGTCGATGTGCCGGGCTTCCTGCCGGGCACCGCGCAGGAATATGGCGGCGTGATCAAGCATGGCGCGAAGCTGCTGTTCGCTTACGGCGAGGCGACCGTGCCCAAGGTGACCGTGATCACCCGCAAGGCCTATGGCGGTGCTTATGACGTGATGTCGTCCAAACACCTGCGCGGCGATTTCAACTATGCGTGGCCAAGCGCGGAAATCGCGGTGATGGGGGCCAAGGGCGCGGTCGAAATCCTGTATCGCAACGAGCTGGGCGACAAGGACAAGATCGCCGAACGCGTCAGCGACTACGAGACCCGCTTTGCCAATCCCTTCGTCGCCGCCGAGCGTGGCTTCATCGACGAGGTGATCATGCCGCATTCCACCCGTCGCCGCGTCGCGCGCGCCTTCGCATCCCTGCGGAACAAGAAACTGGCGAACCCGTGGAAGAAACACGATAACATCCCCCTCTGACGACGATCACCAGCCAAGGGGGCTAACAATGAAGAGGGCAGGCAAATCAATGCGGGCGGAGGGCGGCACTCATGGCTGATTCCATCTCGTCGGTCGTGCAAGCACCGGCCGGCAGCGCCTCTGCATCTTCCGATGTGATTGCCGTGCCCTCTGGCCAACCCGTCATGTTGCATGAAGTGATCTGGAATGTGCCGGGACCGGATGGGCTGACGCTGCGCTTTCGGTTCATCGCGCCCCAGATCGCGCAGGACGGCGGCAGCATCGATTATGATCTGGCCTCGGCGGATATGCAGCATCTGTGCGAAAGCTATGTCCTGCCGCGTATCGCGGAATATGGCCCAGAGCCGCAGCAAATCATCATTTCACTGGCCGATCGTGAGGTTGAATTCGGTGATTCGGCGCCAGATGTGACACAGTTTTTTGATGCCTATTCCTATCAAGACGGCATCTGCATCTTGGAGGCTTTCTGACCATGCCCCAAGATATGGTGAGACATGCAGGGCAAGCGGCGGGCGCTGATGTAGCCGTGCCACAAACCGCTTGGTCGCTATCTTCGCGGTGTTCAAAAACAAATCAATCTATTATGATCTGCGCAGGTCAAACCCAAGTGACCTATGCCTCTCTTGAAAACGTCGCGTACGGAATGGCCGGCGCGGTTTTCCAAAAAAATAGGAGTAGAGGATGTCGAAGAGCACCAAGATCGTCGTCGCATTGTGCATGGTCGCATTTGTCGCAGCTTGCGCAAAAAAAGAAGCTGAAGTCGTCTATGTTGACGAGCCTGTTTCGGTTGAACCGACCTACACCGGCAAGTACAAGTAAGACTTCCGGGCGGGGCGCCGGTGCGGCGCCCGCCCAGCCCATGGAAACACGCCCCCTGCGCCGCTTTTCTAGTGTCAGAGGTGCAGCATGCTAAAGCATCGCGGTTTCCCCGGTCGCCTTCCGAGCACCGATTTTCAGTTTATTATCCGCCGCGCGAACAAGAAGGACGGTCCCGCAAAGATCATCCGCCGCGAGCGATTCCGTGACCGCAAGAACGCCGACCGCAAGGCGGATGAAGGTTTCTTGGCAGCGCTGTGGCTGCATTTCGGTGATGAACCCTTCGAGCGCGGCAATCTGGACGCCGGTCGCCTGTCGTGGCTGTTCGGCCGCGAGGTGGTTGCCGCCGAAGATCCGTTCGACCCGTGCAGCTATGAAGCGCTTCTTCGCATCGATGTGAAGAAGGCCGAAATCAGCTTCCCCAATGTGTTCAACCCCGAGTCCGAGCAGATCGTTTGGGACGACGAAGACGATTGGGGGGACGAGGATTGATCGACCTTTGCCCATCCATGCCGCAGGGGGCTTTCAGCCCTGCGTTGCAGCGCAGATCCCAAATCGGGATTATGCGGATGGGCAAGCGTTTTTCGCGCCATATCAATCGCTTCGGTGGGGCAGCGGCGGTTTCCGCCCTTGCCCTTACCAGAGGCAGGCGGTCTGTTGCCGAAGGACGGCAGCAGGCGACGCATCACGACATTTTGCCCTTTTGTTACGCTATGAATAGGCTAGAGTCCGCCGTAATCATAACCCGCAATAGAGGCAGTGTCTTATGCGTAAATCTCTCGTGCTCTTCCCGATTCTTGCAGTTGTTCTGGCAGGCTGCGTCCAAGGCGGCGGCTACGGTAACCCTTCGGCTGCAAACAGCGCAGCAGTCCGCACCATCGGCGGCGCAGCCGCAGGCGCGCTCATCGCTGATGCAACCGGCGGCACCAAGACCAAAGGCGCGCTCATCGGTGCTGTCGTTGGCGGCGGCTCGTGCATGGTTCCGGGCACCAACAACTGCTATTGATCTGATCGCCGCGCCCGCGCGGCTTGATCTGATCTTTGATCATTCGAAATGGGGTCTTCCAGCCACAGGGCTGGAGGACCCTTTTTCTTTGGGTTCACCGCAGCAAAAAGCGGGAGTGAGGGAGAGAGATGTTCAAGAAGATTTTGATCGCCAATCGGGGTGAGATTGCCTGCCGTGTCATCAAAACGGCGCGCAAGATGGGGATCCAGACGGTCGCGGTCTATTCCGATGCTGATCGCAATGCGCTTCATGTGAAGATGGCGGATGAGGCGGTCTATATCGGCGCCTCGCCCGCCAACCAAAGCTATATCGTGATCGACAAGATCATGGCGGCGGTGCGCCAAACCGGTGCCGAAGCGGTCCATCCGGGCTATGGCTTCTTGTCGGAACGCATGGATTTCGCGGCGGCTTTGGAAGCGGAAGGCGTTGTATTCATTGGCCCCCCGTCGGGCGCGATTGAATCCATGGGGGATAAGATCACCTCGAAGAAACTAGCGCAAGAGGCCGGCGTAAGCACTGTGCCGGGCTATATGGGCCTGATCGCGGATGCCGATGAGGCGGTCAAGATTTCCGATCAGGTCGGCTATCCGGTGATGATCAAGGCCTCTGCCGGCGGGGGTGGCAAAGGGATGCGGATCGCGTGGACTGCCGAAGAGGCGCGCGAAGGCTTCCAGTCGTCGAAGAACGAAGCCGCCAACAGCTTTGGGGATGACCGCATCTTCATCGAGAAATTCGTCACCCAACCGCGCCATATCGAAATTCAGGTGCTGGCGGATAGCCATGGCAATTGCGTCTATCTGCATGAACGCGAATGTTCCATTCAGCGCCGCAACCAGAAGGTGATCGAAGAGGCACCGTCGCCGTTCTTGGATGAAGCGACCCGCAAGGCGATGGGCGAACAGGCCTGCGCTTTGGCGCGTGCGGTGGGCTATACCTCGGCGGGCACGGTGGAATTCATCGTCGACGGCAATCGCAACTTCTATTTCCTTGAAATGAACACCCGTTTGCAGGTCGAACATCCGGTTACCGAACTGATCACCGGTGTCGATCTGGTCGAACAGATGATCCGCGTCGCGGCGGGGGAAGCTTTGCCCTTCAAGCAAGAAGATCTGAAGATCAACGGCTGGGCGATGGAAAGCCGCCTTTATGCCGAAGATCCTTACCGCAACTTCCTGCCCTCGATCGGTCGTCTGACCCGCTACAAGCCGCCGGTCGAAGGCCAAACCGCGCGGGGCGGCATTGTGCGCAATGATACCGGCGTCTTTGAGGGCGGCGAGATCAGCATGTATTACGACCCGATGATCGCCAAGCTGTGCACTTGGGGTCCGACTCGTGCGGATGCGATCGAAGAAATGCGTCTTGCCTTGGACACTTTCGAAGTCGAAGGCATTGGCCACAACCTGCCGTTCTGCTCGGCGGTGATGGAACATCCGCGCTTCACGTCCGGCAATATCACCACCGCCTTCATCGCCGAGGAATATCCCGAAGGCTTCCAAGGCGCTGCAGTGGATGATGCGCTGCTGGCACGGGTTGCGGCTGCGGCTGCGGCGATGAACCGTTTGTCGGAAATCCGGCTGACCAAGATCAGCGGCACCATGGACAACCACCAGCGCCGTGTCGGCGATGACTGGATCGTCAGCCTGCAAGACCGCCAATTCGCGGTCAATGTCGCTGCGGATAAGGCCGGTGCCACGGTCAGCTTCGACGATGGCCCTAGCCTGCGGGTCGAAAGCGATTGGTTGCCGGGTCAAAGCCTTGCACGCTTAAGCGTCGACGGATCGCCCTTGGTTGTGAAGGTGGATCGCCTGTCGATGGGATATCGGATGCGTCTGCGCGGCGCCGATCTGAAAGTGCTGGTGCAAAGCCCGCGTCCGGCCGAACTTTACGCGCTGATGCCCGAAAAGGTCGCGCCCGATACCTCGAAATTCCTG
>DALYSR010000049.1:0-878 GCA_031991825.1 Paracoccaceae bacterium
TAAAGCACTTCGGTTCGGAGCGACTCGCTCCCGCGATTACCCCATGTGTGGAAACTCGATTTTGTGATAGGCTTTGGCATGGAGTTGGGGGATCGGCCTGTCAGGTTTCATCGAAGGTGTGGCGCGCGGGCAGACAGTGCTGTTTCCGGATCGGCTTGAGGACCGGATCGATGAGGATCACCTGGTCCGTGTCGTCGATCTCTTCGTCGATAAGCTTGATCTGACAGAGTTGGGGTTCGTGCGCGCCGCCCATGCCCGCATAGGTCGTCACGGATATGCGCATAGGGATCGCGGGCCTTGCCGCTCTGGCGCAGGATGTGCTGGGGCAAAAGCCTGCGGGCGGTGCGATCTTTGCCTTTCGCGGGCGCAGGGGCGACCGGATCAAGCTGCTCTATTGGGACGGCTAGGGGTTCTGCCTTTACTACAAGGTGCTGGAACGTGGTCGCTTTCCATGGCCCCTGCGCGGGGATGGCGCTGTTCGTCTGACCGCCGCCCAACTCGCCATGTTGTGGGAAGGGATCGACTGGCAGCGGCCGATTTGGGGCGCGCCTCCGGCCCGCGTCGGCTGATATTCTTTGCCAAGTACCGTTGTTTTTATGCGATTTTTGCGAGGCTCGTGTTATAAGGGCGCATGTCGCATGCAGTCCCAATCCTTTCTGACGATCCGGCGCTTTTGAAGGCGCAGATCGTGCAATTGTAAGCGGAGAAGGCCGAGATCATGGCCACTTTGCTGGCCCATGATCTGCTGATCCAGACCCTGCGGATGCGGATTGCCAAACCGAAGAAGCAGGTCACAGGCCAAATCCTCCGAGAAGATTGAACGCGAGATCACACAACTGGAACTGGCGCTTGAGGATCTGCTGATCGCCTGTGCTGAG
>DALYSR010000049.1:888-22381 GCA_031991825.1 Paracoccaceae bacterium
AGGGCCCCAGATCGCGCCTGTTGCTGAAGATGCCGGTGATCGTCCCCTACGCCGCCGCCCTCGGGTCTCGCCCGAGACCTTGCGCGAGCGGATCGAACTCGATCCCGGCCCTTGCTGCCCCGAGTGTGGCGGTGAATTGCGGGGGATCGGCGAAGACACATCCGAGATGTTGGATCTGATCGCGGCGCAACTGAAGGTGCTGAGCATTGCGCGACCGAAGAAGTCCTGCCGGAGCTCACGAGCGGATCACGCAAGTCCCAGCCCCCAACCGTCCGATCCTCGGCAGCATGGCAGGCCCCAGCCTTCTGGCCCATGTGCTGGTCTCGAAGTTCGCTGACCACCTTCCCATATATAGGCTGCACGAGATCTTCGCGCGTATGGGCGCCGATATCCCCGACACGACGCTGGTGGATTGGTGCGGCCGCGCGATGCGGGTGCTGCAGCCGCTCACCGAACGCATTGAACGGGAAATCATAGCCAGCGATCTTTTGCATGCCGATGACACGCCCATTCGGGTTCTGGATCGCTCCAGCCGCGACAAGGGTTTGGGCAAAGGCGTGAAGAAGGGCCGGATCTGGACTTACGTTCGCGATCAGCGACCCTGGATGGGTACGGCACCTCCGGGCGCGGTCTATGCCTTCGCGCTGGACTGGAAAGAAGAGCATGTGCATCACCACCTCGCCCATACACGCGGCATCCTGCAGGCGGATGGCTACAAGGGATATGCCAAACTCTATGCCGTTGAGGCCGATGGCAGCCCCCGCCTGCGCGAGGCCGCCTGCTGGGCGCATCTGCGCCGGGACTTCCACGATGAATGGGACAAAACCGGCTCCGCCATCGCCCGCGAGTCGCTGCACCGGATCGGGGCGCTTTATGACGTCGAACGTCAGATCACCGGCAAGTCGGCAGATCTGCGGCTGGCCGCGCGCCAAAGCCACAGCGCGGCCAAAGTTGATGCCTTCTTTGACTGGTCTGAACAGCAGCTCACCAAGATCCCCGGCAAAGGCGATCTGGCGAAAGCTTTCCGCTATGGCCTGAGCAGACGCACCGCGTTTAGTCTGTTCCTGACAGATGGCCGTGTAGCGATCGACAACAATCCGGCCGAGCGCGCCCTCAGGCCCATTGGAATAGGCAGAAAGAACTGGCGCTTTGCTGGCGCTGATACAGGTGCCGAAACGCTGGCTCGTGCCATGACATTGATCGAAACCGCCAAAATGAATGGCCTCGATCCGCAGCCATGGTTAGCTGATGTCCTTGCCCGCATCCATGATCACAAGATCAACCGGCCCGACGAACTCCTGCCGTGGAATTGGGCGCCGATGCCGCAAGTTGAGGCGAAGAATGTACGAGGATGCCAACAACCACACATGTGACGACCATCGCTTATGTCGCCCAAAAGCGGATGGATGCTGCGGTTTTATCGGCGGTATTGAAACTGCTCTTTGGCATCCATCTTAGGTTTCGCGCTCGCACGCGGCGCGTTCCTTACCGATGCCGAAACGTGCCCTATAGATCTTGGGCGTCGTACTCGTAAGTCGGTGGAAGATCTTCCGAAACGCCGTGACATCGCTATAGCCGACATCCCAAGCGATCTGATCGACGGGTTTATTGGTCAGTTCCAAGGCATCGCGCGCCTTCATGATACGGACGTTTTGTAGATATTCTGTAGGACGCATGCCGGTGGCCTTCTGAAAGCGGCGCAGATAGGTGCGCTCGCTCATTCCCAAGGCTGCGGCCATTTCTGGCACGCCGATGACTTCGGCATGGCGGGCATGGATATCGTGCTGGGACCTGCGGATCTGATCGTCGGTGTGATCGAGCTTCGGGATGAAGGCCTGATAAAGATGCTGATCGCGGCGCGGCGGATCGATCAGTAAGAAACGCGCGGTCGCCAACATCACCCCCGGCCCGAGTAACCGTTCTACCAGCACCAGCCCCAAATCCGCCCACGCCAGAATGCCCCCCGCCGTGATGATATCCCCATCATCGAGCACCATGTTTTGGCTGGCCAGCTTGATATGGGGATAGCGCGCGGCAAGAGTCTCGGCGAAAGCCCAATGCGTGGTGACCCTGCGTCCCGCCAGCAGACCGGTCTGTGCCAGCACGAAGGCCCCTGCGCAGATCGATCCCACCACCGCGCCCTGGGCATGCATGTCTTTCAACCAGCCTGAGGCCAAAGGCATCGGTGCCATCTCGGCGGGCATTACGATACTGGGCGGGGCCAAGGCGTGGCTGATCCTATGGGGCTGGTCAGGATGGCTGTCCCAGATGCAGCGCATCCCCTCGCCTCCTGCCTGCCAATGCGAGACGCGGATTACCCGTCTGGCGGTCTGTGGAACCTCGGTGCCCGCTGCGGATTGATTAGCGATCCGCATCAGATCCGTCAGTCCATAAATGGCCGATAGCTGGCAATCGGGATAGATCAGCAAAGCGATTTCCGCGAGAAGGTCGTCTGTTTTCATTTTGGCAGTTTTCGCTTGTTTATTGTCATAATCGCCACCTCTGTCACTGTAGCGAATGGCCTATATCTGTCCATGCCGAAACCGACAGCCAATAGGAAAACAAGATGAAAGACTCCTAGCCCACCGCCGCATAGTCATCGCATCCGGTCTAGCTGCATCAGCCTTTCGCCTGATCCCCTGTACCCCGCTTTTCGCAAAGTCCAAAATCCAAGGAGATACCCTCATGTCGAGCGCATTCATCACCACCCAAGACGGCACCAAGATTTTCTACAAGGACTGGGGCCCGAAAGACGCAACAGCCTTGGTCTTCCACCACGGATGGCCACTGTCGAGCGATGACTGGGACAACCAGATGCTTTATTTCCTGGGTCAAGGCTTCCGTGTGATTGCTCATGACCGCCGCGGCCATGGGCGCTCGGACCAGACCGACACCGGCAACGACATGGACACCTATGCCGCTGATGTGGCGGAGTTGGCAGAAGCGTTGGACCTGAATAACGCCGTGCATATCGGCCATTCGACAGGCGGTGGCGAGGTCGCGCGCTATGTCGCCCGCGCCGACAAGGGCCGCGTCGCCAAGGCCGTGCTGATCGGGGCGGTGCCGCCGATCATGGTGAAAAGCGACGCCAATCCAACAGGCACCCCGATCGAGGTCTTCGACAGCTTCCGCACCGCTGTGGTGAAAAACCGCGCGCAGTTCTTCATGGATGTGCCGTCCGGCCCGTTCTACGGCTTCAACCGCGACGGCGCCGAGGTGAGCCAAGGCTTGATCCAGAACTGGTGGCGTCAGGGCATGACCGGTGGTGCAAAGGCGCATTACGACTGCATCAAGGCCTTTTCGGAAACAGATTTCACGCAAGATCTGATGGCTATCCAGCAGCCCGTTCTTGTCCTACACGGCGAGGATGACCAAGTGGTGCCGATCGAGGCATCCGCCCATAAGGCGATCAAACTGCTGCCCAACGGCACCCTGAAAACCTATCCCAAGCTCTCGCACGGGTTGTTCGCCACCCATCCAGAGCTGATCAACGCCGATCTTCTCGCCTTCATCAAGGCTTGAAAACCCTTGAAGGGGAAAGCTTTTCCCTCTTCGCCTGCACTTTCATCGCGCATGACTTGAGCGGAGACAGATACGGCGCTTCTATCAGTTCGGCGCAAGGCAAAAGCCCCCACGCGGGGGCCTTTGTCATCACACAAGGTCTTTGAGCGCTTTCACCGGCTTGATCTGCAAGACCCGCTTGGCTTCGATCTGGATGGCCTCGCCCGTCGCGGGGTTGCGACCGGTGCGGGCCGTGCGCTCCGCGATCTGGATCGTCGCGATGCCGGGCCAGGCGACGGCGCTGCCAGCGGTAATCTGCACTGCCGCGATCTTCGCCAGCACGAAGAACGCATGGACTGCGTCTTGCTTGCACATGCCGTTCTCAACCATTGCGGCGATCAGGTCGGACGTCTTCATGAAAAAATCCTGTTCCTTCTGGGGGCTTTAGGTTCAGGCATGTGTTGTGTTGGCTAGGGGCGCGGGGCTGTCAGGCCTTCGATCAAAGACAGGACAGGCGTCGAAACAGTATCTGAAACCTGTTTCGACGCCCTCTCCCCGACGTCTATGCATGGCTCATATCTCGGGTCGCGACTTCGAGGCGATGTGTCATATGATGCGCCACGAATTGGACGACAGGCTCGACACAAGCTGCCCCATGCGATCCGGGAACGATGTCGCAGCTGATCCCTGCGGGCATTGCGTCTTCATATGGACCAAGACCGATCCGGCCTTGGATCAGCGGGTTCAGGAAACTCTCCTCGGCCCAGATCAGGGCCACGGGTCCGGGATATGGCCGTGGCTGACCCGCTTCGATCAGTACCAGCAGCGGCACCTCGCGTCCCTGTGCCAGCAGGATCTGGGCCGCCGTGCGCGCAATGGCCCCGCCTTGGCAGACCCCCGCCAGAATGATCGGTCCCTCGGGGTGGATCTGCGAGATTTCCTCGGCATAGCGGCTCGCGAGCAGGTGGATATCTCCCGCCGTATTGTCGATGACCAGATGGCCCGAGCGCATCCCGTGCAAGCGGATCGTCGCGGGCAGATGGGCCGCAAGGGCCGCAAATTCGCTTTCCATCTGACAGCAGAGGAAGATGTTATGCTGCGCCTGTGGCGGGCCAAGACTACACGTCAGATGATCCTCTGTAAGGCGTGTCCCCGGCCATTGTGCGCAAAGATCATGCATGCGCCGATAGATCCGCCCTGCCATGAAGCCGCTCGCCGCGCTGGCCAGTTCCGTGTGGTGCCACATAAGCTCTTCAAGCTGAGTGGCCATCTGCGACAAAGCCCCGATCCTGCCAAAATAACTGGGCGGCACGGTGACGGTGAATTGCTCTTCGATAAGATGGACGAGGATAAGCGAGGCCAGTGAATCCCCGCCCAATGCCGCGAAATTATCCAACCGACCGACCGGATCGGACAGACCAAGGGCTTCTTGCCACAAGAGCATAAGGCGGGCTTCGGTCTCGCTTGCGGCGGGCCAGTGTTCGGGCGCGCGGGTGATGGTGCGCTTGCCATAGGTGGTCAGCAGCTTTTGACGATCGATCTTGCCGCTTGGTGTCAGGGGGATATCCGCGACAAGCTGGATGCGCGAGGGCACCGCCCCTTCCGGCAGCCAGCGCGCCAAATCGATTGACAGGCCCGCCAGATCGGGGATCTTGCCCTGCAAGGCTTGGACGAAGCACAGCAGCGTCGGGCGCCGGTCTCTGGTGAGGCAGACGGCGGCGGCGGCGACCAAAGGATCGCGCAGCACCGCCCGCTCGATTTCCCCCAGCTCGATCCGCATACCATTGATCTTGATTTGTGAATCCGCGCGCCCGACGAAATGAAGAACCCCCTTGCGATCGCGGCGCACCATGTCGCCCGTGCGATAGACCCGCAACTTGCGCCAGCCGATCTGGACCTGCACAAATCGGCTGGCGGTTTCCTCGGGATTGCCAAGATAGCCATCTGCCACGCCTGTGCCAGACAGACACAGCTCGCCCAGCTCTCCGGTTGCAACCGGACGCAAGGCGTCATCCAGCACATGGGCCTCGACATGCGCAAGCGCGGTGCCGATGGGGATCGTGTCTTTGCCGTCGCACAAGGCGGCCGTCGCGTAGACCGTGGCTTCTGTCGGGCCATAGGCGTTGAAGAACTGCCGACCAGCGCCCCATTCGGCGACCAGATGCGCGGGGCAAGCTTCGCCCGCCGCGATGATGCAGCGCAGGCTGGGAAGCGCACGATACGGCGCGCTGGAAAGCAGGCTTGGGGTGATCGACAGATGCGAAACCTCAAGCCGTTCGATCGCGTCTGAAAGACGGCGCCCGCCCAAGGGCCTCGCACTTGCCACCGCCAAACTGCCGCCCCCCGCCAGAGTGCCGCAGATTTCGGCCAAAGACACATCGAAGCCAATTGCCGTATTCAGCAGCATCCTGCAGCCCGTGTCTGTGGCAAAACGGCGGGTGGTGTCGCGCAGCAAGGCGGCCAATGCGCCATGCGCAATACGCAAGCCCTTGGGATATCCGGTCGATCCAGAGGTGAAGCAAATATAGGCCGCATCGCTTGCAAGCGGCGCGGGTGGCACGATATGACCGCCTAGGCGCAATGCGGTTGTGCTGAACACCGCCACATCGCGCCCGGGGCTACGGCCGATGATTGCCACGACCCCTGCCTGTGCGCGCATATAGCGTTGTCGGTCCTCTGGCAGCGCCAGATCAAGCGGCACATAAGTACCGCCTGCCTTCATCACCCCCAGCATCGCAACGATCAGATCCGCCCCCAAGGGCAAGGCGACCCCGATCGCTTGGCCGCCGAGCCCTTCGGCGGATAGCCCTGCCGCGACCTCGTCGCTGGCTTGATCCAAGGCAGCATAGCTCCAGACGCCATCGCGCCCGACCAGCGCCGTCGCATCGGGATGCGACCGCGCGCCAAGGCGAAACATCTCGACAAAGCTCGTCTCGCGCCGCCACGACGCCATCAGGCGCTGCGACCAGCCAAGCCGCTGGGGCGATGTCGCGCGGATCAGCGGTGCGGGTGAGATGGCGGTCTGGGGCTGCTGATCCAGCTCTTGGCCGATTTGCGCGGCGATGCCGACCATGCCGCTACAGCCCATCACGATCAGCATATCCGCAAGACGCAGATCGTGACGGATGTCGGCGATCAGCGCTTCCGCGTCCTCGCGCAGCGCGACCGGCACGCCACGCTGGCGCAAGCCATCCGCGATCCCCGCACTGCCCACCGATTCCGCGCCTTCGCCATTGCCATCCACCTCCAGCAGCAGCACCTGATCGGCCAGAGCTAGGCTTTCGACGAAGTCACCAAGCAAGCGCTGGACCCGAGAATGCAACAAAGGCTGGAAGGCGACCACCAGCCGTCGATCCGGTGCCTCAAGCCGCGCGGCGGCCAAGGTCGCCCGTATTTCGGTCGGATGATGTGCGTAATCATCGACAATACGGATACCGGCCACTTCGCCCAGCTCATGCCAGCGGCGGGCGACCCCTGTGAAGCGTTCAAGACCGCGGATGATCGCATCCATTTCGATGCCAAGCGCATGACAGGTCGCAAGGGCCGCCAGCGCATTGCGCCGCATGTGATCCCCCGGCTGATGCAACCGCACGACGCCCAAGGGTTGCCCGTCAATATGGGGCACGAAAGGCGCAGGCGATGGCGCGGCATGGACCTGACACGCGGCGGTCAACCCGAAGCGAATGACACGGTCCTTGGGCAGATCAAGCCGCGCAACGCCCGCGTCTTCGCCAGATGCCACGATGGTACGCGCCCGCTTGGCGAAAGAGGAAAAGGACTCGTCCAGCTTGGCTTGGGTGGCGTAATGGTTGACATGTTCATCATCCACATTGGTGATGATCGCGACAGAGGGGTTGAGCACATCAAGATTGCGGAAGGCTTCGCAGGCCTCGGCCACGAAATGCGCGCCAGCCCCCGCTCGCGCACGCTGATCGCCAAGACAATGGACATCGGCCCCCAGCACAAAGCCGGGATCACGGCCTGCCGCATCAAGGATAGAGGTGATCATGCCGCTGGTTGTCGATTTCCCATGAGAGCCTGCCACCATCACCGCACAGCGCTGCTGGCCCAGCAGGTCCAGACATTCCGCCCGACGCAGCACGCGGATCCCGCGCCTGCGCGCGCCTTCCAATTCGACATTCCCGGTGGGGATGGCATCGCTCACAACGACAAGATCTGCCCCTTCAAGATGGGCCTCGACATGGCTGGTCCAAAGCCGCGCGCCAGCGGCGGCAAGGGTATCAAGGGTGATGCCTTGCGACAGATCGCTCCCCGAGACGATCTTGCCCGCATCGAGCATAAAGACCGCGAGACCGGCCATGCCCGCGCCGCCGATGCCGACCAGATGAACATGCTTTGCTTGCATCAAAAACATCTGATGTCTCCCTTTTGCGCATAGGTGCCGATGGCCACCAATTCACGTAACACAAAGGCCCGCCCGCCCTCCGTTTCCCACCATGTCGATGCGGGCGGATCGTCGGGCCTTTGCCCTGGCTGCACAATGAAGCGCAGATGGGCGGGCCAATGCTGTCGGGCGGTCATCAGCGCGCGGCGCGCATGAAAAGGCTTGCAGACCAGCGCCACATCACGAATGCGGTCCCAACCGATCTCACGCGCGATAATTGGTGCAGAAAATGTGAAATTTTCCATGGTATTCGTGGCCTCCGTTTCCAACATCATCACGGCCTCAGGGACGCCGCGCGCCATGGCATAATTTCGAAATTGGAGTGCCTCGGGTTCGGCCTGCTGCTGGGGGCCATGGCCAGAGATCATGATGCGCGGCGCCCAGCCCCGTGCATGCAGCGCAATGGCAGGATCCATGCTGTTAGGCGTCGGGCACCCTAGAACGAAACACAGATCAACAGGTTGAGGCGGATGTTCGACAAAAAGAAAGCGGGTGATCGCGTCACGCGACTCCGCTGCAGTTAAGTCTGCTTCCACAGGAAAACCAGGGCGCCGCCCTTTGGCCCCTTTACGTCTTAGAAACGACTTCAGATGTTCAAGCGACATGAATATGAAACCATTCATAAGCGTAAAAAGCGTTTTATTAGGTGCACATATAAACGATTCAAAGTACAAAATGCACAAGAAGTGATACCTCTAGCCAAAGGTATAATTTCGCGGGATCAATCAAGCCCGTGCTGCGGCGAATGGTACTGGGGGATCAGCCGATTTGGCATGGCAATGCGCAAATGCGCGAACGCCATATGCAGCGGCTGCGGGATGGTCCGGACGCAATCCGTTGATAGGATCGGCTAAGTGCGCCGGAAATTGAAAATCGCCAGAGGCGCGCGCAAGAACGCTTTTCCGAATTTGGCAGGGATGCGCCCAAGGAAAACCTCGGGCGCTTTTGCGTTTCAGACCAGCTCGTCCAGATCCACACCCAGTGCAGCGGCAATCTTCTTAACGGTAGAAATTGGGCCTTGCTTCTTGCCTGTTTCAACATCGTGAAGCTGGACCGGGTTCACATCGACACGACGTGCTGGCGCAGCGCCTGTTAGGCCACGATAACAGTCAAACCCCCACAGCCTGCCAGCCGCAGTGCTGACGGCTCAAAGCATTTCCCTGTAACGCCTTCTCCCTGTTGGTGTGGATTGATGGTGGGGCGGTGGTCACTCAGGCGTAACGGCGACGCCCTCGACCCTCAGTTTGGCCCTCATCAGAGGCAACGGAAATTTAGCTATTTGATTGGGTTGAGCAAGAAAAAGCAGAATAAATATATGGATTTCATCATGTACATGAAAATACTTGCCGCAGGCGCAGTCGCTCTTAGCCTTTCGGGCTGTGCATCGTCGACGCCATCACCGACAAGCACCGCGAATACCCGGCAAGCTTCGTGATCCCTGTCGTAAAATAACGCGTTCTCAATCCGAGAGAGCGCCCAAGGAAAACCTCGGGCGCTTTTTCTTCACTCACCACCGTTGGTGGCACGGTCATTCTGGCGCGCGCGTCTATCGCCCGCTTCACGGTTTTGCCCACCCGCATTGGGTTCAGTATTCCCACGAATGGTATTTGCATGCTTTTCCTGAGCCGCATCCATTTTCCGTTTTTGGGCGTCTTGCTGCACGTCGAATTTAGAGTTCTCTGCTTTTTTGTTGATCTCATGCGGCGACATAATCCAACTCCATTTGCTGATCGCGCTGCAGACGTTCCGTCGACCGTGACGGGCAGGTCTTGCGCGGTGTTGATCCTCAATCCTTTCAGGGACTGGTAAGGACACAACCTCACCGTCGCTTTCGATGTTCCATCACCACCGAACGGGGAACCAAAACGCGCCGATGCGCCCCGTCACAGCGTAAAGTGGAAATATTGATATCTGCTCTTTAACTATTCTTTAGGATAGGTATAACCAAGTTGAGATCATCCTGCTTCCCTTCCGTTCTCCTCCCTGTTGGACAGGTCGAGGTGGGGTGGTCTTTCCCACTGCTTACGGCCGCATGAAGTAGAACCTCATGACCGCCGACAGCAGCGGAAAAAATGCCTCCAATACATGAAGTGAGGGGGCAACCATGATCATCTTCTTTCACGTCACGCAGGGCGCGGCCCAAGATGCTGATAGAGGCGCGCCGCTGCTATGATGCCATGATCAGATCTTTTTCATGACAAGCCAGGTCATAGCGCCGAGTGGCGGCATAGGGCGGCGCTGCACCAGTTCCAAATTGGGCGCGGATAGAACCGTTTCGATGGGGAAATCAGCCTGCCATCCAAGGTGATCTTGTAGGGAATGCATCCTTTTCTCCACCAGCTTCAGGATACCCTTTTCCGCAGCGAAGTGGTTCCCGATCAGGATATTTCCGCCCTTACGGCACACACGCACCATCTCGGACAGCGTCTTGACCGGATCGGGCACCACCGACAAAACATGCAATGCGGTGACGATATCGAAGCTCTCATCCGCGAATGTCATCTCTTGAGCGTCCATTTGGTGCAGCTGAACATTCTTCAGGTCATGCTCTTTGACGCGGTCCACCGCTTTGGCAAGCATTTCATGGGAGTAATCGATGCCAGTGACATTTATATGCGCATCGTAGTGGGGAAGCGATAGCCCGGTGCCCACGCCCACTTCGAGAACGTCGCCGCCATGCGTATTTGCGAATGTTGTGGCTCTCGCTCTTCCTGGGGCAAAAACACGCCCAAAAACCAGATCATAGACGGGTGCCCAACGCTTATAGGAAGTCGTAACAGCTTCAGAATGCATAATCGACCTTATGAATGTGACGCAACGTAAGCTGTAAATGGCCTTGATGATATTGCTAGCCATTATCTTTCGACGTCGCAGTTATTTGCCGAAGTCTGCGTGCATCGCGCCACAGCCGTCCTGTAGGCCGTATATGCCAGTGTAGGGACCAAACCTGCCGAAACGCGTCACGCTGGTCGGTGTGGCGATACTTCGGGGATAGATGAATGGCGCGGCACACAACCATCAAGCCACGCCTCTCCTGCGTTGCCCCCGCATAGGTTTCACCGAAACAGACCCGGACGCTGCCCGCACAAAAATCCACGAATACCACGGCTGGTACAAGCTGGCCGCTGGTGCGCCAAACCCCACGGCTTACGTTGGCGCGTCTTGGTGCTCGATCAGTTCACCTGTCAGATGTGCCAGCGGCTACCGCAGGCGCATCCCGCCAGCGTAAGCCATTGCGGTTGATGAAGATAATGCCGCTCAAGACGCGACGATCATCAACGCGTGGTTTAACGTCAGACTTTGGAAAGAACGACTCGAGCCGCGCCATTGGCTCATTACTGAGCCAAAACAGATCCCTCATCAAACAAGCCTCATGAAAGAAGTCTGAATCATAAAACCAATATGTAATCAATGGGTTATGACAAATTTGGCTACTGCATGGAATGGATGAACGCTCAGCCCGCCTGCCCCTTACGCCTCATCCGCGTCGAAATTTTCGAAAGTCGCAAGCGGCAGCAGCGCACCATGGGCGCAGACGACTTTTGCCGCAAGTCGGTGCCCAAGGCGTGCTGCCGCAACTGGGGTTTTACCCTGCATGCGCGCGGCAAGATAACCGCCGCAAAAACTGTCGCCCGCTCCTGTAGTATCAACCGCGCAGACTTTGAGCGCGGGGACGGCGTGGTGATCACCCCCTGCATAGAGCTGCGCGGCATCCGCCCCGCATTTGACCACCACCTCTGACACGCCATAGTCCAATATCCGTGCGGCGGTTGCAGCGGTTGACGCGTCACCGAACAGATCTGCCTCATCCTCGCGGGTGGGCAGCACGATATCGCATAAGCCGTAGATTGCCTGATAGGCGGCCCGAGCGGCAGCGGCAGAGGGCCAGAGCTTGGGGCGATGGTTGGGATCGAAAGCAATCCGCGCGCCCTTGGCGCGGGCGTCGGCCAAAGCTTCCAGCAGGCGGATGCGGTCGACGGGCGACAAGATCGCCAAGGTGATGCCCGTCACATAGATCATCTCGCGATCGGCCAGACTGGCGCGCAGCGCCACGCGGTCCGCTGCCAAGCCGCGGGCTGCGGAATCCGCGCGCCAATAGGTGAAACTGCGTTCGGCATTTTGCAAGCTGATCGCATAAAGGCCCGGACGCGCGCCTTGGGTCATCGGTGAGGCGGCCGTGCCAATCGCAGCCTTCGCCAGAAAGGCGCGTTGCGCCGCCGAGAAGCTGTCATCGCCGAAAGCCGAGACGAAATCGACCACCTGATCGGGCAGCATGGCGCGGACATACCACGCCGTATTCAAGCTATCGCCCGCAAAACCCATTTTCCAGCGGCTGTCCTGCGGGTCGGACAATTCGATCATCGCCTCGCCAATCGCGGCAAATCCGGCCATTACAGTGCTCCGACACGGACCAGCGATTTCATGGCGGTGGCATTGCCGTCCAGATTGGCAAAGGCCGCGGCAACCTCTTCCAAGGGGCGGGTATCGGTGATCATGCGATCGGCATCGATGGTGCCATTGGCAAGCAGCGCAATTGCGCGGTCGAAGTCATCGGCCTCGTAGACGCGGGCGCCAATCATTTCAAGCTCGCGCCAGAAGAAGCGGAACAGGTCGACCGGCGGACGGCTGGTGTGAATGGCGACCATCACGATACGCCCGCGCGAGGCTGTGATCTGGGTCATCAGATCCGTGCCCGCTTGGGTACCAGAGACTTCGAAGACCACATCCGCGCCCTTGCCGCCGGTGGCGTTCTGGACGGTTTCCACGACATCGCTTTCGCGCGGATTGATCACCGCAAAGCCCATCGCTTCGGCCATGGCGACGCGGGTGGGGTTTACTTCCGAGATCATCACCTGCGCGCCTTCCGCACGCGCCACCATCGCGATCAACATGCCGATGGGACCGCCGCCGATCACCAGCGCGAATTCCCCCGCCACCAGCCGCGCGCGGCGCACATCATGACAGGCGACCGCCACCGGTTCGGCCAAAGCCGCATGATCCAACGCCATGCCGTCGGGCAGCGCATGTACCGCATAGGCGGGCACCGACCAGTAGTTTTGCAACGCGCCGTCGGTATCAAGACCAAGGAACTTCAGGTTATGGCAGATATGGGACAAAGCCGCATGGCAGGCGGGACAATCGCCGCAGGGCTTGAGCGGGCGGATCACCACCGGCTGGCCGATATCAATGCCCGCGACCCCCTCGCCCAGTCGCGCCACACGGCCCGACATCTCGTGGCCCAAGATACGGTTATGGCCGATACGCGCATCCATTGCGCCGTGATAGGCATGCAGGTCGGTGCCGCAAATGCCGTTATAGGCGACCTCGACCTCGATCTCGCCCTTTGCAGGGTCGGGACGCGGAATGTCGCGCAATTCGAAGGTCTTGTGACCGGTATAGAAGGCAGCTTTCATGACAACAGGTATCCGCTAGAGTGAAAAAGAGGCGCGCCAGAGCAATTTTGGCCCTCTCTGGCGCGCCCAAGACGATTAGCGCGAGGTCAGATCGTCGGGCAGGTCGCGATTGTGGAACTTGGTGAAGATCTCACGCAGGCTGCCATTGTCGAAATTGGCTTTGACCCAGTCATTGGTCCAAGCCAGCAGCTCGGGATTGCCCTGCTGCACGCCCACGCCCAAATTGGTTTCCTTCTGGACGAATTTCAGTTCGATCGGGCCTGCGCTGCGGCGTTCGTTGATGCCGCCGATCACCGCCGATTGGCTGGAGATAATGTCAAGCTGGCCAGAGACAACCGAAGTGATCAGGGTTGCGTCATCCTCAAAGCGCAGGATTTCGGCGCCCTTGGCATTGGCGGTCAGGTCTTGGTCATTGGTGGTCGCGCGGGTCACGCCGATGCGCTTGCCGTCAAGACCAGCATAATCCTTGATCTCGACATCCTTGGGGCCGGCGACCACGATGGCCAAGGTCGCATAGGGGGCAGAGAAATCGATGGCTTTCTTGCGCTCATCGGTGATGCCAAGCGCCGAGACCACCAGATCGGCCTTGCCGGTCTGCAGGGTGGGCACGCGGGCGGCATTGGTGATTTCCACCAGCTCCAGCTTGACGCCCAAATCATCGGCCAGCTTTTGCGCGGTTTCGACATCCGATCCGGTGGGTTTCATGCTGCCGTCGATGAAGGAATATTGCGGGATGCCCATCGCAACCGCGATGCGGATGGTGCCCTTTTCCTTGATCTCTTTCAGATCGGCAGCGGCGGGCAAGGCGGTCGCCATGGCCATTGCGGTTCCGATTGCCAAGGCAGCCATGCGGCGGGTCAGTTTCATAGGTCTTTCCTCCTGTTGATCCGGCCTCCCCGACCGGATTTTGAAAGTCGTAGGTCTTGGAAAAGTCAAAGGTCGTGTTCGAGGAACGCGCGTCTAAAGGTCGTGTTCGAGGAACGCGCGCCTAAAGATCGTGTTCGAGGAACTCGCGCAGTTCGGGCGTCGCGGGGCTGGTCAGGATGGCGGCATCGCCCACCTCGTGGATATTGCCCTGATGCATGAAGATCACGCGGTCGGCGGCGCGGCGGGCGAAGGACATCTCGTGGGTCACCACCACCATGGTCATGCCGCCCTTGGCCAGATCTTCCATCACCCGCAGAACCTCGCCGGTCAGTTTGGGATCAAGCGCCGAGGTCACTTCGTCGAAGAGCATCACCTTGGGTTGCATCGCCAAGGATCGTGCAATCGCCACGCGCTGCTGCTGGCCGCCCGACAATTGTTCGGGATAGCTGTCGATCTTGTCGCCCAAACCCACCTGGCTCAACACGCGCCGCGCGATCTGCATCGCAGCGGTGCGGTCCATGCTTTTGACACGGCGTAGCGCCAAGATGACGTTTTCGCCCACGGTCATATGCGGGAACAGATTATATTGCTGGAACACCATGCCGACATCTTGGCGCAGCGACCTGAGGTTGATCTTCGGATCGCTGACCTCGTGGCCGCAGACATCGATGCGGCCGCCTTGGATTTCCTCGAGCCGGTTGATGCAGCGCAAGGCAGTGGATTTGCCCGAGCCAGATGCCCCGATCAGCGCCACGACCTCGCCCTCCTTGATGTCGAAGGAAATGCCCTTCAACACCTCGAGCGCACCATAGCGTTTGACAACCTTGTCCAGTTTAACGGCGACCGACATTGAGTTTCCTTTCCAGCGAACGGCTCCAGTACGACAGCGGATAGCAGAGCAGGAAATACAGCAGCGCCGCGATGCCGAAGACGAGGAAGGGTTCGAAGAGCGAATTGTTGATGACTTGGGCCGCGCGGGTCAGTTCGAGGAAGCCCACGACAGAGGCCAGCGAGGTGTTCTTGATCAATTGCACGGTAAAGCCCACCGTCGGCGGCGTGGCGATCCGCATCGCTTGGGGCAGCACCACATCGCGCAGGGTCTGGGCGCGGCTCATGCCCATGGCCTCGGCGGCTTCGAATTGGGTTTTGGCAATCGAATTGACCGCGCCGCGCCAGATCTCGCCCAGATAGGCCGAGGCATAGATCATCGTGGCAACCGAGGTGGCAACCAAGGCGGGCACCTGAATTCCCGCCACGCCCAAGCCGAAATAGATGATGAACATCTGGATCAGCAGCGGCGTGCCTTGCACCACCTGCACGTAAAAGCCGCTGAGGCGTCGCAACCATCTGCGCGTCGAAATCCGCCCCAGCATCACCACGAAGCCCGCCATCGACCCCAAGGCCATGGCCAGCGCGGACAGGATCACCGTCCACATCAGGCCATTGAGAAGATAGACGAAATGTCCGGTTCCAAAGGTCTGCATCTTAATAGCCTTCCAGTTTGCGTCTGCGCGGGAAGGCCCATTGGCCGATGGCCCAGAAGCCAAAGCGCATCAGGAAGGTGATCGCGATATAGATCAGTCCGATCACGATATAGGTCTCGAAGGAGCGGAAGGTGTTGGATTGGATGTTGTTGGCCACCCCCGTCAGTTCCTCAGCCGAGATTTGCGAGCAGATCGAGGTGGTCAGCATCATCAGCACGAATTGGCTGGTAAGTGACGGATAGACCTTTTCGATCGCGGGCATCAGCACCACGTCGCGGTAGATCTGGAACGGCGACAGGCCCAAGGCTTCGGCGGCTTCGATCTGGCCGCGCGGCACGGCATCCATGCCCGCGCGGACGATTTCAGCGGTATAGGCGCCCACGTTGAAGACCAAGGCAAAGATCGCCGCCACCATGATCGGCATCTTCAGCCCGATGGATGCCAGACCGAAGAACAGGAAGAAAATCTGCACGATGAAGGGGGTATTGCGGACGGTTTCGATATAGACCCCTGCCACCAATTGCAAAACCCGCCCGCCCGAGCGGCGCGCCACCGCACAAAGGATGCCGATGATCATCCCAAAGACCACCGCGCCCACCGTCAGTTGAACGGTCACCCAAGCGCCGGCGGCGAAATCCTGCCAATAGGGCAGCAGGGCCGCGAAATCGAATTTATATTGCATGCGTCAGACCTCCCCTTCTGGCGTGTGCAGCCGGCGCCTAGCGCGCCAGCCAACCGCCATCGACGGGAAGGGTGATGCCATGGACATAATCCGAGGCAGGCGCGGCCAAGAAGACCGCCGCCCCGCCAATATCCGATGGCTTGCCCCAGCGACCGGCAGGAATACGCGCCACGATATCGGCATTGCGCTTTTCATCTGCGCGCAAAGCTTCGGTGTTATTGGTGTCGAAATAGCCCGGCGCGATGGCATTGACATTGACGCCCTTGCTCGCCCATTCGCAGGCCAACAGCTTGGTCAAACCCGCCACACCGCTTTTGGACGCGGTATAGGCAGGCACGCGGATGCCACCTTGGAAAGACAAAAGCGAGGCGATGTTGATGATCTTGCCCGCGCCCTTGGCCAGCATATGCCGCCCTGCCGCTTGGCTTAAGAAAAAGAGCGATTTCATATTGGTATCGACCACGGCATCCCAGTCCTCTTCGGTGAAGTCGACCGAATCCGCGCGGCGGATGATGCCTGCGTTATTGACCAGAATATCCAAGCCGCCCATCACATCGATGGTCTCGTCGACGATGGATTGCAAAGGCGCGGTGCTGCCCAGATCGGCGCGGATTTCATGGGATTTGACGCCCGTACCCGACAATGCCTTGCGGGTTTCATCCATCGCCGAACGGCCGACCAAGACCACATTGGCCCCCGCGCCCGCCAAGGCCACAGCGATCCCTTGGCCGATGCCGGTATTCGCGCCGGTCACCACTGCGGTCTTGCCGCTCAGATCAAATGCCTGCGCCAACATCATTGCAAATCCTCGATCTTGATATGATCCATATCGGTAAAGTCCTTGTTGTCGCCCGCCATCGCCCAGATGAAGGCATAGGCTGCGGTGCCTGCGCCCGCATGGATCGACCATGATGGCGAGATCACCGCCTCGCCTGCCCCCACCACCAGATGGCGGGTCTCTTGCGGCTCGCCCATCAGGTGGAACACCCGCTGATCGGCTTTGATGTCGAAATAGAGATAGGCTTCCGAGCGGCGGTCATGGGTATGGGCGGGCATGGTGTTCCAGACGCTGCCGGTGGCCAGACGGGTCAGACCCATGGTCAGTTGGCAGGTTTCCACCACATCGGGATGCAGGAACTGGTGAATGGTGCGTTGGTTGCAGGTTTCGGGCGCGCCGGGGGTCAGGCGGTTGGCACGGCTGCCATCAATCAGCACCACCGGCAAATCCTTATGGGCCGGAGCCGAAACCAGATAGAATTGTGCAGGCGCCACAGCCGAAGCCGAACGGAAGCTGACCTCTTTGGCACCGCGCCCGATATACAGCGCCGCATCGCCTTGCAGCGCATAATCGGTGCCATCGACCACCACATGGCCCGCGCCACCGATATTGATGATGCCCGCCTCACGCGCGGCAAAGAAGGTCGGTTGGCCGATCGCTTTGGGCGCCTCCAAAACCAAAGCCTGCGTAACCGGCATGACCCCTGCCAGTACCAGCCGGTCGACATGGGAATAGGTCATATGGATGTGGTCGGACTGGAAAAGATCGGTGATCAAGAAGTGCTTGCGCAACCCCTCAGTATCGAGGGTTTTCGCCATTTCCGGATGTACATTGTGCCGGATATCGATTGTCGTGCTCACGTCTGCCTCCCCGCATCGCGATCGTCGTAGAAATAATTGTGGTCCAGATTGTCCAAGGCCTCGACCTCGTCGAGCATCTGGCCGATGTGATGGCCCATGGCGGCCCCCGCAGCTTGCGCGTCCCCCGCCACCAAAGCGTCCCGCACTGCGCGATGTTCTTCCAAAACCCGCGCCATGCGGCCCGCTTGAGGCAAGGTCATTAAGCGGTAACGATCGATTTGCGCGCGCACATGCTCGATGGTGGCGCTGACGGTCTCCAGCCGCGCGATCCGCGCAATAATGCGGTGGAAGTCGCTGTCGACGCGGTTGAAGGTCGAGAAATCCTCGGTCAGGCAGATCACCGCCATTTCGGCCATATTGGCGTCAATTTCCTCTAGGTCCTGTGCCGTAGCGACCGTGGTGGCGGCTTCGGTGATCAAGGTCTCGAGCGCCTTGCGAATCATGATCGATTCCAACAACAGCCGCATCGGGATCGCAGCCACGTAAGTTCCCGCCTGCGGATAGACCGTGACCAACCCCTCGTCGGACAGCCGCGAGATCGCCGCCCGCAATGGTGTACGAGAGACGCCGAAATGCTCGATCAACTCCTTTTCAGACAGTCTTTCATTGGGCTTGCGGCGCATGGCCACGATGTCGTCATGCAGTTCACGATAGATCAGATCCGCCGTACGCGGCGCCTGAGCACGGCTTCGCGACAATTCGCTAATGCCCTCGATCGAGCGCTTGCGGCGATCCGAACCTGTATCGCTTGGCTCGGGAAAAGGGGCGGAATGATGGGCTGAACGCATGAGGGACCTCTTACTTAAGTTTTAGAATACTAGTATTTCAGTTTTTGACAAGATTTTTTTAACGTTTCTGATGACCAGTTCTGCGCGGCGCGAAATCCGCCGTTGGGGGTGACGATTGATCAGGTCTAGGCAGGATTCCAGCCCGATGAAAACGATTGGCTGAAACTGCCCAAGACCCCTTACAATTGCTTGAAGCATTGGAGTCGAATGGGCGTTTTACTCGGATCATGGCCGGATGAGCGACGCAAGCTGCGGATAAGAAGACCATCATGATTGATGCGACCTATCTCAAAGCCCACTGCAAGGCCTCCAGCCTGCGGGTCAAAAAGGGGGCCGTGGCAGACTGATCAAGCGCACGAAAGGCGGTATGAACACCAAGCTGCATGCCGTTGCCGATGCGCAGGGACGTCCGATTTACCGGTTCATCACCGCTGGCCACATCAGCGATTACACCAGAGCCGCGACCATACTGGCAAGCCTGCCGAAGGCGGGCTGGCTGCTGGCGTATTGCGACCAGATACGATAGATGCCCAATTCTAGTCCTATCTGCAATTGCCCTCGCAGTAGCCGTCTTCTTCTGACTCTTAAATCAATGAGATGCTGTAACGGGGCCTGCGTCGCGACTCGCCCGTTGCTATTGCAAGATCGAGGGCAATCTGGCGCCATTCCCGTATTCGATCCACATAGAGGACTGCGGAATGAAGCGGTTTATTGGGTTGGATGTGTCGCTGGAGAAGACCGCGCTCTGCGTGATCAGCGAGCATGGGAAGATCGTGACGGAGGCGCAGGTGGCCAGCGCGCCCGAAGCGCTGTCGTGCTGGATCTGCGATCAGGACGGCGCAATTACCGCCGTCGGGCTTGAGGCTGGCCCCTTGTCGCAGTGGCTGCATCGTGGGTTGTCAGATGGCGGACTCCCTGTCGTTCTGATGGAAACCAGACAGGTAAATGGCACCCTGAAGGCCATGCCGATCAAGACGGACCGGCGGGATGCAGAGGGTATTGCACCTCTGCTTCATCTTGGTTGGTTCCGACCGGTTCATTGCAAATCAGTGTCTGCGAGCGGCAATCAACGCTCGTAAGACGATGCAAAAAGGGTTTATCACGCTGGAAATGTCACTGCACGGGCTGCTGCGGAACTTCGGGCTCAAGGTTGGAGCCGTATCCCGTGGCAGGTTCGAACAGCGTATTCGCGAACTTGCGGCGGACAACCCGATGCTGGAAGCCGCAACCGAACCCATGCTTTGGACGCGCTCAGCGCTGCGGCGAGAGCTGGCGGGTCTTGAACGTAATGTCCGTCACCTCGCTCAGGAAGATCCGGTCTGTCATCGGCTGATGTCGATGCCCGGGATCGGCGCCGTCGTGGCGTTGACCTATCGATCTGCTGTCGATGATCCCGCCCGCTTCACATCATCGAAGCAGGTCGGACCGTGGATCGGCCTGACGCCGTCTCGCAACCAGTCGGGCGAGCGCGACGTCTCGGGCGGGATCACCAAGGCAGGCGACGTCAACCTCCGACGCGCGTTGTGCCAGGCGGCAACCGATATGATGCATCGTGGACGGGCCAGCTGGCTGCGAACCTGGGCGGCAAGACTTGCGCGCCGTCGTGGGGCCAAGCTTGCAATGGTCGCGCTGGCTCGCCGCATCGCAGTTATCCTGCACCGGATGTCGAAGGATGACACCGACTTCCGCTTTGACATTCCGGTGCTTCATGCTGATTGAAAATACCGGTTCCAGATTGCTGCTCGCCTGATCACGGGCCTTCGAGGTCCCCACGGGATGCGGTTCCGGTGATGTCGTGTTCAGGACTGATGCCGGCAGGATGCTGCTTGATCACGCCCAGATAAGGCTCAGGGCCGCCATTGCTGTTGGATGGTGATCGGCGTGGTATTGGCAACCAGCGACCAGATCTCGCGCATTTCCGCATTGGTGACGGCGATACAGCCATCGGTCCAATCCATCAGGTGATGCACGGGGGCGAACCAGCCCAAGCCGTTCGGTAGGCCATGGATCATGATATCGCCGCCTGGGCTATAGCCGGCAGCTTTGGCTTGGGCGCTGTCTTCCGCATTGGGATAGGAAATATGCAGGCTGAGATAGGCGCGCGAACGTTCGTTGCGCCAATCGATCTGATAGCTGCCTTCTGGCGTGCGCTCATCGCCCTCGCGCTGCTTATGGCCCTCGTCCCAACGCCCGCCCATGGAGATGCGATAGCTCTTGAGAACCTTATCACCCTGCAAGAGATAGAGGGTCTTGTCCGCCTTCGAGACCATGATGCGATCCGCCAGCGCCTCGGTCGCCGCAAGGGGTGGCGGCTCGACCGTGCTGATGCGGGCCATGGCCTTGGTATAGCCGAATACCCCTGCGGTTCCTGCCAAGACCACAGCGACCGCAATGAATAGTTTTCTGAACGCCATGTTACCCCCAACGCATTGCGCGCTGGACCCTAAGGGGCAAGCCGCCCCGAAGGAAGAGAAAGCGCGCCGATGTGACAGCATATCGGGTTCGGTGTGGGCGTTCCAACGGGGTAAAACGGTTCAGGATCACCGTCCTGATCTACAACCTGCGTATCGAAGTCACGGATCATCCGAGGCTTTTAAGCCATAAATAAGAAAGAAAGCGCAGTCGCTGACGGGCCTGACAACTAAAGCGATAATCTGGTCATCGGACATCTGCTTTACTGACGAAGCTGACCCTCGGCATTGGTTCTGCAGATC
>DALYSR010000050.1:0-21545 GCA_031991825.1 Paracoccaceae bacterium
GCAATCTCGACATCCTGAATTCCGGCCTCTGGGGCGAGGGGCTGATCGCGATCTTCCTGATCTTCGCCATCTCGCGCCGCTTTTGGCCCGCCATGCCCAGCCAGGCCGGCATGGCCCCGCGCCACAAAGACCCCGAACTGCACTTGGCCGCCGCCTTGGTGATAGCGACCGGACTTGCCGTCTGGGCCCGCCATTTCCTCGCCGCCGTCGATATCCAGACCGCCCAGAACTGGAGCCTGTCGCTGCGCGCGCTCTGGGGCGCCATCTTCACCGCGCTCAGCTTCCTGACCACCACGGGATACGAATCCAGCCAATGGATGCAAGCGCGCGGCTGGTCGGGTCTGGGCAATCCGGGTCTGGTGATGCTGGGGCTTGCCATGATCGGCGGCGGCGTCGCCACCACGGCAGGCGGGGTGAAATTGCTCCGGCTTTACGCCCTGTTACGCCACGGAGAGCGTGAACTTGCCCGCATGATCCACCCCAATTCGGTCGGCGGCCAAGGCCAATACGCCCGCCGCCTGCGCGAACAGGGCAGCTATTTCGCCTGGCTGTTCTTCATGCTATTCGCTTTGTCTTTCGCGGTATCGACCTTGGTTTTGACGCTGAACGGGCAGGGGTTCGAACAAGCCCTGATCCTGACGGTCGCGGCCTTATGCACCACAGGCTCGCTGGCGTCGCTCGCAGGGCCCGATCCGATCCTGTATTCCTACCTTGGGGGGGATGCGAAGATGATCTTGGCGGTCATGATGGTGGTCGGCAGATTGGAGACATTGGCGATTTTGGCGCTTCTCGCCCCCTCGGGGTGGAAAAACTGATCAAATAAGTTGTCTCTTGATGGTAACGGTCTGATTTTTGGTCTGGAATCTGAGCGATTCCCGCCCCATACTCGCTTGCAAAGCACCACAGGCTGCAGAATAAGCCGTGGAACAGGGTCAACGCACAAAAACAAAGGCAAAAAGATAATGGCCGGCGATAAACAAAATCTGCAAGACGCATTCTTGAACCACGTCCGGAAGGCGAAAGTACCTGTCACTATTTTCCTGATCAATGGCGTCAAACTGCAGGGCGTCATCACTTGGTTCGACAATTTCTGCGTGCTGTTGCGCCGTGACGGCCAGTCGCAATTGGTGTATAAACACGCCATCTCGACAATCATGCCGGGTGCGCCGATCAATCTTTATGAAGGTGAAGAATAATTTCTGACCTACCCGAAGACGATGGTGATGATTTCTGGCCCGACGATTACGTCGAAGGCACCGGAATTGCCGCCTATGAAAGCGAGGGGCCCGCAACGCGGGCCTTCGTGCTCCATCCCGATATCAAAACCCGCCCCAATCGCCGCCTGCCCGAACATGGTCTGGCCGAAGCGATAAGCTTGGCCCGCGCGCTGCCGCATCTTGATGTGGTCGGCGGCGATGTGGTGCGCTTGCCCAAAATGCATGCGGGGCAGCTGTTCGGCTCGGGCAAAGTGGCCGAATACGGCGCGAAATTCAAGGAACTAGAGATTGATCTGGTGCTGGTGGACGGTCCCGTCTCGCCGGTGCAGCAGCGCAATCTGGAAAAGGAATGGGGCGTCAAACTGCTTGACCGCACCGGCCTGATCCTTGAAATTTTCGCCGATCGCGCCCGCACGCGCGAAGGCGTGTTGCAGGTCGAACTGGCCGCGCTCAGCTATCAGCGCACAAGGCTGGTCCGCGCTTGGACCCACCTTGAACGCCAACGCGGCGGCTTCGGCTTTGTTGGCGGTCCGGGCGAAACCCAGATCGAATCAGACCGTCGCGCGATCGACGAACAGGTCATCCGCATCAAGCGCCAGCTTGCCAAAGTGGTCAAAACCCGTGAATTGCACCGCGCCGCGCGCAAGAAAGTGCCCTTCCCGGTGGTGGCCTTGGTCGGCTATACCAATGCGGGCAAATCGACCCTGTTCAACCGCATGACCGGATCGGATGTCTTTGCCAAAGACATGCTCTTTGCCACGCTCGATCCCACCATGCGCAGCGTCACACTCCCCTCGGGGCGCAAGGTGATCGTATCGGATACCGTGGGCTTCATCTCGGATCTGCCGCACCAGCTGGTCGCGGCCTTCCGTGCCACCTTGGAAGAAGTCCTCTCGGCCAATCTGGTGCTGCATGTCCGCGACATCGCCCATCCCGAAAGCGCCGAACAATCCGCCGATGTCCATGACATCCTGACCTCGCTCGGTATGAACAAATCGACGCCGATGCTTGAAATCTGGAACAAGCTCGATCTGGTCGACGGCACCTCGCGTGACGCCTTGGTCATGCAAGCCGATCGACGCGACGACGTCTTCGCGGTCTCCGCTTTGACCGGCGAAGGCATCGATACCCTGCTCGACAGCGTCTCAGCCGCTTTCGACGAAGAAAAGTCCGAACGCTTGCTCGATCTGGCCTTCAGCGAAGGCCGCCGCTACGCATGGCTGCACCAGCATGAAGTGGTGGAAAGCGAAACCCAAACGGACGAGGGCTGGCAAGTCCAGGTCCGCTGGACCGCTAGGCAAGAAAAACGCTACCGCGACCTGAGCTAAACAAAACGCGCCCCAAACATCCGGGGCGCGTTTTCCATTTGCACCTTTTCCAAATACTCAAAAAAGCCGCAGATGCCTCATTCCCCGAAATGCGCCTCCAGATAGGCCGCGCAGCCGGTCAAAGCCGCATAATCATCCTCGACCACGCTGATCGAGAAATCCTTCACCAGCAAATCGACCCGCCGCGCCTCGCGGAAATGATGGCTCAAACCGAAGCGCTCGAACTGACCCGACATCGCCCGCGCCATGCCGCCGATCAGATAGATGCCGCCATAGGGCAGGTGGATCAGCGCCTGATCGGCCAGAAACTGCGCCAAGAGCCGCGTGTAAAGCGCCGCCGTCTGCACCGCCAGCGGCTCCTCGCGTGACAAAGCCGCGAAAACCTCGGCCGAACGCGCCCGCGCCGCAGATCCCGCCTGATCGGCGACGAAAGCGAACAGATTGCCCAGACCACGCCCCGACAGCACCTCTTCCACACCGCAATGCGCGGGTTCGCCCTTGGCGGCAAGCTGGCCTTCGATGAAACGCATCAAGGCCAGATCTTCTTCGCCGCGCAGCGCCAGATTGATATGGCCGCATTCCGACGGCGGCACCAGCCGCGCCGCCCCCGTTCCATGCACCGCAGCCGCATTGACCCCGGTGCCAAGCCCCACCACCAGCATCGATCCCTTCGGCTGCGGCCCCGCCATCACCCTGAGCAGATGCGCGGGCGCGATATGGCCAAGCGCATGGCCCTGCGCCTGAAGATCGTTCAAGATCGCGACCTTGGCCGCACCGGTGGCGGCGCGCAGATCGGCAGGGCTGATCACCCAGTTCAGATTGGTCATCTGCGCCACACCATCCTGCACCGGACCTGCGGCTGCGACGCAGACACCCTCCACCTCGGCGCCGCATTCCGCCAGATAATCCGACAGGATCGCGGAAATATCCTGACCTTGCGCTTGATAATCGGCATTGGCATAGCGGCGGATGCTGCCCTCGCGCAGGGCCAATCCCTCGACAAGGGCCACGCGGGTATTGGTGCCGCCGATATCGGCCAAAACGGATAGGGTCATGACGATCTCGCTTCTTGCAGTGCCGCCCAAGGATCACCCAACGCGGCCAAGGCGGCGCCCGCGTCACCCCAAGGCTTAGCGGCAAGTCCTGTTTGAAAAAAGCCCCCTCGATCGCAAATATGTCTAGCGCTAACATTTTCCTGACCCGCCATCGCGCAGCCCGATATAACGTGGCCCGCCATCACGCGATCCGCCCTGCGGCAAGACGCGCCTTGCGATATCGCCCGCCAAACCCGATGTTTTGACCAGAAGGAGACCCAAGATGACTGGTCAATCCACGCCCGAGCCGCCGCGCATCACCATGCCCAAAGCGCAAAAGCGCTATTTCCCGCCGCCGCCGCAATTCCCGCCCGCCAATCCCAAGATATTTGCCGCAACACCCCCCTTGGCGTTCCAAACCGCGCTTGGCCTGTTGATGGCACTGGTGGCGATCAAGGCACTGCGCCCGATGAGCGGGCCGCATGACATCGCCATCGGTCTGGGCGCGGGGCTTTGGCTGTTTTGCATGATCGCTTATGGCGTCAAGCTGTGCCGTCGGGCGGGTACCCTGACCCAGGATTTGCGGGTCCTGACCGGCAATGCGGGGCTGACGGCGGGGCTTTTGTCGACGGCGGCCTTGGCGGTTCTGGTGCAACCGATCTGGCCAAGGCTCGCGCTGGGGCTGGCCGCGATGACCTTGCTGGCGCAGGTCTTCCTCGCCGGACTGGCGGCGCGGGCCTATCTGCGCAAGGGGCAAGGCGATGTGACACCGGTCTGGCATCTGAACTTCGCAAGCTTTTCTTTGGCGGGCATCGTGATGGCCGATGCGGGGCAGGTGGCGGTTGCGCAGGCCACACTGGCGGTGTCCTTGATCGCCATGGTGGCGATCTGGGCCCTCAGCCTGCGCCAGTTGGTGGCGCGCATCCCGCCCGAACCCTTGCGCCCGCTGCTCCTGATCCATGTCCTGCCGTCGTCCCTGCTGGCGGTGCTGGGCGCGCATCTGGGCTATGGGCAGTTTTCGCTGCTGATGCTGGGGGCGAGCCTGCTTTTGGCGGTGGCCTTGTTCGCAAGCCTGCGCTGGATCCTGAAATCCGGCTTCGGCCCGATCTGGGCGGTGATCCCCGCCCCGATCGGCGCTTTCGCTTGGGCGCTTCAGGCACAGGTGATCTTTATCGGCGGCTGGATCGTGGCCGGTATCGCTTTGGTCCTATCGCTTTGGATCGGCTATAAAATCCTGAAGCTTTGGGCGGAAAAGAAGCTTACTGCGCAGACCAATGCGGCATCTGTCTGACCCCCAGACGACAAAAGAAAACGGCACGGGAAGCGCTTCCCGTGCCGTTTTTTCATGCGCCTCAACCGCTTAGAGGACAAGGGGCTCCAGCGTGGTGCTGCCAACCGCCGCCGCGCGGGCCAGATCCAGATCAAGGCTCATCGGCACATATTCCCCGCGCCGCCAGCGTTCGCCCAGATCGTCGTAATGGCGTGACAGCGGATGGCCCGATTGTCCGGTCGAGATGATGAACACCGAGCTATCGGGATCGGCAAAGTCATAGACCCCGCGATAGCCCGCGCCATGCACGTTCAGATAGGGGTTCGGCCCCGTGCCGATCGTGCGGCCGCGCATCAAGGTGTAATCGCCGCCGCTGGTCGATTGGCGGATATTCACGAACCAGCCCAGCAAGGGCACCTTGCCCAGAACCGCGTGATCTTGGCGGGCTTGGTGCGCATTGCCCCAACGCCAGCTTTCGGGATTGCGGCCATAGATTTGGCTCAACTCGATCAAGGCATCGTCCAAGGCCATCCGCGCGATATCGGTGCAGGTTTCGATCGGCGCCGACTGGATCACGTCACACCAAACCCCCGCACCATCGGTATTGCGGAAGACGCGGTCGATAAAGACCGGATCGACATGGGTGAATTCATCGGCAATCGCGCCCAGCTCGTCCGAGATCAGGCGCTGGTTCAGCGCGCGCAGCCAAGCCATATAGATCAGCGGTTCGGGCAGATGTTCGTTCATCTCGCCGTTCCACTTGGCCAACATGTCCAAGGCGCGCTGACGCAGGCGTTCAGGGGTGCCGTCAGCTGCGGGCTCGCCCGTGAACCACAAATCCGCGCCCACCAGCGGCAACATCATGCGCGCGGCGGGGGATACGGTGTCCAACTGCGCCTCGATGAAGCTTTCGCGGGTATGGACCTCGCGGGTTTTCATCAGGGTCAGCCAACGCTCGATCCGCTGGGTATCCCCCCAGGTGAAGGACAGATTGTCGGGGAAGGGCGCATCGACGGTCTTGTTGTTGGTATTGCCCAGAATGCCGCTTTCGGGATGATCGAAACGCGGATTTTCGGCATAAGGCATGATCCCCATCCAGCGGCTTGCGGGATTGGTGCCAAGCGCGGGCATCCGGCCTTGGGTCGGGTGCAGGGCATTGCGTTTGGGCAAGGCGCCCACCACCTGCATCGCCACGCGCGTTTCATCGGCCAGCATCAGGTTCTGCGATGGTGCAACATAAAGGCTGCCCGCCTCCAAGGCCTGATCCACCGATTTGGCCTGCATCAAGCGGATCGCCGCCGTCATCGAGCGGTCCTCGCCGGTCAGCGCCGTCCATTGCAGCGCAGGCACATGCCCTGCGGGGGTGACCGCGCCAAGGTTCATATGGCTGTCGGGGAAGATCGGACCGGCTTCGGACCAGCGCAAAGTGATGGTGATCGGACGCGCATCCTTCACGGTGATGATCGAGCGGCGCGTGGTGAAAGGCTTCGGCCCCGTCGCCGTTTCATATTCTTCGGGATTGGCGGGATTCACCTTTTCCATAACGATATCCTGATCGTCGGCATAAGATGACGTCAGCCCCCAGCCCAAGGCTTCCGACCGACCGATCAGCACCGCAGGCACACCGGGAATGGTCGCGCCGATCACGCCGCCCGCTTGCAACTGCAGGCGCGCCAGATACCACAGGACCGGCGCTTGGAACGGCAGATGCGGGTCATTGGCCAAAAGCGATCCGCCAGCCGCCGAACGGCGCGGCTCGGCGGCCCAAGCGTTGGACGCGCCTGCCATGCCGACACCGCGGAAGGGCGACAAAGGATCGTCGCTCATGGGGATCGACGCATAGGCATTGGGCAAGGGCCCGCTGATCAGGCTGGCATAGCTGGGCAAGGCGGTGACCGCGGCACCCACCGGATCGGGCAGCACATCCCTCAGCCGCGCCGGAGACAGCAACATCGACACCCGCGCGCGCATTACTTCGTCTTGCATATGGCCCGACATCTGCAACGCCATCAGCTTCAGGATCACCAGTGAATCCGCAGGGCTCCAGGCCGCGATTTCATTCGAGAAGAAGAACAGCTCGGGCGCGCCACGCCCCCGCGCGCCACGGTTCACTTCCTCGATCCAGGCATTCACCCCGCGCGCATAGGCATTTAGTGCCACCTTGGTCTGATCATCCTGCAGGCCGACCGCTTGCTGCGCATAGGTGTAAAGATCATAGCGCCGCATCGTCTCGTCGATCTTGACGGTCCGCGAGCCGAAAATTTCCGACAACCGCCCCTGCGCCGTGCGGCGCATCAGGGTCATCTGCCACAGCCGGTCCTGCGCATGGGCAAAGCCCAAGGCGAAATAGACATCCTGATCGGTCTGACCAAGGATATGCGGCACGTTATTGGAATTGCGCAGGATCTCGACGGGGCCATCAAGCCCCTCGATCTGATAGCGGGCGTTATAATCGGGAACGGAGCGTTCCAGAAAATAATAGGAGATCAAGATCCCCAGAACCCCAAGGGCGATCAACCCAAAGAGTATCCGCAGGAGCCAACGGAAAATGGTAAGCATGCGGGGCCTGTTCTTGACGGCAGGTTTGAGGCTGATACCTATTTGAATTCCGATCAAAGGGCAATGCGCAGGGGGAAACGGCATGGCGAAAGTGGCATTCTTGGGGCTGGGCGTGATGGGCTTTCCCATGGCGGGACATCTGGTCGCCGCCGGCCATGAGGTGACGGTCTATAACCGCTCGGCCGCGAAAGCGCAGGCATGGCTTGAAACCTATCAGGGCCGCGCCGCCCCCAGCCCGCGCGAGGCGGCTTTGGGGCAGGATTTCGTGGTGGCTTGCGTCGGCAATGATGCCGATCTGCGCGACATCTGCTTGGGCACCAATGGGGCCTTTGCGGGCATGGACCCCGAAACCACCTTCATCGACCACACCACCGTCTCCGCCCAAGTCACCCGCGAGCTGGCGGAAATCGCCAGCCTGAAGGAAATCGGCTTTGTCGATGCGCCGGTATCGGGCGGGCAGACAGGCGCGGTCAATGGCGTCTTGTCGGTGATGTGCGGCGGCGATCCGGCGGCTTACGCGCGCGCCGAACCGATCATCGCGGCCTATGCCCGCATCTGCCGCCGCTTGGGCGACAGCGGTGCGGGCCAATTGGCCAAGATGATGAACCAGATCTGCATCGCAGGCGTGGTGCAGGGCTTGGCGGAAGCCTTGGCCTTTGGTCAAAAGGCGGGGCTTGACGGCGAAAAGGTGGTCGAGGTGATCAGCCAAGGTGCCGCTGGCAGCTGGCAGATGGAAAACCGCCACAAGACCATGCTGCAGGGCGAATTCGACTTCGGCTTCGCGGTGGATTGGATGCGCAAGGATCTGGGCATCTGCTTGGCCACCGCAAACGAACTGGGCGCCTCGCTGCCACTGACCGCGCTGGTCGATCAGTTCTATGCCGATGTGCAACGCATGGGCGGCAATCGCAATGACACCTCCAGCCTGATCCGCCGCCTGACCGATAAGGCCTAAACGCGCGGGATCAGGGCCGGTGGCGCAACCGCAGGATGTAGTTTGCGCCACCCGTCAAATAGCATTTGCCTGCGGGCAAGCTTCGGGGACATGATCGGCAAATTCCTACAGCCGAACTCATCCCAAGGTCGAACCATGGCCTATGCGATTGTCGATCTGAAACATCCCCAAAGCGGCCAGACCCGCGCCGCGCCGGTGGGCATCTGCTGGACAATGGCCATTCTGGGGCCGTTCCCCGCGCTTTACCGCCGCGATTGGGTGCATTTCGTGCCGTTCTTCGTGGTGGCGGTGATCAGCCTTGGCGTCAGCAGCTGGATCCTGATGCTCAACTATAACCAGATGTATCTGCGCAGGCTGCTCAAATCCGGATATAGGGCCACCTATGTCCGCGACCGCGACGGCAATGCCTTGGCTTTGGAAGATATCGAGGCGCGCGAAAGCCTGTATATCCCCACCTACCAAGGCGGGTCCGATGCGCTTGATTTCGCCGCCGTCTATGACGGGCTGAAGGAACCCCAGCCCTAACGCCCCCTGCAGGCCATGAAAAAACCGCCCCGACCGGATTGGCAGGGGCGGCTTGTTTCATTCCCGCAAACCCTTATGGGATGATGCGGGTATATTTCACGCCCGCAAGCGATGCGCCGGCGATCAAGCCCTGTTGGCCGAAGACCAGGGCCACGACCGGATCGATTTCGCTGGTGGATTTGCCGATCGAGGCGCCTTGTGCGGGCGTCGCATAACGCACTTCGGCGCCTGCCGCCCAACCCGGGCTGCGACGGAACTGGCCCAAGGCGGTCTCTGTCATGAAGAACAGGGCATGGGCATATTGCTGCGCGCCGATTTGCAGGCCGACGCTGGCGCGGGTGGCGGAATAGTAATCCACCGTCACGCCACGAATACGCAAAGCGCCCTGGCCATAGCCGCCGCCCCAGATCAGGCTCGCCTCGGTGATCAGCGGCATATACAGCACGCCATGCGCCTGTGCGGCCAAATCCTGCGTGCCGGGATAGGTGTTGAACAGGTAGTTACGGGTTTCATCCACCCGCGCGTCGATCTGCATCGCGCCGCCGCCACCCACACCATTGCCGCAAGCGGCCAAAAGACCTGTCGCACCCAAGGCACCGGTGGCACCAAGGAAACCGCGTCTAGAGATATTGCGCATCTATGCTGCCCTCGTTCTTTGTGGTCGACCGTCACCGAAGGACGGGCAGGGCTTTCTTCGGCCCTTCAAGGCCTCAGACTAGACGCCCGTCACGGGTTTGTCATCCGGCCAATCGCGCATTCCCCCACGACAACCGCCCGATCGGCACCGACCCGCCGAAAGCATAGGCCTGAATTGCAAAACGCGAGGCCGATCCGGCCCCGCGCCTGCGGAATGCGATTGCGAAAGCGGCAAGCCGCGATCAGATTTCGCCGTTTTTCAAGAGTTTGGCCATTTCGGGGGCGAAATAGGTCAGCACCGCATCGCAGCCTGCCCGACGGAAGCCCATCAGGCTTTCGATCATGGCCTTCTTCTCGTCGATCCAGCCGTTTTGCGCCGCCGCCTTGATCATCGCATATTCGCCCGACACCTGATAGGCATAGGTCGGCGCCCCGAACATATCCTTGGCGCGGCGAATGATATCCAGATAGGGCTGGCCGGGTTTGACCATGACCATATCCGCGCCCTCTTGCAGGTCGCGTTCGATCAGACGCATGGCCTCATCGCTATTGGCGGGGTTCATCTGATAGGTCTTCTTATCCCCCACCAAACGGCCCGAGGCACCCACCGCATCGCGGAACGGGCCGTAGAAGGCGGAGGCGTATTTCGCGGCATAGGACATGATCGCCACATCCTTGTGGCCATTGCTTTCCAGCGCCGCACGGATCGCACCGATCCGGCCATCCATCATATCAGACGGGCCCAAGATATCGGCGCCGCATTCGGCCTGCACCAAGGCCATCTTGACCAAAGCTTCAACGGTTTCGTCGTTCAGGATGATGCCATCCTTGACCAGACCGTCATGGCCATTGGCATTATAGGGGTCCAAGGCGATATCGGTCATCACCGCGATTTCGGGCACGGCCTGTTTGATGGCGCGGATCGCTTGGTTGGCGATATTGTCATGGCTCCAGGCTTCGGCGCAATCTTCGGTGCGGCGTTCAGCGGCGGTATAGGGGAAGATGCAAACGGCAGGCACGCCAAGGGCCGCCACTTTCTCGACCTCGCGCACCAGCAGATCGACGCTCAACCGTTCCACACCGGGCATTGAGGTCACCGCCTCGCGTTGACCCACACCTTCGCGCACGAAGACCGGCCAGATCAGCTGATCGACGCTAAAGGTGTTTTCCTGCGCCAAAGCGCGCAGAGCGGGCGTGCGGCGCAGACGGCGCAAGCGGGTGGTCGGGGTAGGCGCGAGAGTGGGGCGCATCAATCAAATCCTTGAACTGGTCATTTTAGCAAGGGAGCGCGCAGCTTCTCGCTTGCAGGATGTGATCCTGCCTGCCATGGAATTGCAATCAGCCGCAAGCCTTCAGCCGTAAGGATAGACGCAATATGACATTCTATCACTTTATTTTGCGCCTATTGGACTTCGGGTCCTTTTCCAGCATCTGGTATTGGATCGTGCTGATCGGCTTGTGGATTGCCAATGATCGCAAGGTTTTGGGCGTATCCACCGCTTTGGTGTTCCGCGCCCGCAGCCAAGGCAGCGACAGCCAGACCGCCCAAGATTTGCGCCTGATCATGGCCGCGCGCCTGCGCGAGATGGGCTATGAGGAAGCCGATCGCAGCCTCTGGAGCGTGGCGCGCAATTGGTGCTTGGGCACCATGCTGGTGCTGCTGGCGCTGTCTTTCAACATCGAACTGGCGCAGGCGGTGCTGCTGATGATCGCGCCGCTGCTGTGGGTCAGGATGCGGGGGCGCAAACTGGGGCGCAAGCTGGCAGGCATGGATCTGGCGGCGGTCAATCTGCCGAAGATCCTGATCTGGCACCGCTTCCGGATGCAGGTCTTCGGCATGATCTGCCTTTTGGTGACCATGCTGCTGGGGCTGATCCATGCGGTCAATTCCAGCTGGTATTGATGCGCCCGACCCTTGACCCCATGACGACCTGCGGTAGGTATCAGATATGAGCAAATCCACCCCCCCCAAACAGCCCAGCCCGCAGACCCCTGACCGCATCCAGATGGGCGGCGCGCCGGAAGGCTTTGACGCCAAGCTTCTGGCCCGCGAACTGGACCGCGGCCATCCCGTCATCCATATCGCCCGCGACGACAAGCGCATGGCCGCGATGCGGGCGGCTTTGCGGGTGATGGCGCCGCAAGTGGTGGTGCTGGAATTCCCCGCGTGGGATTGCCTGCCCTATGACCGCGTCTCGCCCAATCCCGATATTGCCGCGCGCCGGATGGCGACGCTGGCTGCCTTGGCGCATGGGATTTCGGGGCCTTTCGTGCTGCTGACCACGATGAATGCCGCGACCCAACGGGTTCCGACACGCGACGTGCTGCGCGCTTCCAGCTTTTCGGCAGCGGTGGGGCAGCGGGTCGATGAAACATCGCTGCGCGGCTATCTGACGAAGATGGGCTTCTCGCCGGTCTCGACCGTGGCCGAACCAGGCGATTACGCGGTGCGCGGCGGCATTGTCGATATCTTCCCGCCGGGGGGCAAAGGTCCGGTGCGGTTGGATTTCTTCGGCGATGTGCTGGACGGCTTGCGCCGCTTCGATCCCGAAACCCAACGCACGGTTGAAAAGTTGGATTCCGTCGATCTGTCGCCGGTGTCCGAGGTGATGCTGGATGAAGCATCGATCACCCGATTCCGCCAAGCCTACCGCGTGGCCTTTGGCGTGGGCGGTGCGGATGATCCTTTGTATGAAGCGGTCAGCGCGGGGCGCAAGCATCAGGGGATGGAACATTGGCTGGGCCTGTTCCATGACCGCCTTGAAACCCTGTTCGATTACCTGCCGCAAGCCGCCGTCATGCTGGACGATCAGATCACGCCCATGCGTCTGTCACGCTGGGAATCGGTGGACGATGCCTATGATGCGCGCCTTGAGGCGATGAAGGCCAAAGGCCGTTTGGATACCGTCTACAAACCCGCCGAGCCGCATCTGTTGTATCTGGACGACGCAGCTTGGGAACAGGCGACGGGCGGTCACCGCGTGATCCAATTGTCGCCCAACCCGCAAGCGCCGGGTCCGGGCTGCATCGATGCCGGTGGTCGGTTGGGCCGCAATTTCGCCCCCGAACGTCAGGCCGAAAACCTTAGCCTTTTCGGTGCCTTGACGGATCATCTTAAAGTATTACGCAAGGATCATCAGGTGGTGATCGCCAGCTGGTCCGAAGGCGCGCGCGAACGCCTTAAAGGTCTTTTGGAAGATCAGGGCATGGCCGATACGGTCCTGATCAAGGATATCCGTGATCTGCCGAGGGACCGCAATCTGGTCTCGCTGCTGATCTGGCCGCTGGAGGCAGGTTTCACCGCGCCCGATCTGGCGGTGATTTCCGAACAGGATGTCTTGGGCGACCGGATGGTCGGCAAGCCCAAACGCAAGCGCAAGGCCGACAATTTCCTGCGCGAAGTCGATACGCTGACCCCCGGCGATCTGGTGGTCCATGTCGAACACGGCGTCGGCCGCTATCTGGGGTTGGAGACGATCAAGGCCGCAGGCGCGCCGCATGCCTGTGTGGCCCTAGAATATGCCGATGATGCGAAACTGTACCTGCCTGTCGAGAATATCGAACTGCTGTCGCGCTATGGCCATGACGAAGGGTTGCTGGACCGTCTGGGCGGCGGCGCATGGCAGGCCAAGAAGGCCAAGCTGAAGGAGCGCATCAAGGAGATTGCCGATCGCCTGATGCGGATCGCCGCCGAACGCAGCCTGCGCCACGCCCCCATTCTGGAAGCGCCGCATTCGATCTGGGAGGCTTTCGCCGCCCGTTTCCCTTATCAGGAAACCGATGATCAACTGGCCGCCATCGCCGATGTGGTGGCCGATCTGGAAAAAGGCAGCCCGATGGACCGTTTGGTCGTCGGCGACGTGGGCTTCGGCAAGACCGAGGTTGCCATGCGCGCGGCCTTTGTCGCCGCCATGTCCGGCATGCAGGTCGCCGTGATCTGCCCAACCACGCTGCTGGCCCGCCAGCATTACCGCAGCTTTGCCGAACGTTTCCGCGGCTTTCCGATTTCGGTGCGCCCATTGTCGCGTTTCGTTTCCGCCAAAGAGGCGAACCAGACCCGCGAGATGATGGCCGAAGGTCAGGTCGATATCGTGGTCGGCACCCATGCTTTGCTGGCCAAGGGGATCAAGTTCAAGAACCTTGGCCTGTTGATCATTGACGAAGAACAGCATTTCGGCGTGACCCATAAGGAACGCCTGAAGGAAATGCGGTCCGAAATCCACGTGCTGACGCTGACCGCGACGCCGATCCCGCGCACCTTGCAGCTAAGCCTGACAGGCGTGCGTGATCTGTCGATCATCGCGACGCCCCCCGTCGACCGCTTGGCGATCCGGACTTACGTCAGCGAATTCGATCCGGTCACCCTGCGCGAGGCTTTGCTGCGCGAACGCTATCGCGGCGGGCAGACCTTCTTTGTGGTGCCGCGCCTGACCGATCTGCCGGATATTGAAGATTTCCTGAAAAACCATGTGCCGGAGGTGAGTTACGTCATCGCCCATGGCCAATTGGCGGCGGGCGATCTGGATGATCGGATGAACCAGTTCTATGACGGCAAATATGATGTGCTGGTCGCCACCACCATCGTCGAAAGCGGCTTGGACATTCCGACCGCCAATACGATGATCGTGCACAGGTCCGATATGTTCGGCCTCAGCCAGCTCTACCAGATCCGTGGGCGCGTGGGGCGGTCCAAAACGCGGGCCTATTGCTATCTGACCACCAAGCCGCGCCAGCCGCTAACGCCTCAGGCGCAGAAGCGATTGAAATTGCTGGCAAGTCTGGACAGCCTTGGCGCGGGCTTCAATCTGGCCAGCCACGATCTGGATCTGCGCGGCGCGGGCAACCTTCTGGGCGAGGAACAATCCGGCCATATCAAGGAAGTCGGCTACGAATTGTATCAGCAGATGCTGGAAGAAACGATTGCCAAGATCAAATCCGGCGAAATCAACGGGCTAAGCCCGATTGACGACCAATGGTCGCCGCAATTGAACCTTGGCCTGCCGGTGATGATCCCCGAAGATTACGTCACCGATCTGGATGTGCGTCTGGGGCTGTATCGTAGGCTTTCGGGGCTGGCGACCAAGGTGGAATTGGAAGGCTTCGCGGCCGAGCTGATTGACCGCTTCGGCCCGCTGCCCAAGGAAGTGAATACGCTGATGCTGATCGTGCGGATCAAGGCGATGGCGAAACGCGCCGGTATCGCGCGGATCGATGCGGGGCCGAAAGGTGCCACCATCCAGTTCCATAACGATAAATTCGCAAATCCTGCGGGGCTGGTCGATTATCTGACCGCGCAAGGCCCCGGTGCCAAGGTGCAGGGCAACAAGATCGTGCTGCTGGCAAGCTGGAAAACGGATGCAGACCGGATCAAGGGGGCCTTCGCCATCGCCCGCGATCTGGCGGAAAAAGTCGTGCGGCCTAAGGGTTAGGCCGCACGCTTAAAGTAAGATCTTACTTCTTCAGGAAGCGCATCAACACGACAGACGCCAAGGTCAACACCGTGGCCCCGATCGACAGGGGCACCGGCGTGCCGTCAAAGGCCAACCCGATCGGCACCGAGAAGATCACCGCGAACAAGGTCGAGACCGAGCCGATCATCGACGAGGCAAAGCCCGCGATATGGCCCACAGGCTCCATCGCCAAGGCGTTCAGATTGCCCATGGTCAGGCCCATCATCGCGAAGAGCGAGATGATCAGCACCATGAACAGCGCGAAATCAACCAGCGGCCCCATCGGCACGAACAGGCGCAGCGCCAAATTGACCGCACAGATCACCAAAGCCACCATATAGGCACCCGAAGCCACGCGGCGCATCCCAAGGCGCATCACCAGCTTGGAATTCAGCAGCGAGCCCAAGGCCGATACCCCCGCGATCAGCGCGAACCACAGCGGGAAATTGTCGGCATCGTTGTAATATTGCTCGAACACGCTCTGAACCGATGAAATCGAGGCCATCATTGTGCCCATGGTCAGGCCTTGGATGACAATCGCCAACCAGATCACCGGACGCACGAAGAGATCGCGTCCCGCATCGGTCAGGCCCTTAACCGAAACCGGCTTGCGCTTGTCGGCCGGCAGGGTTTCAGGCTGGCGCAATCCCAGCCAGAGGCCTGCGATCACCGCCACCACCACCAGCACCAAGAAGATCGCATGCCAGCCCGCGAAGATCATCACGAATTGGCCCATCAGCGGCGCGATCGCAGGGAAAATCATGAAGATCATCATGGTGATCGACATGATCTGCGCCATGTCGCGCCCGCTATACAGATCGCGCACCATCGCCATCGACACCGTACGCGGCCCCGCAGCGCCCACCCCTTGCACCACGCGGGCAAGCAAGAACAGCTCGAAGCTTTCCGCGAAATAGCACACGATGGCGGCAAGCGCATAGATGACGCAGCCCAGGATCATGATCGGCTTGCGACCAAAGGCATCCGACAGCGGGCCGCCGAAGATGGTGCCGATCGCCATGCCGACGAAGAAGGTGCCCACCACCAATTGCGCGCGGTTGGGATCATCCGGCGTCATGCTCGCCGCGATTTCCGGCAAGGCGGGTAGCATCGAATCGATGCTCATCGCGATGGTGGCGAAGATCATCGCCATCATCGCGATGAATTCGGCACGACTTAGTCGTTTAATAACGGTCATTCTTCGTCCAAACTTTCTGTCGCCTGCATTTGCGCGGTCAATTCCGCGATCACGTTTTTCCACAGTTCGACGGGTTGTGCGCCGGAAACAGCATGCTGATTGCCGACGATGAAGCAGGGCACCGCCGTCACACCGCGGGCGCGGGCATGGTCGATGCGGTTTTCGATTTCCTCGACATCGGCGTCGCTGGCCAGAAGCCGCGCGATGGCCGCGCGGTCCATGCCGACTTCACCCGCCAGATCGGCCAGCACATCGGCCAAGCCGATATCGCGGCCTTCCCGCCAATAGGCGCGCAGCAAAGCCGATACCATCGCGCTTTGCTTGCCTTCCAAGCCCGCCCAATGGATCAGGCGATGCGCGTCGAAGGTGTTGGGGATGGTGGTGATCTTGTCCAGCTCCAGCTGGATCCCCACCGATGCCGCCACCGCCGTCAGGCGCTGGTCCAGTTCCGCCACCTTTTCCGCGCCGAATTTCGCCGCCAGATAATCCTTGCGGACCACCCCTTCGGCAGGCGCATCGGGGTTCAGCTGGAAGGGGTGCCACGCGATCACGAAGGGATGGTCGGGGGATGCTTCCAGCGCACGTTCAAGATTGGTCTTACCGATCAGGCACCATGGGCAGACGGGATCGGCGAAGATATCAAGGGTGATCATCATGGTCTCTCTAGCCGGAGCATCCGGCGATTCAGCTTCGCAGTCGCGCCCAAGGGTAGGGCTGCAATGTGACGATAAAGGCGTGGCTGCTTATCGCTGTCCAAGCGGGTCTCGGCATGGGCCTGTAGCGCCGCCGCGTCCAAGGGGGCATCGGCGGTGTAGAAGCAGGCGATCACCGATGTTCCGGCGTCAAGCCTGTATTCCACCACAGCACAGCCGGTCATGCCTGCAAAATCGGCAAACGCGGCCTCGACCTCTGGGGGAAAGACAGGGATGCCGCCCAGCTTCATCTGATCGTCATACCGACCCAGATAGGTCACCGCCCCGTCTTCGGCAATGGACACCATGTCGCCGGTCAGAAACCAGCCCGCCTGCACCGGCAGATCATAGCGCGGGGTCGCGGGATCGATTGCATCGAAATAGCCCAGCATCAGGCCCGCATCATCGGCCTTTATCGCCATCTGGCCCGCCGCGCCGCAGGGAACGGGCTTCAGATCATCGCCCAAAGCCGCGAGATGGCGACCGCATTGCGTATCGGGGAGCGATTGCCCAACAGCCGACACTGTGACGAAGCTAGACCATTCCGACAGGCCGAAGGTGTCGTGCAAGGGCGTGCCGGTGGCGGCAGTCCAAGCGGCTTGCGTCTCGACAGCCAGACTGTCACCCGACGACAGGCCCAAGCGCAGACGGGGCAGGCTGGGCAAGCCCAAGTCCAGCAGCTGGCGATAAACATGCGGGGCCGCCGCGAGTATCGTCGCATCGAAACGCTTCAGCAGCAGCGGCAGTTGCGCCACGCCCAGGCCTTCGGCGGGGATCAGTGCCGTCGCCCCCTTGCGCCACGGCTCCAAAAGGCCGGTATGCAAGCCATAGGCCCCATCCAAGGCGCCGGCATGCAGCAATCGGTCGGCTTCGCTCACGCCTTGCCCACCCGCCTGTATCACCTCAAGGCCAAGGATCGAGCGATGGGCATGGGCCACCGCGCGCGGCGCGCCTGCGCTGCCGGAGGTGAAGACCACATAGGCCAAGCGGTCCGGATTGCCCATGACGAAGGGCTGGGGCGGCAGTTGTTCCATCGCGCGGATGTCTTGGGCGCTGATCACGCGGGCAGGGTGATCGGGCAGGGCAATCCCCTCTGCCGCCACCACCAGCGCGGGCGAGACACCCGCCGCCATCGCGGTGATTTCAGCCTGCGCCAGCCGCGCCGATGTCAGAACCGGCACGAAGCCCGCCGCAATCGCTCCCAGATAGGTCAAAGCGAATTCGACCTGATTGCCCAAGCGCAACAGGATAGGCGCTTGCGGCGGCAGGCCCAGCGCCGTCAGCCCGCTGGCAACCCCTTGGACGGCCGCGATCAGCCGCGCATAGCTCCAGCGTTCGGCCCCCGACAGCTTCAGGATCTGCAAGGCGATCTTATCGGGCAGGCGCGCGGCACTGTCCTCAAGCACATAGGCGGCAAGGTTGAAGCGATCAGGCACCACCGGCGCAGTCTGCGCGCGGGGGATTTCAGCATATTCGAGCATGGGGAACCGGATAATCGGACAGGAAAAATCGGAACGGAACAAGAAGGACCGCAGAAGGGTCATCAGGGGGTCATCGCCGCAGGCGTAACACAGTTCGCGCCGCTGGCAATGAAAACCTGCGCGGGCGGTTGGAAAAAACGGGAATAATAATGCAAACCGCCCGCCCTTGAGACAAAGGCGGGCGGTGGGCGACTGTCAGATCGTTCGACGCGAAAGCGTTAGTTCATATAGGAACCGACACGGGCCGCACCGCCCGATATGTCCCGACCAATGCCATCAATCGTATTACAGGCCGACAGCAAGGTTGCGGCGGCAAGCGCGCCCAGCAGCAGGATTTTACGCATGGTTCAAGCCTTCTTCTATGTGGGTGAAAAGATCATCGGCCTTCAGCCTAAGGTCAAGATAGGGATGCAAGGTTAAGGCTGATACCACCATGTCTCGGGCTGGAAGCCCAGCCAATCGCCGTAAAGCGGCAGATGATCGGGATAGTGCAACTCCTTGCGATGCGCGATGCGCGAACGGTCGGAATACCACAGCGGCACCACATAACGCCCCGCCGTCAGCAGCCGGTCCAAGGCTTGGGTCGCGGCGGTAAAGCTGTCCTGATCTTCGGCGGTCAGCATGGCTTGGATCATCGCATCCACAGCGGGCGAATTGATGCCCATCCAATTGCGGCTGCCTTGTTCTGCAACACCTTGGCTGCCCCAATACAGCTTCTGTTCATTGCCCGGCGACAGCGACAGCGAGCGGATGTAATGGGTCATGTCGAAGTTATAGGCATTGGTGCGTTCTTTGTATTGCGCATCATCGACCGTGGTAACACGCGCCGAAATCCCCAGCCGCTTCAGGCTTTCGATATAGATGCCCGCCGCCTTGATCATATCGGACTGACCATTGACCAGCAGGATTTCAAAGCTGAAAGGCTTGCCCGCAGCATCGACCAAGACCCCGTCCGCGCCCACCGTATAGCCCGCATCGGCCAGAAGCTTGGTCGCTTGGCGGATATTCTTGCGGTTCGCATCCGAGCCGTCGCCCTTGGGCACGCTATAGCCTTCGATCACCCCCTCGGGCAGATCGGCGGCGAAGGGGTGCAGCAATTCAAGCACCTTGCCGCTTGCAGGCGTCGCAGGGTGCATCCCCAAAGGCGAATTGCCGTAATAGCTTTGGATCCGCGGATAAAGATCGGCATTCAGCGTGCGGTTCACCTGTTCGAAGTTGAAGGCCAGGATCAAGGCCTCGCGCACGCGCCAATCGGCAAACAGCGGGCGGCGGGTGTTCATCCCGAAGCCTTCGATGCCGGACGGCCGCTGATGCGGGATTTCGGATTTCACCACCGCGCCGGATTTGATGTCGTCCCAATCATAGGCATTCACCCATTTCGACGGATTGGTCTCGCGCCAGCTGGAAATCAGCCCCGCCTTGAAGGCTTCGAACATCGCGGTGCTGTCGCCGAAATATTCGTAACGGATTTCGTCAAAATTATGCTGGCCTTTGTTGAAGGCCAGATCCTTGCCCCACCAGTCGGGATTGCGCTTGAAGCTGACGAAACGGCCCGCCTCGAACTGCGAAATCACGTAAGGCCCTGATCCGATCGGCACCTCAAGGCTGCTTTGGTCGAAGGCCTTACCCTCCCATTGCGCCTTTTGCAGGATCGGGCGCAGGCCCAAGACCAAGGGCAATTCGCGATCGGCGGTGTTGAAGGTGAATTTCACCGAACGCGGTCCGGTTTGTTCGGAAGAGGCGATCTTCTTCCAAGCGGTCGCGTATTTCGGATTGCCCTTTTCGCCAAGAATCTGGAACGACCAGATCACATCTTCCACCGTCACGGGGCTGCCATCCGAGAAAGCCGCCGTGTCGCGCAAGGTGAATTCGACGAAACTGCGGGCGTCATCGGTGGTGATGCTTTCCGCCAGCAGCCCGTAAAGCGCGAAAGGTTCGTCATAATTCCGCCCCATCAGCGTTTCCACCGACAGCGAGGTCAGCGCGGCAGGGGCGCGGCCTTTCAAGATGAAGGGGTTCATGGAATCGAAGCTTCCCGCTTCGCCCAAAATGATCCGCCCCCCCTTGGGCGCATCGACATTCACCTGCGGCAGGGCGGTGAAATCAGGCGCCAAAGCGGGCGCGCCATACATCGAAATCCCGTGCTGGGCCGAATCAACATGTTGTGACCACAGCGGTGCCGATCCAAGGGCAATCGAGGCGAAAAGCCCGAAAGCACAGGTTTTGAGTAGAAAGTCTTTTCTCATCTTAGCCTTGGTCCTTAACGCGCCATGATTTGCTGATCGGGAAAGTAAAGGGGCTTTTGAGGCATTTCAAACTTTTAACTTGGCCAAAGCACCGCAAAGGATTATATAGGGGATACTGCTCGATAGGTTTCTTGCCTGTATGAAACCTGCCTCAACAACTTAACGCCGGCTTCGTGCCGGCGTTTTTTTATGCCCAAACCGGCTTTGTCTGATGCGCGATGCTTGCCTGATCGGCGGTATCGTGGCTCTATCTTGCCAGCACAATCGGGCGAGGAAAATATGGTACTTCAGGGCAAGACCGCCGTGGTCACGGGTTCGAACAGCGGGATCGGTCTTGGGGTCGCGGAAGCCTTGGCGGCGGCGGGGGCGGATCTGGTCATCAACTCCTTTACCGATACCCAAAGCGACCACCAATTGGCCCGCGATCTAGCGGCGAAATACCGCGTATCCGTGCGCTATCATGCCGCAGACATGTCCGATCCGGATGCCTGCCGCAAGCTGATCGAAGCCGCAGGGACCTGTGACATCTTGGTGAACAACGCGGGCATCCAGCATGTTGCCCCGATCGAATCCTTCCCGACCGCAATCTGGAACCGCATTCTGGCGGTCAACCTGTCCTCGGCTTTCCATACGACGGCCATGGCTTTGCCCCTGATGCGGGCCAAGGGCTGGGGCAGGGTGATCAATATCGCCTCGGCCCATGGGCTGACCGCCAGCCCCTATAAGGGGGCCTATGTCGCGGCCAAGCATGGTCTGGTGGGCTTCACCAAGGTCACGGCGCTGGAATGCGCGGGCCAAGGGATCACCGCCAATACCATCTGTCCGGGCTATGTGCTGACGCCTTTGGTCGAAGCGCAGATCCCCGATCAGATGAAAACCCACAACATGGACCGCGAGACGGTCATCCGCGAGGTGATGCTGGACCGCCAGCCATCGCGCCAATTCGCCAGCACC
>DALYSR010000051.1:0-21369 GCA_031991825.1 Paracoccaceae bacterium
GTACGCGAAAATCCGGCAGAAGGCGGCAAGCTGATCGCGGATGCCGTCGGCGCGCCGATGGAAGAATTCGAAGTCGGCTTCAAAGGCGTCAAGCTGTTCGATTCCAAGGAAAACATCGCGATCCTTGGCGGTGAATTCCAAGAGACCGTCAAGGCGATTGGCGAGATCATGATCGAAACCAATCCCGAAGATATCAAGCGCATCGTGGCTGCCGACGAACTACTGTCGCTCGACGCGCTGCACGCGGTCGCGAAATAAGGACCCGTCCATGCCGGAGCAACCTTTCCGTCTGCGCGAGCTGTTCCGGCTGCGCAAAGAAATCCCGAAGCCGATCTATGCGGCTTCGGGCTTCGTCCTGCCGTTCTTGTTGATCGTGATCTGGTGGGCCGTGGTGCAGGCAGGGCTGATCAAGCCCTTGTTCCTGCCCGGTCCGGGCGCGGTTCTGGCGGAAGGCTGGCGGCAATTGTCATCAGGGATATTGCTGAATGATGCCGCCGTCTCGATCTACCGTATCCTTGCCGGTTGGTTGGCGGCCACGGTCGTAGCTGTGCCGGTCGGCATTTTGATGGGCAATTTCAGGATCTTCGAAGGCCTGCTGTCACCTTTGGTGTCGACCCTGCGCTATGTGCCGGTGGTGGCGCTGATCCCGCTGACGATCCTGTGGGCGGGGATTGGCGATGGTCAGAAAATCCTGATCCTGTTCATCGGCACCTTCTTCAGTCAGGTACTGATGATCATGGACAACGTCAAGAATATCGACGTGAACTTGATCCGAGCCGGTCAGACCCTTGGCTTTTCCAATATGGAAATCCTGCGTCGGATCATCCTTCCGGCGGCCGCTCCGGCGATTTGGGATACGTTCCGCATCACCATGGGCTGGACTTGGACCTATCTGGTGGTCGCCGAACTGGTGGCGGCCAGCGAAGGTCTGGGCCGGCGGATCATGGATGCGCAGCGCTATATGGCGACGCAGACCATCTTGTTCGGCACGCTGTTCATCGGCCTGCTGGGGCTGTTGACCGATTGGCTGTTCAAGAAACTGGGGCAGGTGATGTTCCGCTGGAACGAGGGCCGCAAGTAATGGCACCGAAAATTTCGATCCAGAAGGTCGGTAAGACCTTTGACGTGGATGGCCGTAAAATGGTGGCCATCGAGGAAATCGACCTTGATATCGCCGAAAACGAGTTTGTCTCGATCGTCGGCACATCCGGATGCGGCAAGTCCACCTTGCTGAACATGGTGGGCGGCTTGGATGAACCAAGTTCCGGCCGCATCCTGATCGACGGCAAGCCGGTCAACGGCCCGGGGCGGGATCGGGGTTTCGTCTTCCAGTCCTATTCCTTGTTCGAATGGATGACGGTCGAAGGGAACATCCGCTTCGCCTTGGAAAAATCCGCAATGCCGTCGCGCGAGAAGGATGAAATGGTCCGCCACTTCGTCCATGCGGTGGGACTTGCGGGCTTTGAAAAGGCTTGGCCCAAGCAGCTGTCGGGCGGCATGCGCCAGCGCGTCGCCATCGCGCGGGCCTTGGTCTATAAGCCCTCGATCCTTCTGATGGACGAACCCTTCGGTGCCTTGGACGCGCAAACGCGCGGGATGATGCAGGAATTGCTGCTGAAGATCTGGACCGAACATAAGGTCACCTGCCTCTTCGTCACCCATGATGTTGATGAAGCAGTGTTTTTGGCGGATCGGGTCGTCGTTCTGGCCTCTCGGCCGGGCCGTGTGAAACGCGATATCGTGATAGATTTGCCGCGACCGCGGCCGTTCGATCTGGTAACATCGCCGGAGTTTTCCAAAACCAAGCGCTTGATTTTGGGCGATATTCGCGAAGAGACGCTGAAGCTGATGGCCGCGGGCGAGCATTAGGCTGACCTGCGGTCTATTGCCTGTGCCAATGGCTGCCCATTGCGGTAGTTCACGAATAACCTTAGCTATGGAGCACCACGATCAGGGCCCGTTAGGTAGCAATGGCTGAAAACAACTCTCCATCCGCAGATGCGAAATCGCGGTTCCAAGACAATTTGCTGTGGCGCTTGATACGCTTCGGGGTGGAGCGGCAGGGAAAATTCTATGCCTTGGGCATCGCTGCGATGATCCTTGTGGCTGGTATGTCGGCGCTGACGGCTTGGTCGATGCAGGCCATTGTCGACACGATGACCGATCCCGGAAATAAGGCGCGGGTGACGGGTGTCGCCTTGATGGTGATCGCAATCTTCGCGACCAAAGGTTTGGCGACCTATATGCAGACCGTGTCCATGGCACGGGCGGGCAATGGCATTATCGCCGAACAGCAACGCCGCGTTTATGGCAAATTGTTGCAGCAAGGGGTCGATTTCTTCAACATTCGGGAATCGTCAGATCTGTTGATGCGGGTAACCCAAGGGGCGCAGGCCGCGCGCGGCTTGATCGATTTGCTGGTCACTTCGATGGTGCGCGATTTGCTGACGCTGATCGGTTTGATCGCGGTGATGTTCTATCAGCAGCCCCTGCTGTCGATGGTGTCTTTGGTGATGGCTCCGGTGATTTTCATCGGCTTGCGGGTGATCTTGCGCCATGTGCGTGGCATCATGTCGATGCAGCTGTCCTCTTTGGCGGCGATCTTGAAAGTGTTGCAGGAAACCTCGGCCGGTATTCGTGTGGTGAAGATCTTCTCGCTGGAAAGCGTGATGAACAAGCGCATGGATACGGCAGTGCGCGAAGTTGAACGGCGCTCGAATGCGATGATCCGTCTAGAGGCGATCACCTCTCCTTTGATGGAAACCGTATCGGGCATGGCGATCGCGGGCGTGGTCTGGCTGAGCGCGGCCAATCTGATGGGGGGCGAGCCGACTTCGGCGGGCCAATTGATGTCTTTCGTCACCGCGCTTTTGATGGCCTATGAACCGGCCAAGCGGCTGTCGCGGATGCGGGTCAATATGGAAAGCATGATGATCGGCGCGCAGATGCTGTTCGAACTGCTCGACCAGAAGGACACGATCGTAGAATCCGCCGATGCCAAAGCCCTGACCGTGCCGAAAGGCGAGATCGTCTTCGATGACGTCAGCTTCAGCTATAATTCGCAGGACACCGCGGTCAACAAGCTGAACATGGTGTTTGAAGGCGGCAAGACCACGGCTTTGGTGGGTGAATCCGGTGCGGGCAAGTCGACCATCCTGAACCTGCTGATGCGCTTTTACGATCCGACATCGGGGCGTGTGCTGATTGACGGTCAGGATATCCGGCATGTGACGTTCGACAGCTTGCGCCCGCAGATGTCTTTCGTTGGTCAAGATACCTTCCTGTTCTCGTCCAGCGTGATCGATAATATCCGCTGCTCGCGTCCCGAAGCCAGCGACGAAGAGGTCTATGAAGCCGCCAAATCGGCCCATGCCCATGAGTTCATCAGCAAGCTGCCGCAGGGCTATGACACGCAGGTTGGCGAAAACGGCACCTTCCTGTCGGGTGGTCAGCGTCAGCGCTTGGCAATCGCGCGCGCTTTCCTGCGGCAGGCAAAGATCCTGATCTTGGACGAAGCGACCAGCGCCTTGGATTCCGTATCCGAAGGTCAGGTGAAAGCCGGTCTTGCGAAGGTGTCGGAAAATTCGACCACCATCGTGATCGCGCACCGCCTGTCGACCATCCTGCGCGCAGATCGCATTTATGTGCTGGGTCAGGGGCAGGTGCTGGAATACGGCACAGCCGAAGAGCTTCTGGCCCGCAATGGCGCCTTCCGTCAGCTTTATGATCAGCAGTTCGGGGATGTCACCTAAGGCTGCTGCCGATCCATGCCATATCAAAACGCGGGCCTATCGGGTCCGCGTTTTGCGTTGCGCGGGGTGATTCGTTGGCGGGCGGTCTTGATAATTTATAGGTGTTTTGAAACTTTCTCGCGTAATCATCGCCTTGTCTCGTTAACAATAGCTTTCCATAAATGTTGCAAGAATATGAAACTTATGGCTTCATATTGCGAGTAACGATTGTATTGGAGTTTTCATAAATGAAGTTGTTTGGACTTACACTTGGCACTCTTGGTGCTACCATCGCGACTGCAATTCCGGCTCTGGCACAAGATGCCACTGCCAGCAGCGGCGGTTTGTTTGGCGGTATTGGCGGCCTTTTGGGCGACCTGCTGAACCCGTTTTTCCCGTCAACACCTACCAGCGCAGTTCCGGAAATCGACGCCTCTAGCGGGCTTTTGGCGATTGCCGCTCTTCTTGCAGCTTTGGCCTTTGCTTGGGAACGCAAGCGTCGCGCCTAAGCAATCACTGTAGATGAATGTGGAAAGCCTCAGCTCTGTCTGGGGCTTTACCTATTCAAGAAGAAAAAGGGGCCAAGGTTCTAGCCCTTGGCCCCTTCTTGATCTTGGCGACGTCGTCAGATTTCGCTCTGGCGATCCGGCTTGGTTTTCACCAGCGAGACGATCACACCAGCGGCCAGAATGGCGAAGGTGATGCCCAACGACCATGCCGGCGGAAACTTTTCCCAGCCCATAAGGTCGGCGATGAAGATCTTGGAGCCGATGAAGATCAGCAGGATCGACAGTGCATATTTCAGATAGGCAAAGCGGTGCAGGATTGCCGACAAAGCGAAGAACAGGGCGCGCAGACCCAAAATCGCGAAGATGTTGGAGGTATAGACGATGAACGGGTCAGTGGTGATCGTGAAGACCGCCGGAACCGAGTCAACTGCGAAGATAAGATCGGCGAATTCGATCATCACCAATGCAAGGAACAAAGGCGTCGCGAAGCGGACCATCTTGCCTGCGCCATCGGGCAGGCAGACGAAGAAGGCATTGCCATGCAGGTTGTCGGTCACGCGCATATACTTGCGTGCCAGTCGCAGGATGGGATTGCGGCTCATGTCGGGGTTCGACTCTTCGCTCGCAAACAGCATCTTGATGCCGGTAAAGATCAGGAACAGCGCGAAGATGTAAAGCACCCAGTGGTAGTTGGCCACGATGCTTGCGCCAAGGCCGATCATGATGCCGCGCAGGACGATCACGCCCAGAATACCCCAGAACAACACGCGGTGCTGGTATTTGCGCGGGATGGAAAAGAAGCTGAATATCAAGGCGATGACAAAGATATTGTCCAACGCCAAGGTCTTTTCGATCACGAAAGCGGTCAAATAATTCGCCGTCGCTTCCGGGGTCATCTGCCACCAGACGAAAGCCGAAAACGCCAGACCGATCGAGATATAGAAGGCCGACATCTTCAGGCTGGCCACGATTTCAATCTCGCGGTCTTGCTTGTTGAACAGCCCCAGATCAAGCAGCAGCAGCATCAAGACTGCGCCGAGGAAGAAGAGCCACATCCAAACCGGTGTGCCCATGAATAACGTCGTGAAGATTTCCATTCGGACCTCTGTTTTGCCAATAGGACGCTAGAGATTGGCATAACAGAAAAGGGCCAACTCCGAGCGCGCTCGAAGTGGTCCGACATCACAGCATACCGCTGTCAGAGGGGCCCGGTCCACAGACAGCAAATAAGATTGGTGCTTTACCATTCAAGTCCGTCGCGATGTTTTTTTTTGGTCTAAGGCTACAATTCATCCCCGATTGCCGCACAGCCATCGGGGATGAATGATCTTTAAACCCACTTGGTTAACATAATGTTAATTATAGACGAAAGGTCAGGCGCCGTCGTCTTCGGCTTCCTCGCGCGCTTCGTCTTGCGTTTTGCCGATCTGTTTCAGCGGCTGTTCGGGTTTTTGTTCATGCTGCACCGGTTTTGGCGCGGCGGGCTTGTCGGTCGGCGTTTTATCGGGCGTGACGTCTTGAGCCATAAAATCCTCCTACTCGATCAATGGTTTGGCGTTCACGCCAAGTCCCGCACATTCGGTTCGCGCGCCCAGTAGCGGCGCTTGGCGGTTTCGGGCAGATCGTTGTAATGCGTGACCCCCGCATCCGCTTCGATCCGCGCGCGGGCCAAAATCACCTTCGACCCGTCGCAATGCCCGATGGCTTTCAGATGGCCGAAGGCATCGGCGACGAATTCCAAGGCTGCCGCATTCAAAGCCAGCTTTTGCGCTTCGGCAGGTGCCAATATCATCGCGATCGCATCGAAGAGAACCGATGGCGAACCTGCGAGTTGACCATCCGCCTGCAGCTCTCCACCGTCAAGTTTCAGCGGCCCGATCTTGGGCGCGACCTTGAACACGCTGCCGCCTTCGGCTTCGATTGCGGCAATCAGCTTGTCGATTTCAGCTTTGTTCGACCCTTCCGAGAACAAAAGCCCCACCTTGCGCCCCTGCAAAGTGACGTTCCAGTTTTTCTGGATCGACAGCGCATCTGACGGCGGCAGGTCGAGCGCGGGCTTGAAGGGCTTCACCGCGGCTGGCAGCTTGGCCCCCAAGCCTTGCGCGACCCGTTTGGCCAAGCCTTCGTCGATATTGCGTAATTGCCCCATCACGCGCTCGCGCACATGCGCAAGCCCGACCTTCGACAGCTCGAACACCAAAGCCGATGCGATATGCGCCTGTTCGTTTTCGGTCTGCGAATTCCAGAACATCCGCGGCTGGCTGAAATGGTCGCCAAAGCTTTCGGCACGTTGGCGCAGCTTGTCGCCGCTTTCGGTTCTGGGGGCGGTGACAAAGCCGCTGGCACTCGCGCGCGGGCCGGGATCTTCGCCCGCCTGATCCAGCGAGTTCGGTTCGTAATTGGCCCGCCCCTGCGGCACCATGGTCTGCATCAAGCCGTCGCGATGCATATTGGCGAAGGGGCATTTCGGCGCATTGATCGGGATTTGATGGAAATTCGTCGTCCCCAAACGCGATTTTTGTGTATCCAGATAGGAAAACAGCCGCCCCTGCAGCAAGGGGTCATCGCTGAAATCGATCCCTGGCACGATATTCGATGGCAGGAAGGCGGCCTGTTCGTTTTCGGCAAAATGGTTAGCGGGATTGCGGTTCAGGGTCATCCGCCCGACCACCCGCAGCGGCACGATTTCTTCGGGAATGATCTTGGTCGGGTCCAATACATCCCAATCCAAGCTACCCGCCAGCTTTTCATCGAAAATCTGCAGCGCCAGATCCCATGCCGGATAATCGCCCGCATCAATCGCCTCGAACAGATCGCGGCGATGATAGTCGTTATCGGCGCCTTGCAGCTTGGCGCTTTCATCCCAGACCAAGGATTGCACGCCCAGCACCGGCTTCCAATGGAACTTGACGAAATGTTCTTCGCCCTTGGCATTGACCAGTTTGAAGCTATGCACGCCGAAGCCTTCGATCATCCGCAGGCTGCGCGGGATCGCTCGGTCGGACATCGCCCAGATCACGGTATGCCACGCCTCTGGCATCAGCGAGATGAAATCCCAGAAGGTGTCATGCGCCGATGCGGCTTGCGGGAAGCCGCGATCGGCCTCCATCTTCACGGAATGGACCAGATCGGGAAATTTCATCGCATCTTGGATGAAGAAGACGGGAATATTATTGCCGACCAGATCCCAATTGCCTTCGTCGGTATAGAATTTGGTCGCAAAGCCCCGCACATCGCGCGGCGTGTCCACCGAACCTGCCCCACCTGCCACAGTCGAAAACCGCACGAAAACAGGGGTTTTCTTGCCTTTGGCGGCGAACAGGCTGGCGCGGGAAAATTCGGGGATCGGATCGGTGCATTCAAATTCGCCATGCGCCGCTGATCCACGCGCATGGACGATGCGTTCGGGAATCCGTTCATGGTCGAAATGGAAGATCTTCTCGCGCAGGATGAAATCTTCCAACAGCGTCGGTCCGCGCAATCCGGCTTTCAGGCTGTTTTGATTGTCGGAAATCGGCGCGCCGTGGTTGGTGGTCATCACCTGCCCGCTTTTCGCGATCTGCTGGGTTTCACCGGAAGCGCCGGTGGTGGTCTGATAGGGCGTGTCGGCCATGATCTTCTCCGTTGCACCTTGCTTTGGGTGAACGACGTCCTGCGGGCATTGGTTCCGCTTCAGGTTGTGCTAGAGATTGTAGCCGCGGCGGCGTTTGACGGCGGCGCGCTTTATCAAGGCGGAAATCGCCGCGCCTTCGTCATGGTAGGATTCCACCAAGGATTGCCCTCGGGTGCCGATCCGTCCCCATTCGCGGGTCAGGATCGTATTGCCGAACAGATCGGCTGACACGCTAAGCCGATAAAAGCGACGGGTATTTGTCTCCGGCATGATCCGGTGCAAGACCAGTTCGCGCGGAAATATATCGAATTGACCAGAGGGGTCTGACATCGGCGCTTCGCTCCTACGAGGGGGCATCATAGCAGCGCTTGCGTCATGCCGACAGCCCCCTCATTCTTGCGCCTATTCAGCCGGTTGCGCGGCTTTGGGCTGCAAGGGCGTGCCCGTCCAGCGCTTCACCACCACATAAAGCGCAGGCACCATGAACAAGGCAATCGCGGTCGATGCGATCATGCCGCCCAGAACGCCGATGCCGATCGCATGTTGTGCGGCAGCCCCCGCGCCCGATGCCAAAGCCAAGGGCAGAACCCCCAAGGCAAAAGCGAAGGATGTCATCAGGATCGGCCGCAGCCGCAACTCTGCCGCGCGCCGCGTGGCATCATGAAGGCCAAGTCCCTGTTTCAGCAGTCCTTCGGCGAATTCGACAATCAAGATGGCGTTCCTCGCCGCCAGACCTATGGTCGTGAGCAAGCCCACCTTGAAATAGACGTCATTCGACTGGCCGAAGATCCAGGCCGCCACAAGTGCGCCCAAAATCCCCACCGGCACTGCCAACATGACCGAAAACGGCACGGTCCAGCTTTCATACAAAGCCGCCAGGCACAAAAAGACCACCAGCGCCGACATCGCGAACAGCATCGGCGCCTGATTGCCGGCGATGCGTTCCTGCCACGACAGGCCGGTCCAAGCGATGCCGTAACCCCCGGGGATTTCTTGCAAAAGCTCTTCGATCTGGGTCATGGCTTCACCCGTCGAAAGACCTGCCGCGGGCGAGGCGGAAATCGAAATGGCCCGCGTGCCGCCATAGCTGTTCAGCGTCGGCGAGTTTTCGGTCCAGACCTTATTGATGAAGGCCGAGAAGGGCACCATTTCGCCCGCTTTGTTGCGCGCGTGCCAGATGTCGATATCTTCGGGCTGCATCCGGAATTCCGGCGCGCCTTGGACCATGACGGGGCGCAGCTCTGCCCCCAGTTCGAAGTCATTCACCTGCCGCCCCGAGAAGATCAGCGCCAGCATCGAATTCACTTCCGACACCGTCAGCCCCATGGCGCGGGCCTTTTGCTGGTCGATTTCCAGCTTCAAGGCCGGACGACGGTTGGGTTCATGGCCACGGAAACCATTGGCAATGCCCTTTTCTTCCGCCTGTTTGGCCAATTCGCCGGCCGCCTCTTCCAAAGCGCCTTGGCCGCGACCGCTTTGGTCCAGCAGATAGAAGCTGATGCCCGCATTGGTCCCCAGACCTTGGATCGCGGGGGGCTGCGAGAAGGTGATATTGCCCGCGCGGTGGTTGCGGAAGCGTGCGGTGCCCGCCTGTTGCAAATCAGCCGCCGAAATTCCGGACCTTTCGCTGAAATGCTTCAGTTTGACGTAAAGCATTGCCGAATTCTGCCCGCCCGAGCCGCCGAAGCCAAAGCCCAAGGCGGTCATCACGGTCGAAACGGCGTCGGATTGTTCGTTCAGCAGCCAGTCTTGCACTTCCTCGGACACGGCGGCGGTTTGCGCGGTGGTCGCGCCCTCGTTCAGGCGCAAGAAGATCATCAACACGCCTTGGTCTTCTTGCGGCACGAAGGACGACGGCAAGCGCTGGAACATCTGCACCGCGCCAAAGCTGATGCCCATCAAAAGGACCAGCACAATCATCGGGGCTTTCATGCCGATATGCACGATCCGGCCATAGCCGCGGGTCACCGCATCCATGCCGCGATTGAAGCTGCGCGCGAAAATATTGCTCGCACCGTGATGGGCCTTGGCCTTCAGCATCTGCGCGCACATCGCCGGAGTCAGGATCACCGCCACCGCCAACGACAACATCATCGCCGAAATGATGGTGATCGAAAACTGCCGGTAGATCACGCCGGTCGATCCCGACATGAAGGCCATCGGCAAGAAGACCGACGACAGCACCAAGGCGATCCCGATCAGCGCCGATGTGATCTGCCCCATCGACTTGCGCGTGGCGGCTTCGGGGGGCAGATGGTCTTCCTCCATCACGCGTTCAACGTTTTCGACCACAACGATGGCGTCATCGACCAAAAGGCCGATGGCCAGCACCAAGGCGAACATGGTCAAGGTGTTGATCGTATAGCCCAAAGCCGCCAGCACCGCGAAAGTGCCCAACAAGACCACCGGCACCGCGATCGTGGGAATGATGGTCGCCCGCCAGCTTTGCAGGAAGACCAAGATCACAAGGAACACCAAACCCACCGCTTCGAACATGGTTTTATAGACGGTGTTGATGGATTCTTCGATGAAGGGCGATGTGTCATAGGGGAAGTCGATTTCGACGCCATCGGGCAAGGCGGGTTCGATTGACGCCAGCAATGCGCGCACGCGTGCTGCCGTGTCGACCGCATTCGCGCCGCTTGCCAAAGACACCGAGAAGCCCGCCGCATTGGCGCCATTCATCAGCGCGGTCGAGCCATAGCTTTCCTGCGCGATTTCGATCTTCGCCACATCGCCCAAGAAGACAAAGCTGCCATCTTGTTCGGCGCGCAGGATGATCTGGGAAAATTCATCTGCCGAGCTAAGCTGGCTTTGCGCCGACAAGGCGACCGACAATTGTTGGCCCGGCACCACGGGCTGCGCACCCAAAGACCCCACCGATACGGTCGAATTCTGGTCCGCAATGGCGGAAGTCACATCCGCGCCGGTGATCTGATATTCCGCCATTTTCAATGGGTTGAGCCAGATCCGCAAGGCATAGCCCGACGAGAAGCTATCGATGCCGCCAACACCTTCCAGCTTTAGCACCGCATCTTCGACCAATTGCGATGTCAGATCGCCCAGCTCCACCGTGCTATAGCGGTTGTCGCGCGATACCAAGGCCCCCACCAGCAGCGAACTTTCGCCCGAGCGGCTGACATTCAGCCCCCGCGTCCGCACCGTTTCCGGCAGCTGATTTTCCACCATTTGCAGGCGGTTTTGCACCTGCGATTGCGCTTCATCGGCATCGATGCTGTCGTCGAAGGTCAGCGATACGCTCGCCCTGCCCGTCGCCGAGGATGTGCCGGTCATGAATTGCAGCCCGTCCAACCCCGTCATCGCATCCGAAATGATCGAGGTCACCGAGTTTTCCGTCGCCTCTGCCGAAGCGCCCGGATAATTGGCGGAAACCGACACACGGGTCGGCGCGATATCGGGATATTGCTCGATCGGCAGCGATGTCAGCCCCCAAGCCCCCGCCAACATGGTGACGATTGCCAGAACCCAAGCGAAGACCGGACGCGAGATGAAAAATTGTGCCATAGCCCAAGTGCCCCGCTTAATTCTGTGCGGCGCGGGCTGCGCCTATGGGCGCGTCGCCAACGGGCTTCGCCGCCGCCTGCTCCAGATCGCGCACCACGCCATTCGCATCGATTTCCGCCGCGATCAACGTCACCGCTTGGCCGTCGCGCAGGTTGTTGGTGCCGTCGATCAACAGCTTCTCGCCGACGTGCAGACCTGCGGTGATGATCCAGTCATTGCCGTAATTGCCGGTCTCAACCAGCTTGCGCTTTTGCGCCTTGCCGTCCTGTTCGACCCAAGCCGACAGGCTGCCGTCGCGTTCACGTGTGGTTGCGCGCTGCGGCACAAGGATCGCTTTTTGTTCAGCGATCACCATCCGCGTGTGCAAAAACGCCCCCGGTGCGACCAGCCCGCGTTCATTGGCGAATTCGAACCGCAGATTGCGCGTGCCGGTGGTGGATGCGATCGTGCTGCCGGTCGACAACAGCGTGGCGCCATCCCCGATCGAGCGGCCATCTTCGGCCAAGACCGTCAGTTTGGGTTCGGGCAGAAGGGTAATTTCACCCGCCGCCGCACGGGCTTCTTCGCGCAGGCGCACCGGCCAAGGTTCGTTCAGATCCAGATAGATCGGCGCGCTTTGCACGATTTCGGTCAAAGCGGTGGTCTGGTTTTGCGTCACCAGATCGCCCACCGATACCAAAGCCACGCCCACCGTGCCGTTGATCGGCGAGCGGATCGTGGTCCAGTCCAACTGCGCCTTCGCCAGTTCCAACGCGGATTCGGCGCTGCGCAAGGTGGCTTCGGCCTTGCGCAAGGTGGCCTCGGCCGCTTGCAGGGCCGCTTGGCTGGAGGCTGCGGATTTGCTCAGCTGGGTGGCGCGCTCATAGGCAAGGCGCGCTTCGGACAGGGCGGCTTCCGCGCTGGCCTTGCTGGCCTCGGCGCTGGAAAGCGCCAATTCATAGGTCAGCCGATCGATCTGGAACAAGGGCTGGCCCGCCTGCACCTGAGACCCCGCCTGATACAGGATTTCCGTCACTTCGCCGCTGACGCGCGGGCGCAGTTGCGTCGAATTATACGCGGTCGCGCGGCCGGTTAGCTGCAAGGTCACCGGCACCACGCTTTCGCTCAAAACGACAAAACCTGCTTCTCTAGGCGGTGCCGCTTGCCCCGCCTGTCCCCCTGCCGGAGGCGTCTGCGCCATCACGGGAGCCGCATAACCAAGCGAGGCTATCAGGCAAGGAAGGATTAGGCGGCGCAACAGGTTCGGCATCAGGGTTCCTTTTTTGGCTTTGCCATCCCGCAGGATGACTGGGCGTGCAGACCGGTAAAGGTGCGCGACGACCTGTCCTTGAACGACCACGGCCGGTGTTTCCGTCGCATGAATTCAACGCAGCGGAATTCCGAATGATCACCAAGGCTTGGCTGCATCGTTATGCCCGTTTTGCCATGCGACGCAAAGGCGTTTGCCATGCGTTTTCCCCACATTTGCGTTAGCTGTCGTGTCTATCGCAATAAACCGCGCAAATGTTGGGCCGTGGCTTGCAGATTGGGCAGGTAAAGCTGCGCTTGTTCGCGCGCAGGCAGGGCCCCCGCCGCAAAGCCTAGGTTCAAAGCCGCGATCACCTGACCACGCGCATTCATCAGCGGAACCGCAACGGATTGTAAGCCGATTTCAACCTCTTGGTCGATGACGGCAAAGCCTTGATCGCGGATCTGCGGCAGCAAAGCCATCACCTCTTGCGGGGCTGTTAGGCCATGCGGCGTGCGAATGGGCAAAGGCCCCTCGCCCAACAAGGACCGCGCCTCTTGCTCTGGCAACGCCGCCAGCATCACCCGCCCCATCGATGTGCAGTGGGCGGGCAGGCGCGATCCGGGCATCAAGGCAATCGCCATCAGTTTTTTCTGCGCCGCGCGGGCGACATAGACGATTTCCATGCCATCCAGAATGGCGACGGAGGAACTCTCCCCGATCTTCTGGGACAATTGGTCCAACACCGGCTGCACGATTTGCGGCAACGGCATAGCGGCCAGACAGGCAGTGCCAAGGCGCAGCACACGGGGCGTCAGCGTGAAAAATTTGCCGTCGTAATCGGCATAGTTCAGATGCGCCAAAGTCAGCAGGCAGCGCCGCGCCGTGGCACGGTCCAGACCCGAGGCGACGGACACTTCCGCAATCGATTGGCGCGGTCGGTCGGCGGTGAAGGTTTCGATCACCGCCAAGCCCTTGGCCAATCCGCCCATGATATCGCGGTCGTTAATCATCCGTCGCCCCTGCTTGTGCGATATGTGAACAAATGAATCATAACGCACAAATTGAATGGACGTAAGGTGAATTATTGCCCATCTCTTGCGGCAGACCGGCCTAAAGAACGGGGCTGGGGTAGGAGAATTCACATGGACAAGACAGTTTCCGACTTGGCTGCTGCGGTCGCAGGCATTCAAGACGGCATGACCGTGATGATCGGCGGTTTTGGTGGCGCAGGCGGCCCGATCGAGCTGATCCACGCGCTGATCGACCGCTTCAAGGCGACCGGCCATCCCAAAGACCTGACTGTGGTCAATAACAACGCGGGCAATGGACATGTCGGTCTGGCGGCACTGATCGAAGCGGGCATGGTCAAGAAGCTGATCTGCTCCTTCCCGCGTTCGGCTGATCCGGTTGTTTTCACCGAACTTTATCTGGCTGGCAAGATCGAGCTGGAACTGGTTCCGCAAGGCACCTTGGCCGAACGTATCCGCGCAGGCGGTGCCGGCATTCCGGCCTTCTATACGCCGACCTCGTTTGGCACGGATCTTGCGAAAGGCAAACCGGTCGAAGTATTTGAAGGGCGCTCTTATGTGCAAGAACGCTGGTTGAAAGCCGATTACGCGCTGATCAAGGCGGAAGTGGCCGATCTGCACGGCAATCTGATCTATCGCGCCGCCGCGCGCAACTTCGCCCCCGTGATGGCGATGGCTGCCGCTGTGACCGTGGTGCAGGCGTCGAAGGTGGTCGAAGCAGGCGCATTGGATGCCGAAAACATCCATACCCCCAGCATCTTCGTGCAGAAAATCGTCAAGGTCGCCGCTCCGGTGCAGGAAGAAGTCCTGAACCGCGCCAAAGCCGTCTATCCGTTGGAGGCCTGATCCATGCAAAAACTGTCCAATAATCAAATCGCTTGGCGTGCCGCGCAAGATATCCAAGACGGCGCCTATGTGAACCTTGGCATCGGCTTTCCGGAAAAAGTCGCGCAATATCAAGTCGAAGGCCGCGAGGCGATCTTCCATACCGAAAACGGCATCCTGAATTTCGGCGAAAGCCCTGCGGAGGGCGAAGAAGATTGGGATGTGATCAACGCGGGCAAGAAAGCGGTCACGCTGAAGCCGGGCGCATCCTATTTCCACCATGCCGACAGCTTTGCCATGGTGCGTGGCGGTCATTTGGACGTGGCGATCCTTGGTGCCTACGAAGTCGCCGAAAACGGCGATCTGGCGAATTGGTCGACCGGCCCCAAAGGCGTGCCTGCCGTGGGCGGTGCGATGGATCTGGTGCATGGCGCCAAGCGCGTCGCCGTGATCACCGATCACGTCACCAAGGACGGCAAGCCGAAACTGGTCAAGACCTGTTCACTGCCGCTGACCGGTGTGGGATGCGTGACCCGCATCTATACCTCGCTCGCGGTGATCGACATTGTCGATGGCCATTTCGTCCTGCGCGAGAAGCTGCCGTCGATTTCGGTCGAAGAGTTGCAAGCGGTGACCGGCGCAGAATTGCATTTTGATGGCCCAGTGGCCGACCTGATTGTTCCGGAGCTTTGATCTGATGCGTGATGTTTATATCTGCGACTATATCCGCACCCCGATTGGCCGATTTGGTGGCGCGTTGTCGTCGGTGCGCGCCGATGATCTGGGGGCCGTGCCGCTGAAAGCTTTGATGGAGCGCAATGCTGCCGTCGATTGGGAAGCGGTTGACGATGTGATCTTCGGCTGCGCCAATCAAGCGGGCGAAGACAACCGCAACGTGGCCCGCATGTCGCTGCTGCTTGCAGGCCTGCCGCTGTCGGTCGGCGGCACCACGATCAACCGGTTGTGCGGCTCGGGCATGGATGCGGTGATCACGGCTGCCCGCGCGATCCGCTCGGGCGAGGCGGAGCTGATGATCGCAGGCGGCGTGGAATCGATGTCGCGCGCGCCTTTCGTGATGCCCAAAGCCGAAAGCGCTTTTTCCCGCGCGGCGGAAATCCACGACACCACCATCGGCTGGCGCTTCGTGAACCCGAAGATGAAAGCCGCTTACGGCGTCGATGCGATGCCGCAAACGGGGCAGAATGTGGCCGATGACTTCGGCATATCGCGCGAGGCGCAGGATGCCATGGCTTTGGCCTCGCAAGCAAAAGCCGCCGCCGCTTTGGCCAATGGTCGCTTGGCGAAGGAAATCGTGCCGGTCACCATCCCGCAGCGCAAGGGCGATGCGATTGTGGTCGACACGGATGAACATCCGCGTGCGACCACAGCGGAAGCCTTGGCGAAACTGAAGCCGCTGTTTGCCAACGGATCGGTGACGGCGGGCAATGCATCGGGCGTCAATGACGGGGCGGCGGCGCTGATCCTGGCATCGGCAGAGGCGGCTAAGAAATACGGCCTGACCCCGATCGCGCGCGTCTTGGGCGGCGCCGTGGCAGGGGTGGAGCCGCGCATCATGGGCATCGGCCCCGCGCCTGCCTCGCAAAAGCTGATCGACCGTCTGGGCTTGACCCAAGCCGATTTCGACGTGATCGAGCTGAACGAGGCCTTCGCCGCCCAAGGCGTCGCCACCCTGCGCCAGCTGGGCATTGCCGATGATGATGCCCGTGTGAACCCCAACGGCGGCGCCATCGCCCTTGGCCACCCGCTGGGCATGTCGGGCGCGCGGATCACCGGATCGGCGGCACTGGAATTGTTGGAAAAAGGCGGCAGACGTTCGCTGTCCACCATGTGCATCGGTGTCGGTCAAGGCATCGCAATCGCGCTCGAACGCGTGTGATTCTTATAGCCTCTGCAATCGGAAAGGTCCGCCCCGCACTGGGTGGGCTTTTTCTTATGACTAGACATGAAATAGGGGCTTATCTGCAACGCTTTATGGCGGTGTTTCCCTGAAGGATGACGATATTTACGTCACTTTAGGAATTTCGGATTATTTCTTTTTCGTGCCGGTCTTTTTGAGTTGAAAACGTATCGCGTTATCATTCTATACTATTGGGTAGCCACCATGATTGCAGCCATCCAGACGTGCTAGATGACTGATTAAATGAAAATTTAAACCTTTGCGGGAGTGGATCGTGATATTTGCACTTGCGTTGGGGATGTTGCTCTGACCTACTGCGGGCATCGTTTAGGCCCGTGAGACCGATCTTTTTTACAAGATGCAGTTGCTCAGCGGGGCCTTGGATGTTTAATCAGTTACGTGTCTGGGAGTTGTCGCCTCACCTTGGTTCAGAGGTGAGCTACGGGAGCATAGGAATGGGCTCGATCATCGTGATTGCAGCGGGCGTCTTTAGCCTTGTATGCGGTGCGGCGAGCTATGCCTTAGGCTATGGCGTGCTAGTCTCATTGCTGGTTTATGTCGTTTCGGGGCATGTTTTGTGCTTCGTATTGATGGCCTTGCACAAACCCGAACGTGAAAAAGATGGCTGTCGGGTGCGCGAGTCAATCGAAGACGATATTTCGGCCCTGCGTGAACGCGAAGCGTTACAGAACAGCCAAACCCCCCATATGAATGGACAATCTGTCTTCGGTCTTTTCCGCCAAAGAGATCGCCGCCCGTAACGGGCGGCGCGTGTTCGGCCAAATCGGCACTCTTAGCGGTTGATGACTCCTGGCTTGCAGCGCAGGCGATGTCCCGCGCCTTTCAGAGATCCGACATGGGCCAAAGCCAAAGCGGGTGGTCCGATCAGAACCATATCGCCGCGCAGCACATTCAATAGTTGCGGCACAGTGTTCAACTCAGTGGTGAGTAAAAACCGCCCGATCGGCGTGATCTGGCTGTCCTGCAAGTCGACCTCACGACCCCAGACCGCCTGAGGCGCCCCGCATTTCATTGTTCTGAAGCGATATTGGTAAAATACCTTGCCATCCTTGCCCAAAGTGCGCAGGCGCAATACCGCCGGGCCGGGGCTGGACGCTTTGATGAGAATGGCAAAGACGGCCATGATCGGCAGCAAGAGCGGCAATGCGGTCAGAATTATGAAGCAATCCCATATATAGCGCAGCCCCTTGGCAATCGCCGATGCGTGAACCTCCGTAGGAACGGGCGTCGAGGCAGAGCTGGAATCAAGGACGTGTTCGGGCATGATAACCTGAAGTCGGTGACAAAATGAACGTGTGAAATTAATATCTGCAGCCCCGCTTAGACCAAGGTCTTGCGATGCCTAATGGAAGTAAAGTTCAATCGAGACGAAAACGAGGCAATATTAATTAAAATTTGCCCTAATTAGAGGAGCAAAAGTATAGGGATAGCTTGTGGCGGGAAATTTTGTGCGGCACCCGCTATCATTGCGGGTGCCCTAAGGTCAAGTTTGGCTAAGATGCAGACTCATTTCCCCGTGAAGCTGGCCTTGCGGTGCCAGCATGTCCATCTGTGAAGCCGCACCCAATGCGGGGCGATTGATCGCATCCGGCAGGTGGCTGACCGGCTCAAGACAGAAATAGGCTTTACCCTGCGGGCTATAAAGCTGCAGGTGGCGCAATGCGCCCGATGCGGTCATCTGCATCTTGTAGCGCGATTGCGGCCAGCTTAGCTGCGCCTCGCGCGGTTCCCAGCCGGAAAAGCAATGATCCAAGGGCCGTATCGCATCCAGCGGTTGCGGTTGCTGCGGATCAAGCCCCGCCACCGCATCCTTATCCGGCAAGGGCAAGGCGCGGGCGTCTTGCCGATGCGCGCCATGGCTTGGGAAAGTGACTTGCGTCCCGTCTTGGCGCGGGAACCACGGATGGAAGCCGATGCCGAAGGGCATGGCGCGCGGCGCGAGATTGGTGATCGTCAGGCCGGCGGTGATCTGATCGGAGCCCAACGTAATCTGGTGTTCGATCCTGTAATGCCACACGCCATCCTGCGCGGTCAGCGCCAATCGGACATGATCTGTGCCATGGTCAAGCACCTGCCATGCAAAATCACGCACATGTCCATGGATCGCCATGCCTTCGTCTGCTTGGTTGATCGGCACCTGATAGGATTGCCCGTCAACGCTGAAGACCCCGTCACGGATGCGATTGCAGAATGGCGCCATGATGAAATTGCCGCCATCAAAGCCATCGCCCTGCAAGGGCATCAGCAAGGGGTGCCACGTCCCGTGACTGTCGCGCCAGCGCAGCTGCCGCCACACGCTTCCATGTGCCGGATCGACCTCCAGCTGCAGTGTATCATTGGAAATCTGAATCATTTGCAATCAATCCGGTACCATTTGTCCGACCACGGCGCTCGCCTTCTTGGACTTCGATTCGTTTTCGCGCAGGATCGGGTCCTCACCCGTGATCAAAGCTACCACATCGGCCGCCATGGAGTTCAACAGATTTACCTCCTCCTCATCCAGCTTGCGTGGTTCCAGATCCAGCAGGCAAAGCGCCCCCAGAACCGACCCATCCGCGGTTTCCAACGGCGCACCGGCATAGAAACGCGTGTTCCACAATGCGATCGCGGGGTGGTCTGAAAAGCGGGGATCGCGCTTGGTGTCATCGACGACCAAAGTCTCGCCCGAGGCGACGACATGATCGCAGATCGCCTCGCTGCGCGGCATGGTGATCATATCGCTGCCATCGCGCGTCATATTGCCTGGCAATTCAATGCTTTGGCCGATGATGAATTCATTGCGCCTGTCGATGGCCGAAATCACTGCGAATTTGACGTTGAACACATCGGCGGCGCGTTTGGCCAAGGCATCCAGATCTTCGCGATATTCGCCGCTCAGCACATTGGTGGATACCAAGGCTTCCACCCGTTCGGCGTCATTTTCCGGCGCATCGGCCTGCTGCATGCTGAGCACCTCTTCAGGGGTCAGCATCCGTTTCAGCCGCAGGCGGGCTTCGTCTATGGATGCGACCACCTCATCGGCGCCAAGGGCCGTTATCGCTTCGCTTTCCAGCAATTCCGGTGGCGCATTCCACAGCGCCAAGACGATTTTCTTATTCGGCCAACGCAGACGCAGACGGCGACAGAAGCTGCGTGCCGCAGCGCTGGGGTCGCGGGTGAAATAGCTGATGCAAAGGATATCGATCCCTTCCAGATCCAGCTTGTCGATATAGCGGCTGGTGATGACACCTTCGCGACGCTGCACCCCGCTGATGCCATGCAAGGCCATGGAATGAAGCAGCATTTCGCAAGCCACGCTGTCGATTTCCCATTTGCCGCCGATACAGGCGATGCGCGGCGGCTGGCTCAGGCTTGACGCCATCTCGGGCGGGGGCGGATATGCCTCGCGAAGATCGTCAAGCATGACATCCATGCCGTTCGCCACCCGCAAGCGGTGTTCGGCGCGGGCATTGTTCAGGTAATCATCGGCCACCTTGCGCAGCACATCGATGCCGTAGTCGTGGTAGAAGTCCGATACATTGTCCTCTTCGATAACCGTCTCGACGATTTCGATGGCCTCTTGCGGATCGTCGGCCAGCAACCTCTGATAGATCCGCGTCGGAATATCCAGCACCGGCGTGGAGCCAAGCAGGGTATCAAACAACTGCAATTGCGGCAGGTTACGTCCCAGAACCAGCAGGCAGACGGTCAGCGGCGTCGACAGGATCAGGCCCACAGGGCCCCATAGCGCGGTCCAGAAGGTTGCCGCCGCGATCAGCGAAATGGCCGACAGACCGGTTGATGTGCCATAAAGCAAAGGTTCGATCACATTATTGCTGACCAGTTCCAAAAAGGCGATAAGCGCCACCGTCCAAATGACCATTTCCCAGCTGGGATCGACGGCAAAGGCCAAGGCCACCGGAAAGATCGCTGAAAGAAGCGGCCCGATATAGGGAATGAACCGCATCAGCGCGGCCAAAGTCCCCCACAGCAGCCAGCCGGGCACGCCGATCAGCCACAGACCCAAAGCCATCGGGATGCCATAGGTAACATTGACCACCAACTGCATCAGCAGATATTTCGAGATGCGCTTTCCCGCCTCTTCCAGCGCATCCGTGGTGCGGTGCAAATTGCCGCCAAACAGCCGGATCAGCCGGTCGCGCAGATCGCCGCGATCCAGCAGCGCCAGAAACACGAAGACAAAGATGATACCGGCGGTGGCCAAAGGTTCCAGCGCGGGCAGAAGCCATGCGATCGCGGTCTCGAAGGGGGAAGTGGCGGCCCCCACCACTTCGACCTTTTGCACATCCGGATCGCTGAGCGCGGGATCAATCCCGCTGGTCGCTTCTTTCTGAACGACTTCAACGGTCTGCAAGGCGCCATCCAGGAAGCTTGCTTCCTTCAGGCTTTCGGTCAGGCCGGAAATCTTGTCGCGGATGGTTTCCTGATAGGTGGGTAGCTCTGCGCTCAAGGTGCGGATCTGCGAGCCCATCAACAGGCCCAAGGCCCCAAGGAAGGCCACCAGCACCAGCATCACCGCCGTGACCGACAATATCCGTGGCAGGCCGAGCCGCGACAGCCAGCCCACCAGCGGGCTTAGCACGAAGCTGATCAGGAAGCTGATCGCCAAGGGCAGCAATACCCCCTGCCCAATATACAATCCCGCAATCACGACGGCCGTCGTCACCAGCCAAGCGGCAATGCGGACGATGTCGGTATCACTACCGTCGCGCGCCCCGTCGTTTAGCGACCCACTATCCTTGGCCATGCCAATTCCCCCGCTTCTATGACGCTTTGCCGCGGGCGGTCTGCGACCTGAATTTCCGCAGCTTGAACGCCCTTTGCGCTTCGGTCAGAGCACCCCGAGATTGTGACAAGTCCAAGCCTACGGCAAGCTTTCTTACGTCCCTCCAGAAAGAGGGGCGAGCCTGCCGTCTGGCAAGGGTCCGGTTCAAATAAATACAAGGGTCGGGCGGGTTTATCGCGGTC
>DALYSR010000052.1:0-21345 GCA_031991825.1 Paracoccaceae bacterium
GCCGTCTGCGCAATGGCATTGCGGAAATCGCGACCGATCTGATCGAAACGGATGGGCGATTGGATGATCGTCTTCAGCTTGATGTTGACGGGCTGAAAGCTTCCATCGAACAAAACGGCCAGCGTGTGCCGATCTTGGTGCGTCCGCTGTCGGATGGCAAATATCGGCTGATCTATGGTCGCCGCCGGCTTGAAGCTTTGCGCCAGCTTGCCCTGCCCGTCCGCGCGATTGTCACCGAGCTGGACGAACAGCAATCGCTGAAAGACCAGCTGCTTGAAAATCTTGAGCGCCGCGATCTTAGCTTCATCGAACGCGCCATGGTGGCGGCAGCGCTTCTGGAAGGCGACCATCTTGCCGCCTCGGATCGCAGTGCCAAAGCCGTGGCCGAGATTCTGAACCTGACCGAAGCGGGCGTGTCGCAACTATTGGGCGTGATCCGCAGCCTTGGGCAGGATCTGGTCCAAGCGATTGGTGCGGCGCCCGCAATCGGCCGTCCACGTTGGGAAGAGCTTAAGAAAGCCTTAAGCCTGCGGCCCGCGCTGCAAGGATCGCTTATCGACTACGCCCTTGAACTGCGTGACATGGGCAAACAGAGCGACGAGATTTTCACCTTGATTCTAGAGCGCGCGAAACCTGCGGCGGTGGACGCCCCGCCCGCGGTGATCGAGGCGGATGACGACATTACGCTTGGCGCGATTGGCAAGGTGCAGTTGCGCAGTTCCAATCGGGGCAAGCGATTGCAGATCGATTTGAAATCCGACGACAAAGCTTTTCTTGCATGGATGCAGCAAAGCGCGCCGGATTTGATTGGCGAACTTTATGACCGCTGGCAGCGGTCGGAAGACAACACCTGAAACCAAACAAGGAGGCACGCAAGAGGTAAATGAAAAGGCCCCGCGAAGTGGAATTCGCGAGACCTTATCCAGTCATAACGGGCATAGCCGCTAATCTTAGTCTTTGCACTTCTGACATTAGCGAGCCCTTTATGTCACCGCAAGCCCGTTCGGGTTTCGCGGGTGGATGTTTTTTGCCTTCGTGATCAATAAATGGCCTATACCCCCGTCTCCGCGCTTCTGCGGCCGATCTCGCATGCGCAAAACACCCCTGCCAAGATGACAGATCCCTCTGCGCCTGCGAGCGTGAACAAATGGGTGATTCTGCGCGCTTTGGTCAAGGCTCAGGACCGTTTCGCGGTTTCGGCCCGCGATCTGACCCTGCTGCAGGCCCTGCTCAGCTTCTATCCCCATGACATGCTGCAAGCCTGTGCGGAGATGGTGATCTTCCCGTCGAACAAGACCATTTGTGATCGGATGAACGGCATGGCGGATTCCACCATGCGCCGCCATCTGCGCCATCTGGTCGAAGCGGGCCTGCTGACGCGTCGCGACAGCTGCAACGGCAAAAGATTTGCCATTCAGCACCACGATCAGAAACTCGCCTTCGGTTTCGATTTGACGCCGCTGCTGCGTGAAGCCGCCTTTATTCTGACTGCCGCCGCTGAGGTGGAAGAACAGGAAAAGGCAGACAGATATCTGCGGGCGGAACTGCAACTGATGCGGCGCGACATCTTTGCGATGATCGAAACAGCACCGGGCGACCTTGCCCAAAGCCTGCAGAATTACTGGGCAACCGGTCAAAAAGCCCTGCGCCGCAAGTTGTCATCCGATGATCTGAAAGCGCTGCACAATGACCACAGGACACTGTTGGACCATCTGAAAACATCCAATCTGAACAGCACCGACAGTCAAAATGAACAGCACAAACATAATTCAAATATAAATATCTATGAATCTGAAGAGCCCCTGAACGATAATCCTCCCTGCGAAATGGCTGCTCAGAAACCACAAAGCGATATTCCCCTTCACGTCATCATGAAGGCCTGCCCTCTGTTCGAATCTTTCAATAACGCGCCAATCCAACATTGGAGCCATTTTATCGATGCGGCCCATCGCCTGTATCAGGCCTTGGGGATCAGCAAGGATACCTATGCAGAGGCGGTGAAATGCCTGGGACTGCATCAGGCTTCCATCGTGATCGCCGCCCTTTTCCAGCGCTTCGATCAGCTTCGCTCGCCCGGTGCCTATTTGCGCGCTTTGGTCAAAAAAGCCTATGCGGGGAAATTCAGCTACCGCCCGATGGTTATGGCGCTGCTGTCGAATGGGTGATCTGACTTAACAGCTGTTAAGTCGCCCCTGTCATTGCCGCGGCTTTATCATCTGCCCAAGGTCCAAAAAAAGTATGACCTGATACCTAGACCAAAGGGCGGAAACATTGCCAGATCACCCATGATATTCGGGCCAAACCCCGAGTTGAACTTAGGGGGGAAAAGCAAATGTCCGCAGTTACCATCGACAATGTGACCGATGTCGTTACCGCCGCTCTGGGCAAACATGGCGAGGTTACACCGCGCACCCGTGAAATCCTGATGGCGCTTATCCGTCACCTGCATGACTTTGCCCGCGACGTAAAGCTGCAACATGACGAATTCCTGTTCGCCTGTGATTTCTTGGCGCGTGCGGGCCAATTATGTGATGACAAGCGTCAAGAGTTCATCCTGCTGTCGGACATCGTCGGTCTTGAGGTATTGGTGGATATGCTGAGCCATGACGGCGAAGTAGGTGCGAGCGAATCTACCGTTCTTGGCCCCTTCTACCGCGAAAACCCGCCGGTTTTGCCCAAAGGCGCATCCATCGCGCAGATGCATTTCGACGGTGAGGAAACGCTGTATTTCGAAGGCTATGTCCGTGACACCGCCGGCAATCCGATTGAAGGCGTGCTGGTCGATGTCTGGGAAGATGCGCCGAACGGGCTATACGAAAATCACGATCCGAACCAGCCGGATTACAATCTGCGCGGCAGGCTACAAACCGATGAGAACGGCCATTACGCCTTCCGCGCCGTGCGTCCGGTGGCCTATCCGATCCCCGATGATCACACCGCAGGCGAGCTGATCCGCGCCATGGGCCACCATCCGATGCGCCCCAGCCATATGCATTTCCTGCTGCAAAAGGACGGCTACAAGCGTTTGATCAGCCAAGTCTTCGACTCGCGTGATGAATATCTGGAAAAAGATTCCGTCTTCGCGGTCAAGGAAAGCCTGATTGGCGAATATCGCAAGGCCGCGCCGGAATTGGGTGTCGACCTGCATATGTCCTTCGACTTCGTTTTGTCGAAAGCCTGATCGCCTTCCGGTGGTCGGGCCATTGCGCCCGACCCTTCTGCGGTCTCGCTATCTGCGTAAAGCGGTCGTTGCTTGGCAGGGCGCCTGCTCTGCCCGCCCGTCGATGCAAGCCCGTCGATTCCATGACGATCCGCGCTCCCTCGCTTAATCCGTCGATACTCTTAGGTCCTCCGCGCGATGAAAATCACCAAAGTCGAAGCTATTCCTTTTGCGATCCCCTATCTGCATCCGTTGAAATTCGCCTCCGGCGCGGTGCATGTGGCCGAGCATATCTTGGTGCGCGTGCATGGCGAGGACGGGGTGATCGGTCAAGCCGAGGCGCCGCCGCGTCCCTTCACCTATGGCGAGACGCAGGCCAGCATCAAGGCGGTGGTTGAAGGCATCTTCGCGCCGCAAATCATCGGTTTGGATATTCTGGATCGCGAAAAGGTCCAGACGCGGATCAACCGCACGGTGGGAAATCCCTGTGCGAAAGGGGCCTTGGATATCGCGCTTTGGGACCTGATTGGCAAGTCGCTGGGAGTGCCGGTCAACCGTCTGCTGGGCGGCTATACCGACCGTTTGCGGGTCAGCCATATGATCGGCTTCGACACGCCGGAACGCATGGTCGATGTGGCGCAGTCCTGCGTCGAAACCTATGGCATCACCACCTTCAAGGTCAAAGTCGGACGCAATCCCTATCAGCTTGATATCGAGGTTTGCCGTGCCTTGCGGCGACATTTCGGGGATAAGGTCGATCTTTATATCGACGGCAATCGCGGCTGGAGCAGTGCGGATTCCGCCCGCGCCTTGCGCGCTATGGCGGATCTGGACCTGCTGTTCGCCGAAGAGCTTAATCCGGCCGATGATGTGATGGGGCGGCGCTGGCTGGTACGGCAGGCGCGGATTCCGTTCTTTGCCGATGAATCCGTATCCCGTCCCGCCGAAGTGGTGCGCGAACTGCTGGACGGATCGGCAACTGCGGTATCGATCAAAACCGCGCGCACCGGATTCACCCAATCGCAGCGCGTGTTGTACTTGGCGGAATCCTTAGGGGTCGAAACCTATATCGGTAATCAGATCGACGGGCAGTTGGGCACCATGGCCTCGCTTGTATTCGGCGCATCCTATCGCGCGACCGCCGTGCGGGCGGCGGAATTGTCGAATTATCTGGATATGAGCGATGACCTTCTGACCGACCCCTTGCAAATCAAAGACGGCCATATGCAACTGCGCGATCTGCCGGGATTGGGGGTGACGGTGGATGAAAGCAAGCTGTCGCATTACCGCGTGGATATTTGACACCGGCCCCTGCGGCCCATCGGGCGGGGTAGCGCCGCCCTTGAACTGACCGCGCGGCTGACGGCTGTTCGCGCCTGATGCCGCGCAAGTCCCATCCCATTCCCCTTCCGGACGCAAGTTCGGCAGGGCGTTTTTCGTGGCCCTGATCCAAAATGCGACAGCTGCCTGCTGATGCATCATTGTTGCATCTTTGGGGCATTTTAGATGATAATTCACGTGACATTTGGTGTGAATCTCCTTTAGCCTTCTAGAGGAGAGGCGACGTGTCAGGTGCAGCCAAGACCGCTATGGCGGCTGCGACGATCCGTGAAGTCATAAAAACGATCTCTTCAAGCAAGCAAGTAAAAATCAGCCAACACGGGATAATCATGAAATACTTCAATACGTTGAACTATTCGAATTGCACCCTTGCAGCCGTCGTCTCCTTACTTGCGCTGGGGGGGATGGCCGCACAACCTTTGCAGGCGGCTGACCTTCCGACGGTGCGGGTGGGTTGGACCATGCCGGGGGAAGATTCGAAATATTGGATGATGCAGCGGCCCGAGAAATTCGAGGCAATCGGCAAGGATTACACGATCGAATGGGTGCAATTCCAAGGCACCGCGCCGATGGTGCAAGCGATGATCGCAGGTGCGCTGGATTGTTCCACCCAAGGGGCTTTGTCGCTGGCCAATGGCAATCTGCAGGGTGGTTTGCAAAGCTATGTGGTCGCGTCGCATCTGGGCACCGCACCGGGCAGCTTCTCGCCTTATTGGGCGGTGGCGGAGGGCAGTGACATCAAGACGGGTGCCGATCTGAAGGGCAAGACCGTTGGTATCAATGTCTTGGGGTCCGGTCTTTACGGGCAGTTGTATCTGTTCCTGAAGGCGGCGGGGCTTGATCCGAAAGCCGATATCAAGCTGGTCGAAACCGGCTTCCCCGGTTCGGAAGATGCGCTGCGGGCGGGCCGTGTCGATGCGGCGGTGATGAACCAACCCTTCGCAGCCAAGGCCGAGGCAGCCGGTGGCATCCGGCCCTTGTTCACCATCAATGACATCACGCCGACTTCGGTGCAGATCTTCGAAGCCTGCTCGAAAGCCTTTGTCGATGCCCAGCCGGAAACCGCGGCACTTTATGTCAAGGACCTGACGCGGGGCATGGATATGGCGCTGGCTGATCGCGGCGAAACCTTGAAGGTCGCCAATGAGGTGACCAAGGCGCCGGTCGAGGTGATCGATACCTTCTATATGCAAGAGGGCAAGGATTTCCAACGCGCGGCAGGGGCGGGCATCGATTTCGCCGTCTTGCAGGCGATGCTGGACCTGTATCACGATTCCGAAATGATCTCGGCGAAGATCGATGCGAACCAGTTCAAGCATCCGACCATCGTGGCACCGTTGAACTGACCTCATCCCGCCATCTGCTGAAGCGGATGGCGGCCGATTTTCTGATCCATCAGGATATCCGTTATGATTGCAATCGAGACCCTCTCGAAAAGCTTCCGCACATCTACAGGTCAGCAGCATCTGGCCCTGTCCGATATCAATCTGAACCTCCGGCACGGAGAATTCGTGTCGATCATCGGACCATCGGGCTGCGGGAAATCGACCCTGCTATACATGGTGGGGGGCTTCATTCCGCCGACATCTGGCCAGATCAAGGTGGGCGGTGTCACCGTCACCGGCCCCGGTCCTGATCGCGGGCCGGTGTTTCAGGAATTCGCGCTGTTTGCCTGGAAGAATGTTTTGCAAAACGTCATGTATGGCCTGCGTCTGCAAGGCGTGCCCAAGGCGCAGGCCGAACAGCGTGCGCGCGATCTGCTCAAGATGGTGGGTCTTGAGAAATTCGCCACTTTCTATCCCAAGGAATTGTCGGGCGGCATGAAGCAACGCGTCGCGATTGCCCGCACTTTGGCCTATGATCCCAAGGTCTTGCTGATGGATGAACCCTTCGGCGCTTTGGATGCCCATGTGCGCACCCATCTGCAGCGCGATCTGCTGCAAATCTGGGAAGAGCATCGCAAGACCGTGCTCTTCGTGACCCATAGCGTCGAAGAGGCGGTCTATTTGTCGGACCGCGTCATCGTGATGGCGGCAGGACCCGGTCGCATCGCCCGCGATATCAAGATCGAACTGGACCGCCCGCGCGCGCGATCCGAACTGATGTTCAACCGCCAGTATCAGGAATATGTCACCGAAATAGAGGGCATGATCGATGCCTTCGAGGCGGAAAAAGCATGAGGCTGGCCAATCTGCTTGCGCCGGTATTCGCTTGCATGGCGCTGCTGGTGATCTGGGAAATCGCCCATCGCGCCTTGGGGTTGAACGGCTTACCCAGCCCGCGTGCGGCCTTCGCCGCCTTGCCCGAGCTGTTGTCCGACCGCCGCGCCTTTGCCGATATCCTGCATTCGCTGCGCCGGATGTTTCTGGGCTATGCGCTGGCGGCGGTTTTCGGCATTTCGCTGGGGCTGTTGATGGGCACCAGCAGATGGATGGGCGCACTGTTCAACCCCTTGATCAGCATGATCTATCCGATCCCGAAAGCCGCCTTGATGCCGATCTTGATGATCTGGCTGGGGGTAGGGGATGCGTCGAAGATATTGGTGATCTTCTTGGGCTCCAGTCTGGCGATCATCTATCACGCGTGGCAGGGCGGCAAATCGGTGCAAACCACGGTGATCTGGAGCGCCGCCGCCATGGGCATGGGACCGCTGGGGCGTTTGTTCCGCATCGTGCTGCCTGCGGCTTTGCCGGAAATCTTCATCGGGTTGCGCACGGGGCTGATCTTGGCGCTGATCACCATGGTAGTCAGCGAAATCGTCGCGCGCTCCAACGGCATCGGCAATCTGTTGTTCAACTCGCTCGACATGGCGCTTTATGACCGCATGTTCGCCGCGATCCTGATCATCGCCGTGATGGGCTATCTGCTCGATGTGGTGTTTGACGCCCTCCGCCGCCGCCTGCTGCATTGGGCGGATACCCGCGACCATATTCAGGTGACATCGGGATGAAAGAGATAACAAAACCCCCCGTCTGGCTGGGCGCGCTGCCGATCATCGCGCTGATCGCCTTGTGGTCTTGGCTGGTCTATGCCGGTGCCGCACCGCGCGCCTTGTTGCCGTCGCCCTTGGACGTGGCGGGGCGGCTCTTCGAACTGGCCCTGCAACGCGACTTCTGGGATCATGTCGGCGCGACTTTGTTCCGTCTCATCAGCGGCTTTTCGCTGGGCTTGGCGGCAGGGATAGTGCTGGCGATCTTTTCGGTGGCCAGTGCGCCAGGCCAGCTGGTCACCAATGCCTTCGTGCGGATTCTGGCGCCCTTGCCGAAGATCGCCTTCTATCCGGTGATCATCATCATTCTGGGCTTCGGCCATTCCTCGAAGATCGCGCTTGTCGCCATCGAGGCGGGGTTTCCGGCCTATCTGGCCACCTATCAGGGGCTGCGCAATGTCGATGTCAAACTGGTCTGGGCCGCGCGCGCGGCGGGCGCATCGGCGTTACAGCTGCTGTTCGGCGTGATCCTGCCTGCGGCGGCGCCCTCGGTGCTGACAGGCGCAAGGGTTGCCATGGTGATTTCCTGCATCGTGGTCTTCCTGTCCGAAATGATGTCATCGACCGAAGGCCTGGGCTATATGCTCATCGACGCCGCGCGCAATTTCCGCACCCTCGACATGTTCGTGCCGATCGTCCTGATCTCGGCGCTGGGGCTGTCATTGGGGGCGATTTTCACCTGGATCAGAGCGAAGCTTTTGAAGGGCTTCCCGCAGAACTGATCCGCTTCATTCCGTAAATTCAATGATTTAATAAGATAGGAGATTTCCATGCGTATTGTCGTTCTTGGCGGTGGAAACGGATCTTTGGCGGCGGCTGCCGATTTCGCCTTGGCCGGTCACGAGGTCGTCTTGTGGCGGCGCGGCGCGGCGGATGTGGCCCAGCACCGCGCTTTGGACAATGTGCTGGTCATCCGTGACGGCAAGGGCCGCCACGAGGCCAGACTTCACGATGTGACCACCGATCTTGCCGCCGCGATGGCGGGGGCTTCGCTGATCTTCTGTCCGGTTCCCGCGCCTGCGCATGGCGATATTGCCGCGCGGGTGGCGCCGCATTTGGCAGCGGGGCAGGTGGTGCATCTGCCACCGGGCACTTTGGGATCGCTGGTCTTCGCCCGCGCGGCCCAAGCGGCAGGCACCCTGCAAGGCGTGGCTTTTGCGGAATCGGGCACGCTGCCGTGGTTGGTACGCAAGCATGATTTCAACGAAATGGTTATTTCGGGCCGCACCACGCGCCTGCCGACCGGTATCTTCCCGCTTTCGCTTGAAGCCGAGGCTTTGGCGGTGCTGCGCCAAGCCTTCCCCGCTGCGATCGAGCTCTGCGGCGATGCGCTGTCGGGGGCTTTGATGAATGCAGGCCCCATCATCCACCCGCCGCTGATCCTTATGAATGCCGGCCCCTTGGAGCATTTTCCTGCTTGGGACATCCATAACGAAGGCACGCAGGCCTCGATCCGGCGGGTGACCGATGCGCTGGACGCCGAACGCATCCTTGTGCGCGAGGCTTTCGGCTATGGCGCGCCGCATTTCCCGCTGGCCGATCACTATTCCGATGACGGTGAGGAATGGATGTATGGCCATGGCTCGCATTCCGACCTGACCGATTCCGGCGATTGGCGCGAGAAAATCTCGCTGACCGAGCACCGCTATATGCTGGAAGACGTGCGCTGCGGGCTGTCGCTGATTGTCTCGGCGGCCAAGGTTGCGGGGGTCGCGGTGCCGGTGTCCGAAGGGCTTCTGGCGCTTGGCGGTGTCGTGGCGGGGCAGGATTTCATGCAGACCGGTCGGCCTTTGGCGGCGGTCGGTCTGGATGGGCTTAGCACCGATGCATTGAAAGCCCAGCTGGCACAGGGCTTTGACGCATGAGCAAAGAGCTGATTGCCGCCTTGGGGGCGGGCCGCATGGGGCGGGGCATTGCCATCGTCTTCGCCTATGCCGGTCACGATGTGGCGCTGATCGACTTCAAAGAGCGATCTGCAGATGCCTTTCGCGAACTGGCCGCAGAGGCCGATGCCGAGGTGAGATCGACGCTGAAGATGCTGCAATCCTTGGGCCTGTTCAGCGATCCGGCGGCGGTGGATGTGATCGCCGCGCGGATCAAGGTGGTGGCGAAATCCGATGCCGCACAGGCCTTGTCACAGGCGGCGGTGGTCTTCGAAGGCTTTCCCGAAATCCTTGACCTCAAACGCGCGGCCTTGGCCGAAGCATCGCGCCTTTGCGCCAGCGATACGATCATCGCCTCGACCACCTCGACCATTCTGGTCGATGATCTGTCATCGGCGGTGGTCGGGCCAGAGCGGTTCTTGAATGCGCATTGGCTGAACCCGGCCTTCATCATGCCCTTGGTCGAATTGTCACCGGGCGCGCAAACGTCGGGGCAGGTGACGGCGCGGCTCAAATCCCTGCTTGATGCGGTGGGCAAGGTGCCGGTGGTCTGTGCGGCGCGCCCCGGTTATATCGTGCCGCGTATCCAGACGGTGGCGATGAACGAGGCCGCGCGCATGGTCGAAGAAGGCATCGCCTCCGCCGAAGATATTGAACGGGCCGTGAAATACGGCTTCGGCCTGCGGTTTTCGATTCTGGGCTTGCTGGAATTCATCGACTGGGGCGGTGGCGATATCCTGTATCACGCCAGCCGCTATCTGGCCGATGCGATGCAGGATGAACGCTATGCCGCGCCCGAGGTGATCAACACCAATATGGCCGCAGGCCGAATCGGGTTGAAGACGGGGCAGGGGTTTCTTGAATATGCGGGCAGGGATATCGATGCTTACCGCCTTGAAAAGCTGGGGGCATTCGTTGATCGCATCCGCGCCTTGGGCTTGGCGCGCCCGCCCGTGCTGTCTGACGCGCTGGCAAGATCCGTCCGCGCCTGACCCCGAACTTGCGGCAAAACAAAAGGCCAGCATCCGTCAAGATGCTGGCCTGTCCCGTTCGACATTGGCTTTAGGGCTTCATCAGCACGGATGTGGTTGGATAATCCGATGCCCAGCCCGCAGGCAGCGGGGCGACAAAGACATTTTCCGTCCGCGTCCGCGTCACCTTCCAGATGCCCGCCTCTTTGCGGAAGCTATTGTTCAGCCGCGACGAGCGCAGCAAGGCCTTGCCGTCCGAAAACAGCCAAGGCTGCATATGCACCCATTGGCCGTCGGCGGTCAGGCCATCCTCATGCACATGGATCTGTTCCGATGTCAGGTAATGGCAAGTTAGGATCAGCGCCGGATCCTGCTTCTGTCCCCAGAAGCCTTCGAAATGGCGCCGGATTGCCGCCGCACCGACCGCGCGACCGAATTGATTGTCGTAATATTCGCCCACACCTTCCCAGATCGCATCTTCGGTATAAAGCGCCATGATCAGATCAATGCGGCTTTGGTCATCGCTCACGCCATATTCGGGCATCGGCGTGTCGCAAAGAAACATGTAGCGCGCTTGCAGGCGACGGATATCCGCCTCTGCCTCAAGGGTTTCGATGCGACGGATGAGGGAATCGATGGTGGCTTGGCTGGTCATGGGCCTGGTCCTATAGAGCGGAAAATGACGAGTGGGCGGCTTATTCGATGCTGCACCTCGGCCAAAGGCTGTCAGCAGAACAGGTGGCGGTCAAGCAGTAATAGTCACGTGAATAATCATTCAATTGACTATCGCCTGATTTTTCACCTTCTTGGAAGAAATCGGCCTTCTCGGGGGAGGGGCGGAAGAAATGACTTGCATTTTGCAGGCAAGTCACGTGAATATTCACGTGAAGACGCGGAATGTCAGCGTTGGGTGAACCTGCCGTCGCAGGCCGAACTGTGGTTGCAGGCCCTGCTGCGATCACCCGTAACATTTATTTAAGTATCTGATTAACAATTATTATTTTTAAAATAATCTTTGATCCCCCTGTTGACGACCAAGAATTTTACAGTAATCTTACCGTTAATAAGCTCCCCAGTCCCCTCAGCCAGCTTGGATGTGAACGCCGATGACCCAGAGCCATGCCGCCCCATCTGCCGTCTTTACCGCGACGCTTGATCTGGGCATCCCTTCGGGGCCGAAAGCCGCGATCAAGGATTGCATCGACATCAAGGGCTGGCAGACGATATGCGGCTCGCAGACCTATGCGGATGCGCCGCCCGCGCAGGATCATGCGCAGGTGGTGGCGGATCTGCTGGACCACGGCTGGAACATCCTGGCCAAGACAAATATGCATGAGCTGGCCTATGGGATGACGGGGGTGAATGCTTTCACCGGCACGCCGCTCAACCCGTCTTGGCCCGATCTCATTCCGGGGGGCTCGTCTTCGGGCAGTGCGGTGGCGGTGGCGGCGGGACTGGTCGATATGGCCATCGGCACCGATACCGGCGGATCGATCCGGCTTCCGGCGGCCTGCTGCGGGGTGATCGGGCTGAAGCCGACCTTCGGGCTGGTCTCCAGACAGGGGGCCACGCCCGCGCAAAGCTCGCTCGATTGTATCGGCCCCTTCGCGCGCGACATGGATAGGATCGAGGCCGCGATGCAGGCCATCGCGCCGTCCTTCGCGCCGCAGGTGCTGGATGTCGCGCCGCGCCTGTCGCGCATTAAGGCGCAGGCATCGACCGAAGTGCGCGAGACTTTGTTGCTGGCCCTGCAGGATACGGGCCTGTCGCTGCCCGAGGTTGAACTGCCCGCGTTGGAAGACGCTTTTACCGCTGCCATGACGATCATAGCGGCCGAATGTCACCAAGCCTTCGGTCATCTGCTCGCTCAAGCCAAGCCTTTGGGCGCCGATATCCGGTCCCGTCTTGAAGCGGCGGCCAAGGTCAGCGCCGATGACATCGCCGCTGCCGAAGCCATTCGCAGCCGTTTCAGCGCCCAAGTCGATGCGGCCCTGCAAGATTGCGATGCGTTGCTGCTGCCCGCGCTGCCCAGTATTCCGCCCAGCTTGGAACAGGCCCAAGACCCCAAGATGGTGCTGCCGCTCAGCCGCTTCTTGCGTCCCTTCAACCTGAGCGGTCATCCGGCGATCGTGCTGCCGATGCGTAGCGCAGGGGGTATGCCGGTGGCGCTGCAGGTGATCGGTCGCAAGCATGATGATGCCAAGCTCTGCGCGATTGCGCGCTGGCTGGTCGAAACTCTGCCACGGTGGTGATCTGATGTTGCACGCATCCCCCCAATCCTATCCGACGGATATCGATCAGCTTTGCGCCGATATCACCGCCCAACGCGACAGCTTCCACTCCCTGCGCCATATTCCGCAACCGGTGGTGGACGGCCTGAAGCGGGCAGGGTGCTATCGCGCCTTCGTGCCCGCGCGTTTCGGCGGCAGTGCCCTGTCTCCGGCGGCGTTTTGTCGGATGATCGAGAAGATATCGCAGGCCGATGCATCGACGGGCTGGGTGGCAAGCTTCGGGGTTTCGGCCACATATCTGGCCAGCCTGCCGGTCGAGACCTATACGAAAATCTACACCGAAAATCCCGATACGGTTTTTGCGGGCGCGATGTTCCCGCCGCAACCGGCGCAACGCGTGGCGGGCGGCTTTGAAGTGTCGGGCCGCTGGCCCTATGCTTCGGGTGTGATGGGGGCCGATCTGGTCGGCTGCGGCATTCGCATCAATGGCGAACAAAGTCCCTTGCCGCGCACCGCCGTCATGCCCCGCGCTTGCGCCGAGGTGCTGCCGACATGGAACAGCATCGGCTTGGCCGCGACCGGCAGCCATGACATCCGCGTCGACAAGGTGGTGGTGGCCGAGGATTGGACCTTCATCCGTGGCGGCACGCCGTCTTTTGACGATGCCATCTTCCGCTATCCCGCCATGGCCTTGGCCGCGCAGGTTCTGGCGGTGGTGGCAATTGGGGCTGCGCGGGCGGCTTTGGATTGGCTGGCCGCAGATGCGCGCGGGCGGGTCTCGATCACCGGCGCGCCAAGCCCTGCGGCGCGTGCCTATTTGCAGATGGATTACGCGCGAGCCGAAGGCCTGTATCTTGGTGCCAAAGCCGCCTTTTACGATGCGATCGAACAGGCATGGGACGAATTGAACCGCCTTGGTGCGGTCTCGCGTCCGACCCATATCCGCCTGCGCCAAACCGCCAGCAAAGCCGCGACCGACAGCGCCGAAGCCGCGCGGATCGCCTTTGTCTTGGGCGGCTCCGAAGCCACCATGGCCGGTCATCCCTTGGGGCGCTTCATGCTGGATGCGGCCTGTGTGGCGCAACATGCGTTCCTTGGCCCCGGCACATGGCAAGCGGCTGGTGCTGCGATCTTCGATCAACCCTGCCCGCCGGGCTTCCCGTAATTCCCCCCATCCAGCCGCTCACCTTCATTCCCTTGCCCAAAGGACCAGCCAGATGTCAGAACCGACCCCGATCCGCACGCTCCTTTGTTCGGCCGTGCAGCCGCCGTTCTTCGAGCTGCCGTTTTCGCAGATCGGTCCGGTCTGGAAGGCAACACAGGATTTCATGGTCGGTGTGGCGAAACTGGACGGCGTGACCGTGCTGGGCACCTTGGATGATGACCAGACCCAAGTGGGCACCTCGCCCTCCTTCCCTTGGACATGGTATATGCTTTGCGATTTCCCCGACCGTCAAAGCGTGATCGCGGCTTGCAACCTGTTGCGCACCATCGTGGTCGATGACCAAGACCACCGCCTGTGGAAATATATGCGCGTCGAAGCCCGCATGGGCCGCGCCCTGACCATTCCGGAATTCTGATCCAGAATTCCTCGCCCTTTCGATTTCAAGATGACAGAATTGGAGCTGAACATGTCCCTCGACATGCCGAAATTCAGTGACCTCGACGCGCTTTATTCACAAGACGCCAAAGTCGCCACCGAAATGTATGAAGACCCCGAGCTGTTCAAGCTGGAGATGGAAAAGGTCTTCCGCCGCACCTGGGTCTGGGTCGCGCATGACAGCGAATTCCCCGACAAGGGCAGCTTCAAGCTGTCGAATGTGGGGTTGGAGCCGGTCATCGTGGTGCGCGACCGTAAGGGGGTGATCCATGTGATGGTCAACCGCTGCCGCCACCGCGCCGCCACCGTTTGCGAAGTCAAGAAGGGCAAGACATCCTCTTTCCAATGTCCCTATCACGGCTGGGGCTATGGCTTGGACGGCAGCCTGCGCGCGCTGCCCTATCCCGAACAATATGGCGATGATTTCAACAAGGAACAGCACGGGCTGCAACGCCTGCGCACCGAAAGCTATGCGGGCATGGTCTTCGCCACCTTCAACGAGGATATCGAGCCTTTGGCCGATTTCCTTGGTCCGGTGAAAAAGTGGATCGACCTGTTCATGAAACAGGGCGGCGGTTTTCCGGTCAAGGTTTTGGGCGAGCACCAGTTTTCTGTGCCGATGAATTGGAAGGTGCAGCTGGAAAACACCACCGATGCCTATCACTTCCCCGTCGTGCACAAAAGCTTCATGCAATCGCTGGATGGCGCGACCGAAGAGATGTTCGAATTCCTCGAAACCGGCAAGGGTTTCGTCGAGGATCTGGGCAATGGCCATTCGGTGATGGTGATGATCCCCGAACTGATCGATCTGGACGACAATCTGGATGCGCCGATCCCCGAACGCTTCTGTGAGCTGGCGCAGGAATTGCGCGACGAGGGCTATCCCGAGGATCAGGTGAAAAAGATCGTCCGCGCGGTGGGCGGGGCAGGGTTCAACCTGAACCTCTTCCCCAATGTGTCCTTCTCGCTGGCCTTCTTCCGTGTGCTGACGCCGATGGCGGTCGATAAGACCGATATCCGCCATATCGCCATCGGCATGGAGGGGGGGCCCGTCGCCGCCAACCGGATGCGCCTGCGTTTGCATGAACATTTCCAAGGGCCGATGGGCTTTGGCAGCCCCGATGATGCCGAGGTTTGGGAACGGGTCCAACGCGGCACTCGTGGCGGCGCGGCCTTGCCGGTGCTGGTCAATCGCGGCCTTGTCGATGAAGTCGCAGGCGATGACGGCCCGCGCGGTCATATCAGCGCCGAAACCGGTATGCGCGCGGCCTATGAGATGTGGAAAAGGATGATGTCGCAATGAATGCCATGACCCAAATCGACCGCAATTCATTGCTGCAAGAGGTCGCGGCCTTCATCTGGGCGGAAGCCGATCTGTTGGACCGCAAGGAATACGACGCATGGCTGGCGCTGTGGATACCCGAAGGCTTCTACACCATGCCGATCGGCGACACCAAAGACGAAGATTTCGATGATGCGCTGAACCTGTGCCGCGACAATGACAAGATGCGGCGCGACCGGATTGAACGGTTCAAACAGGGCTTCTCGATTTCCTCGGCGCCCCCCGCCCAAACCATCCGCACCAATAGCCGCTTCGTGTTGACCAAAGTCGATGTGGATAGCTGCAGCGTTACCTGCGCCCAGCATGTCGTCGAAGACAAATTCGGCCGTCAGCGGATCTGGGCCGCCAATCTTAGCCATGATCTCGCCCGCGTCGATGGACAGTGGAAAATCCGCAACAAGGTGGTGCGCCTCCTCAATTCAGACGGGATGCTGAATTCGTTCAGCTATCTGTTCTGATGGCGGCGCCCCTTCCCGAAACCATCCAGACCGCGGTGATCACCGGCGGCGCGACGGGCTTTGGCGCCTATATGGTGCGCGCCTTGCATGCTGCAGGCTTTCGCGTGGTGATTGCCGATATCCAGGCCGAAGCCGCGCTGGCTTTGGCGTCGGAGCTGGATTTGGCGGGTGAAACCGCAGTGACAGCCACGCTGGATGTCAATCGTCCCGAAGATTTCCAAGCGGTGCTGGACAAATGCGTCACCCGCTGGGGATCGGTCGAGGTTTTGGTCAATAATGCCGCACGCACGGCGGTGCAGCCGTTGCTGGATATCGATCCGGCGGATTTCAACGCCATCATGGCCACCAATGCCGGCGGCACTTTTGCCGGTAGCCAGATCTTCGGCCGCCATTTCAAGCAGCGCGGCTATGGCCGGATCATCAATATGGCCTCGCTGGCGGGGCAAAACGGCGGCACCGCCACGGGGGCGCATTATGCGGCCTCGAAAGGAGCGATCATGACCCTGACGAAGGTATTCGCGCGCGATCTGGCGCCCTTCGGCATTACCTGTAACGCGATCGCGCCGGGGCCGATGGATACGCCCATGGTCCGCGAGGTGCTGCGCGGCGATAAACTGGCCGCGGCCTTGGCCAATGTGCCGGTGGGCCAATTGGGGGATCCGGCCTTTGTGGCCGATCTTGTCACCCTGTTGGCAGGCCCGCAGGCGGCATTCGTCACCGGCGCTTGTTGGGACGTCAACGGCGGGATTTATATGCGATGAGTTTGGATATGAGCGTGACAACCCGCACCTTGGTGCTGACCCAATGCATCGCCGAAGCAGGCGATATCTTGCGCCTGCGCTTTGCCGACCCGTCGGGGGCGGCCTTGCCCGCCTTTGCGGCGGGGGCGCATCTGGATATTCACCTGCAAGACCAAGGCCTTGATCTGTGGCGGCAATATTCGCTCTGTTCCGATCCGGCCGAAACCACTTTCTATGAAATCGGCGTGCTGCGCGATCCCAAAAGCCGTGGCGGATCGCAAGCGCTGCATCGCTTGGCCAAAGTCGGTGCGACATTCGAAGTCGAAGGCCCGCGCAACCACTTTCCCTTGGAAGAAACCGCCACGCGCACGGTGCTGTTCGGCGGCGGTATCGGCATCACGCCGATGCTGGCGATGGCGCAGCGGCTTCACGCTTTGGGGCGCGACTTCACCTTGCATTACTGCACCCGTTCCGCATCCGTCACCGCCTTCACCGGCCTGATCGCGCAAAGCCCCTGGGCGGATCGGGTCGTCTTCCACCATGACGACGGCGCGGCAGATCAGAAGCTGGACCTGTCGCGTGATCTGCCCACCGCTGCCAAAGGCAGCCATATCTATGTCTGCGGGCCGCAGGGCTTTATGGATTGGGTGATTGCCGAAGCCGCGCGCGCAGGGCATGCCGATGCCACTATCCACAGGGAATATTTCTCTGCCGAGGTGGACCTTACGGGAACCGGATTCGAGGTGGTGGCCAAGCGATCTGGCGTCACCGTGACGGTCGGCCCCGATGATACCATCGCCAAAGCGCTGGCCCGCGCGGGCGTCAAGATCGTGGTCAAATGCGAAGAAGGCGTCTGCGGCACCTGTGTCACCGATGTGCTGGAAGGCACATTGGACCACCGTGACAAATTCCTGACCGATGATGAAAAGGCAGACGGCGACATGATCTGTGCCTGCTGTTCGCGCTGTTCATCGCCGCGTCTGGTGCTGGATATCTGATGATGGCGGCCCCTGTCCCGCCCTCACCCGAAGCCTTGGCCTTTCGCGAAGGCATGAGCCGATTGGGCGCCTCGGTCAATCTGGTGACGACCGATGGTGCCGCGGGGCGCCATGGGCTGACCGTCTCGGCGGTCTGCTCGGTCACCGATAGCCCGCCGACGCTATTGGTCTGTATCAACAAGACTGCCTTTTCCCATGCCGCTTTGTTGGAAAACGGCCGGCTGGTGGTGAATGTGCTGGATCAAAGGCACCGCGATCTCTCGCGCCTTTTCGCCCGCTGGACCGGCGAGGAGCGCTTTGCCGATGCCCAATGGACGGTCGGCAGCCATGGCGCGCCGCTGCTGCGCGATGCACCGGTGGCCTTTGAATGCCGCATCGATCAGGTCTTGTCGCAAGGCAGCCACAGCGTGCTGTTTTGCCAGGTGGACGCGACCCATCTGCGCGATGGCCGCATCGGCGGGCTGGTCTGGTTTGGCCGCGATTTTCATGGTCTGGAAGGTCCGGACCACGGCTGAGCGCTATCAATCTAGGTATCGGACCGGCTAAATTTCCTTTAGCCGGTTCAATACCTTTTCCAGCATCCCATTGAGCGCCGCCAATTCCTTCGCGGGGATATTCACGAAGGAGGCCGCAAGGATTTTTTCCGCTTCCACAAGCGCAATCTGGCGCATCTCGTCGCCCTTCGCGGTCAGTGACACTTCGGTCACGCGGCCATCATTGGGGCGCACACGGGTTTCGACCATGCCGTCTTGCACCATGCGCTGAACCACCTTGGTGGCGGTATTCAGCTTCATCACGCTGAAATCGGCGATTTCGGATATGCTGAGATGGTCTTCCTCATAGAGCGAAATCAGCACCCGCCAGCGCGGCATGTCCAATCCCATGGTTTTCAGCCGGCGCTCCAACACCTCGACATAGCGGGCATTGACGCGGGAAATCCAATAGAAGGGCCAGTTCTTTTTCATATGACGGACTTGACGTGTCAGGCCCTCGGATTGTGGGGATTCGTCCGCCATAAGCACTCTTTCCAAGCTGCCCCGTTTTGGCGCGGGGCGTGATTTAAACCGAGTATTGACTTGATCTTAGCAAGAAATCTTGGGCCTTGCCAAGTCGGTCCGCAGCAGGCATCAGCCGCGCGGATCGATGCCGCGTGCGATACGGACCGCATCGTGTTTTTGCGGCAGGAATTCCAGATAAAGGCCGTCGGGCATCCGCACCCAATGGGCCCCGCGTTCGGTCTGCACGCCGCCATGGGCCAAAGCGCCTGCGATCGCCGCCTGCGGGTCGGTGCAGACAATGCCCAGATGGTTGAAGCGCCCTTCGGTGCCGTCGAAATCGGGATTTTCGGTCAATTGGATGCCGCCCAGAAGCCAAAGCTGGCGCGGCGCGTCTTCCGGCCCGTCGATCTGGGTGACATTCATGCCCAATACCCCTTCGAAAAAGGCGCGATGCGGCGCCAAATCCCGCACGTAAAAGGCCACATGTTCCAGATAGGCGGTGGTCGAGGGCATTGGTCATTCCAATCTTGGAGGGGTTATTGCGGTAAAATTAACGTAAATATCGATCCGCACAAGCGATTTCAGCCAAAGCCTTCACATGTTTCGCGGCTGGGGTCGATTTTGAGTGGATATCTTTCAAGGCTGTCCACGGATCGGGCGAAATGGCGCAAATCTTGGCAATTCTCCGGCTGTGCGTGCAGTATTTCCGCAAAAGCCCCGCATCTTGACGCGCGGGATAAATCGACCCCAAGCCGTCGTCCGCCGCCTTGAGCCATGAAATCATACACATTCCCCCACTTCATCAATATGGCTCATATATACATTTCATATAATTAATTTGACCCATGCTGGATGCTGGCTGTTGATAGGGCCAAGCCATCCCGCATGCGCCATCAGACGCATCAAAGACAGCAGACGAAGGAAGCCTCCCTTGACCATCTGCCCGCCCGCCGAACTTCACGCCTTTCCCGATGATCCGATGATATCGCGCCATGTGCGGATGGAGGCTGATCCCGATGCCGCCTTCCGGACCTTGCTCGACATGCTGCGCCTGCGTGCGGGCAGTTTCGACGCGATCGGCCATGTGCCGCGCGATGTGATCGCCCAGATGAAACGCGCCGGTATCTTCCGGTCGTCAACGCCCCTGAGTTGGATCTGAACAAAGCGTTCAGGAAGCAATAGCCCTTTGAAAGCGCGGGTTCTCCATTCCTGCAGCTACCCAAATAGCCGCCATGATATAAGCAAGCCAAAGCCTGAGGTGGGCGAGGATCTTGCGGATGTTGTGGCCGCAGGCGCAAAGGACCGCGAACATGGCGTCTCCAGTTTCGCCTTTTAGGGTGCATCGGCTAAGGCGGCCATCGGTTTTCATATGACCGATTTCTGGCTCAATGGCGCTGCGACGGCGGAGATCGGCGATGAGCTTCGGTGTCAGGCCGCGCCGCGTGCCGCTGATCAGGACGCGGGTTTTGGTCTCGCCGTGACCACGGTAGCCGCGATCGACCACCGCGAGTTCGGGGCGCTGATCGGTGAGGATTTCAACCTGTTCTAGCGCCTCGCGGAGCGTATGGCCGTCATAGGGACTGCCGGCAAAACTGCGCATGCCGACAACGAAGCCCTCATCAAGGCTGGTGGCAATGCTGACTTTGCAGCCGAACTCATAGCGCACCCGTGCTTTACCTTTTGCGATGCAGTCCACTTCGGGAGCGTGCAGGGCATAGATCTTGTCACCGCCCTTTGCAGGCTGATGCAGCAGCTGCGAGACCAGTGCCAGCTTGGTGGTGATGCGCTTGCGCAAATCCCCCTCGGGGATGTCCTGCAGATGACGGCGCAGGTCCCGCATCACTCGGCCAGTATAACCTTTGAGCCTCTTCAACGCCTTACGCATGCGCTTGAACTGTTTGGCATGCGCATAACGCCCCACTTGCAAGGCAAGACGTGGCGACAGCCGCGTATAGGATTGGCGCAAGTCGATCCCCGCCTCCTGCGCTAAGGCGACCAATTGGCTGCGGGCGCGATCGAGCAAACGGGACTCCGTGGGATGAGCAATCGCCTTCTCCATCACCGTCGTATCAACGGCCACCCGCTTGAGGCTGTCCTCATGGATCGTCCCTGAGGCCTGCCCTGCACGGATCGTCTGCGTCAGGAGCCACTCAACACCTTCCTCGCCAATCCGCCTACGCCAGCGGGTCAAAGACGAAGGATCTATCGGCGGGCGGTGCTGGAAGAACACCTCGCCGGTGAAATGCTGGTAATAGGGGTTCTCGACCCAGCGAGCGACCACCGCCTCATCCGACAGCCGATAGGCATGCTGCAGATAGAGCAATCCCGCCACCAGCCTCGGCGGTGTCGCGGGGCGGCCGCGGTGGGACGGAAAGAAGCCAGACCATTCCCGCTCGAACACCTCCCAGTCGATCATGCCCGCCAGCTTCACCAGCTCGTGGCGCGGATCGATCAGATCGACCAAGCGCGGCCGCAAGAGATCATCTTGTTCTTCAACGCGAGGACGGTGCTTCATGGCCAGAACCGAGATTGCAGGGTTTTGAAATGGATTATTCGAAATCCTGCAATAAAACGCACGAAAAATCACCATAATTCCACATGAAATCAGGTATTTGAGGATTATTCAGCCCGAAC
>DALYSR010000053.1:0-7443 GCA_031991825.1 Paracoccaceae bacterium
GCTTCAACTCGCGGAAGAGGTCATCGGGAACATGATCGGCTTTTTCGATCAGAGCTTCATGCGGCATAAGCTCCTTTTCAACGAAGGCGCGTACGCCTTCCGCCACCATGCGCTGTTCTTCGCTGTAGGATGCGTCGTTCATGAGAAACCTGTGCTGCGATCGTTCGAAATGTTTCAATAGTTGGCACGACGTTTTATTGTTTTATAGGCCTTGTCAATAACCCAATCTTCCGCAGCGGCAGCCAGGCGCTTTATCGGGGCGAAGGATCAAAGGGGTGGCGGTGATAAGTCCCTGTTTCGCTTTTAAATATAGAAAATTATCCTCTGCCCATTTGCTGGGCAGAGCGCAGAACGCAGGCTTCTTCGGGTGAAAATCTAGCTTAACGCATCAACCGATTTCGGGCGGCATATGGGCCCGATGCGCGGGCAAGTCGCTTTCGCAACGCGCAAGCATCACCAATGTGGTATGCGCCGTCGGCCCTTGGGCAAGACTGGATGTCGGCGTGTCTCGGGTCAGAACGTTCACATTGCCATGCAGGTCCACGCCGTCTTGCGACAGATCGAGCCATGCGCCGGTGGACATCTGCACCACGCCCACCGCCACCGCATCCGACACCACCGCCCCCGCCAGAAGCTGGCCGCGCGGTGACCTAAGCCGGATCAGATCGCCGGTCTGGATGCCATGGCGCGCGGCATCTTTCGGGTTGATCCGCGCAGGCTCGCGCCCTGCGACTTTTTCTTCGGCGCAATAGCGGCCCATATCCAGCTGGCTGTGCAATTTGCGGGCGGGCTGGTTGGAAATCAGATGCAGCGCGCCCTCGGGCGCATTGCCCAGCCATTCGGCAGGTTCGATCCAAACCGCATGGCCGGGGCAATCTGGCAGATCGAAGCCCGCAACTTTTTGCGAGAATATCTCGATCTTGCCGGAGGGTGTTGCCAAAGGATGAAGTTCGGGAGCCTCGCGGAAGGAGTGCAGCAAAGCGCGCGGCGTTTCGCGCCATGCGAGTTCATGTTCGCCGTTTTCCCAGAAGGTGTCGAAATTGGGCAACGCATAGCCGTGCTTGCCCGCCACATCAACGCTTTGGCCATAAAGACGGCGGAGCCAGCCCATTTCGTCCAAGCCTTCGGTGAAGGCCTCGCCTAGACCCATTTCACCCGCAATCCCCGCCAGAATGTCATGATCGCTGCGCGCTTGGCCGTAAGGGTGCAGCGCCTGTTTCATCGCGATCAGATGGGGTTCCTCCTTGGCGATGCCCAGATCGTTGCGTTCCAACGGCAGAGTGCAAGGCAAAACGATATCGGCATGTTTGGCGATGGCATTCCAGAAGGGTTCTTGCACCACCACCATCTTCGGGTTCTTCCAGACGCGGTGCAGTCGCGCCAGATCTTGCTGATGATGGAAGGGATTGCCCCCTGCCCACCAGATCGCTTCGATCTTGGGATAGATGTAATGGCCACCGTTATAGCGATAGGCTTGACCGGCAAATTCCAGCATGTCGCCCAGACGCGCGACGGGAATGAAATCGGACACCTTGTTTTGCAGCTGCGGAAATGCGGGCCAAGAAAACGGCAGCGACAGATTGCCGACCCGATTGGCAGCGGCATATCCGGTACCGAAACCACCGCCCGCAAGACCGATCTGCCCCAGCATCGCGGCCAAAGTCACGATCATCCAGACCGGCTGCTCGCCATGATCGGCCCGTTGCAGCGACCATGCCATCGACAGCATGGTGCGCTTCGAGGCCATTTCCCGCGCCAGATCAACGATCCGCGCCGCATCGATCCCCGTCAGGCCCGCAGCCCAAGCGGGGGTCTTCGCTAGGCCGTCGGTTTCGCCCATCAGATAGGGGCGGAACTGGTCCCATCCGCTGGTGTAACGGCACAGAAAATCGTGATTGGTCAGCCCCTCGTCTTCCAGCACATAGGCCAAGGCCAGCATCAAAGCCACGTCGCTATTGGGCCGCGCGGCTAGCCATTCAGCCTGCAAATCCGCCGGGCAATCATCGCGCAAGGGGCTTATATTGACAAAGCGCGTGCCAGCGGCTTTGGCCGCTGACAGCTGGTCGCTCACACGGTGACGGCTGACACCGCCCGCGCTGACTTGGGCGTTTTTCACCGCCAGCCCGCCGAAGGCCACGAATAATTCGCAATGTCCGACGATCAATTCCCACGGGGTCTGATGGGCCGACAACCCGTCCTGATTGCCGATCAGATGCGGCAGAACCACCTCTGCCGCCGCATGGCTATGGGTGTTGACCGAGCGCACATAGCCGCCCGCCAAGTTCAGGAAACGGTGGATCTGGCTTTGCGCATGGTGGAACCGCCCCGCGCTCGCCCAACCATAGGACCCGCCAAAGATCGCGCCATTGCCATGTTGTGCAATGATCCCCCCCAGATCACGCGCGACCAAGGCATTCGCCGCCGTCCAGTCCAAGGGCAGGAAGCTATCCTCGCCGCGCTTGGCTCCGCCATCGCCATCAAGATAGCCTTTGCGCACCATCGGTTGGGCGATCCGCAGCGGGCCATGAATGCTGCCGAGGAAATTTTCGCTGATCCGCGACGGCGCGGGATCGCTATCATGGGCCGTGATGCCCCGTAGCTGACCATCCCGCACATCAAGTTGGTCGATCCCCCAGTGGTTCAGCGTCAAGGTCATGGCGATATCATCCTGAAATGCGGGCCTGTGGTGCCTGTGGTGATGCTGACTAGAAAGTTTCACATTTTGCAACGTCGTTTTATTTTCTTGCTGCATCCTTGGCCTTCGGTCTATGCATTGGCGAACGGATGACCCCTTTGCAAGCCGGCAGGATATATAATGCCTTCTCATATCACCAAACACATCAAGGATATGGTTGCGGAAGCCAACCAGCACGTGAAAACCTTCAGCGTCGAAGAGGCGAGCGCCTTGCACGGTCGCGATGACGTGGTTTTCGTCGACCTGCGCGACCCACGTGAATTGACCCGCGAAGGCAAAGTCGCGGGGGCCTATTCCTGCCCGCGCGGCATGTTGGAATTCTGGATCGATCCGGAAAGCCCCTATGCCAAGCCGGTTTTCCAAGAAGACAAGACCTTCGTCTTCTATTGCGCATCTGGCTGGCGTTCGGCCTTGGCGGCCAAAGCGGCGCAAGATATGGGTCTGGCACCGGTCGCGCATATCTTGGGCGGGTTCACCGCATGGAAAGCGGCGGAAAAACCTGTCGAAGTTGTGGAATCCAAAGCAAAATAAACGTCCAAACCTCACTGTTGACTAGACTTGGCGGGAATCCTACCCAAGATGGTCCCAACCCTTCTTGAGTAAGAGCATCATTCATGTCTGGTACCGTCGGCAAGGCCCTCACTCTGCTGGAGCATCTCTCGCGTTATGACACGCCGGTGCGTCTGGCAGAATTGTCACGCGCGATCGATATGAACAAAAGCACGACCTATCGGCTTTTGGAAACTTTGGCGCAAATGGGCTATGTCACACAAGACGAACCCAATGGCCGCTATATGATGACGGTCAAGATGTGGGAAATCGGCGTGCGTGCCTTTCAGCGCAGCGATTTGCGCCAAATGGCGCGTCCGCATTTGCAGGCCATTACAGCCGCAGTCAATGAAACCGCATTGCTGACACGGGTCGGCATCGACGATGTGATCATCATCGAAAAGGTGGATTGCGTGCAATCGTTGCAAGCCGTCGCTCCTTTGGGAAGCCGTTCGCCGATCCATGCCTCGTCCTTCGGCAAGGCTTATCTGATGCAACAACCCGCCGAAGTCATTCAAGCGCTTGCCGATCCGTTGCAGGGGTTCACACCGGCCACGATAACCAATCGTGACGCGCTGTTGGCCCAATTGTCCCAGATGCGGGAAAAGGGCTATGCCATCGGTCGCGAAGAATATCGCGAAGGCATTTCCGGTATTGCAGCCCCCGTTATCGGCACCGACGGCAAAGTCTATGCGACTTTGGGGGTATCAATGCCCAGTTTCCGCCTGACGCCAGAAACCGAAGAAAGCATCGTCGCCGCGGTCGTTGATGCCGCCAAAGCATTCTCGGCGCAATTGGGATATCGTCCGGATGTCACGCTTTGAACCATCGCAGCAGTCACATTTAAAGCCATTGCCTGCCGCATAATCCGACCCATAACCTGCCATCCCCGAAAGGACCTCGGAAGATTTGGCAGGTGACCGGTCCCGTCCCAGGGCTGGCGTTGATAACGGATTCGACATGATGGGGCCGCGCAGCCTTCTTGGTCACGTAAGTTCAAGAGTGCCGAGAGGATTCAGCACCATCCGAACTTTGTGGTTACATCATAAAGCCTTATCAAGATACACTTCTGCTTGTTTAACAGAAATATGTAGCGAAATCTAAACTATGTGTTAATGCTCATCAAAGACCTAACGAGTGACGGCACATTTCATGGCATCGATTCACGGATCCAAACGATTTCAGAATCTTTCAAGCAAGCTGTCTCGCAGCCTACGCGAACATTCTGAAGAGATCTTTCCGCCAAACGCGCAGAAGACATTACGCATGTTTTCCGCACGAGAAGTGTCTGATTTTATTGGCATAAACTACAATACCTTCCGCCATTACCAACAGCTTTACGCGGAAAACTTCCCCGCTGGGACCATGATCAACGGCAATCGCCGTTTCTATACGGCTGGCGAGATGCAAGAGATCCGCGAGATTCTCTGGGCCGAGAATCGCATCGGAATCAACGAGTACCGTCGTCGCCAACCCAATGAGCCGATGCAGGTCATCACCACCTTCAACCTGAAGGGCGGTGTGTCCAAAACATCAACCACCGTGCATCTTGGGCAGATTTTGGCGTTGCGCGGCTATCGTGTTCTGCTCGTCGATCTTGATGCGCAGGCGTCGTTGACCAACCTGCTGGGCATCACGCCGGAATACCATCCGGAAATGCCGACCGCATATGACGCGATCCGCTTCAATGATCCGGTTCCAATGCGCGATGCGATCCAGAAGACCTATTTCCCCGGCCTGGACTTATTGCCAAGCTCGATGGATATCGTTGAGTATGAATATGATACGGCGGTTGCTTTCAAGACCAACCGTTCAGGCCCGCAATTCCACGCCCGTCTCGCGCAAGCCTTGGATCAAGTGCGCGATGACTATGATGTGGTCGTGATCGACACGCCGCCGCATATGGGCTTCGCGGTTATTGCGGCGATTTTCGCATCGACCGGTTTGATCGTGCCGCTGAACGCCAGCATGTTGGATGTCATGAGCCTTGCCTCCTTCATGAGCATGGCAGCCGATCTAATGGAGATCGTGGAAGAGCAGACCGGCGCCCCTAAGCCATTCAACTTCATACGTTTTCTGATCACACGCTATGAAGGCACTGACCTGCCGCAGATCCAGATGGCGTCCTATTTGCGCACGATACTCGGGGAAAGCGTGATCGCCACCGAGTTCGTGAAGTCCACCGCGATCGGCGATGCGGCAAATACCAAGCAGCCCTTGTTGGAAATCGAACCGAAAGACATGTCGAAGAAAACCTATGACCGCGCCATGGAAAGTCTGAACCGCATCGCCGATGAAGTCGAAGGCGATCTGCGTCAAGCATGGGGGCGTAAGTAATGGCCCGTAAAGGAATTTTCGGCAAAGCAATCCGCAATGCCATGACGGCGGATCCTGATGCGATGCCGGTTGATGATATCATTTCCGATGACGAACTGCGCCGCGTGGCGCCGAATGTCGGCTATTTTTCCCAATCTGTGCGCGAGCAGATGGCACGATCTTTGCAGGATATCGATCCTGAGAAGATCAAGATGTCACGCTTTGCGGATCGATTGGACATTTCCGACAATCTGGATGAGCTGAAGCGGTCTATCGCCGAAAGCGGTCAACAGGTTCCTGTGCTGCTGCGCAAGGTCGGCGAAGATTACGAAGTCGTTTATGGCCGCCGCCGTGTCATGGCCAGCCGTCAGCTTGGAATCCAAGTCCGCGCCATGGTCGTGGAAATGGCAGAAGAAGAGGCTTTGATCGCTCAAGGCCTTGAAAACGCTGCACGTTTGGAAAATTCCTACATCGAGCGTGCGCTGTTTGTGGCCCAGATCATTGAAGCAGGCTATACCAATGTGACCGTGGAAAAGGCGATTGGTGTTGAAGAAACCCAAGCGTCACGCATGCGGGGCATTGTGCGCGATATCCCGCGTGGACTGATCAATGCCATCGGCCCGGCCCATGGTGCGGGGCGGCGTCAATGGGAAGATCTGCGGAAATATGTGAACGCCCTACCTGAACTGTCGGATGAAGATTTTATAGGCTTTGTGCGCATCGATATGGCCAGCGCAGACCGCCTTAAAGCCTTGCTCGCCGAATTGAAGGTTAAGGCTGCCCCCCCTTCCCCTAGCTCTAAACCTTCGGAAACATCCGTGCCGCGAATTGTGCGCGGCAAGCGGAAGATTTCGATCAGTGACGTACCTGAAGAGTTCATCTCGCATCTAGAGGCAGAAATGCCTGCGATTTTTGAACGCTGGTTGAGTGAACATAAGTGATCTTGCCCGCGGGCAAGTAAAGTAAAGCAACAATCAATTAGGGAGAGCATCGCTTAAACGAAAACGACCCCCCGAAACATGTTCGAGAGGCCGTCGATCTGTGTAGCAACTGATTGATAGCTGAAAATCACATAACTCGCAATACCCGTTTCGACGGTCATTTTCGCACGCCTGCTAAAATGTCATGAAACATGTAACACCCTCCGTGTTTTCGGCGGCCGCTTTCGGCTGCCCAGAGCAAAGCCCCCCCTCCTTCGCGCCGATTTTTCGCGCAGAAATCATCCGTGCCGTCAGAACGGCCAGACGCCATATCGGTCTTACGCGCACTGATTTGGCGGTCTTGGATGCATGTCTGAGTTATTTGCCGTTAAAAGGCGCAGATGGCGCCGAACAGCCTGCCCTGCCAAGTATGATGCTGACCGTATTTGCGTCCAATCGATCCATCTGCGCGCGTGTGGGTGATTTGGATGATCGCTGCTTAAGACGTTCGATTGCCAATCTTGCGGCATTGGGGCTTCTGAAACGCCAAGATTCAGCCACCGGCAAGCGCTATGCCAGACGGATTGACGGTCAGATTGTCGATGCCTATGGCTTGGATCTTGTGCCGTTCTTTGCCAAAGGACAAGAGCTGATCACCCTCGCCCGAGAGCTTGAGCGTGACGAGGCCAATCGTCGTTCAATCCGTTCCGAAGCTGTTAACCTGCGTGCCCTTATCATCCGCGATGGAATCTGCCTTACCGATGCACAGCAGAAATATGTTGCCGAAAGCGAGAGGCTGCTACGCAGAGCCACGCTTACAACACGCGATCTGATCATAATTCGTGACCGGTTGCAGTCGTTCCTGTATCCGGAACTGGTCGAAGAAAAGCATTCGCAAGACATAGAGTCCGCCGCAAACGGACAAAATGTCCGCCACATTGAATCTAATAAAATAGATTTAAA
>DALYSR010000053.1:7453-21084 GCA_031991825.1 Paracoccaceae bacterium
CAAATACAAGAAACGATGCACAGCTACAGATCGTATATGAAAAATGCTTAGAAATTCAGAAATATTTGCCTGAACCGCCCCAATCGATCTATCACTTGCAAGCTATGATACTACAGGTCATGCTTTGGATTGGATGTAGCAAGACAATCTGCACCGATTTGACCCAAAAAGTGGGTTGGGTCAAAGTTCTTTTGGTGTTAGAACGGCTCCTTCCCCGACTTTCCGATATTAGAAATGTTCCGGCATATCTAAAAGCGGCCACCTTGCCCGCGGGCAAGGTCCATAGTTAACAGCATGATAGTCAATGGAAATCCCTGCTGGGGAACAGTTTCTTGGCTTGTTCTCTGGGGTGTTGTGCTGCGGAAATACGGATCGGACGTTGGGTTTCCCCTCCCCTTTCAGCTTCTGCACCATAGATTTGCGGCCGACCCATCGCTCCAAGAAGGTGGGAAATGTCTTCGATCTGTTCCGCAATCAAGTGACTTATCTGGCCGTCGCGCTGCAAGCGACCTGTAATGCGCAACAGCCGTCCGGTGATGACCGCTTGGCGATAGGTTTCATAGATCTTGGTCCAGACGATAACATTGACGGTCCCTGTCTCGTCTTCAAGGGTCAGGAAAATCACGCCCGATGCGGTGCCGGGCCTTTGGCGTGTGATGACAAGCCCAGTGGTTTTGATGCGACCAAAATGGCGCGCCAATTGATTTGCAGGCAGGCTTTCTGGCAGTTCCGCACGCAGCACTTCCAGTGGATGGGCGCGTAGGGAAAGGCGCAGGGCCAGGTAATCTTCGATCACCTCTTGGCCCAAGGTCATTTTGGGTAGGGTGATATCCAGCTCGATCTGGCCTTCGCCATCATATCCGAACAGCGGCAAAGGCTTGGGACCTTGCAGGGCTTTTGCCTGCCAAAGGGCCTCGCGACGGTTAAGGCCGCAATCGGAAAAGCCGTCTCCCTCTGCCAAATGCACCAATTGGATCGGCGCAACCCCTGCCCTGCGCCACAGGCTTTCGACGTCTGCATATCCATTGCCGCGGGCAGCCTTGATCCATTCAGCATCCTCTTTCCTGACGCCTTTGATCATTCGAAACCCCAAACGCAATGCCAAAGCCCCGTCTGCCCGCGGTTCCAAAGTGCAATGCCAATCGGATGCATTGACCGATACTGGGCGGACTTCAACGCCGTGATCGCGCGCGTCGCGGATCAATTGGGCGGGCGCGTAAAAGCCCATCGGCTGGGCATTGAGCAGCGCGCAGGTGAAGATCGCCTGATGATGGCATTTGAGCCAAGCCGAGATATAGACCAGCCGCGCGAAGCTTGCTGCATGGCTTTCGGGGAAGCCGTAGCTGCCGAACCCTTCGATCTGGGCAAAGCAACGTTCGGCAAATTCTCGGGGATACTTTCGTAATATCATGCCCGAAATGAAGCGCTCGCGGAAGCCGCCGATGGTGCCCATCCGCTTGAAAGTGGCCAGTGACCGGCGCAGTTGGTCCGCTTCAGCGGGTTTGAAACCAGCAGCAATAATGGCAATCTGCATGGCTTGTTCTTGGAACAAGGGCACGCCATAGGTGCGGCCCAATACCTGCATCAGCGCGCCGCCAAGGTCTTCGATCTTCTCGCGACCTTGGCGACGGTTGATGAAGGGATGCACCATCCCGCCTTGGATCGGACCCGGTCTGACAATGGCCACCTCGCAGATCAGATCGTAAAGATTGCGCGGCTGCATCCGCGGCAGGAAGTTCAACTGCGCGCGGCTTTCCACTTGGAAGACCCCGATGGCATCGGCACGGCAAAGCATGTCGTAAACTTTGGAATCTGTGGGCGCAATACTGGCAAGATCATGGTATTCGCCGCGGTGTTCTTTAAGCAAATCAAAGCTTTTGCGGATGGCGGTCAGCATGCCAAGCGCCAGAATATCGACCTTCAACAGGCCCAAGGCGTCGATGTCGTCCTTGTCCCATTCGATGACGGTGCGGTCTTCCATTGCCGCGTTTTCGATCGGGCAGTATTCGTCCAAGCGGCCTTGGGTGATGACAAAGCCACCGACATGTTGCGACAGATGGCGGGGAAAGCCGATCAGCTCGCCGATCAATCTGACCGCCCATTGCACGCGCTGATCTTTCGGATCAAGCCCCGCTTCGCGCAAGCGCTCGTCGGTGGGGGCTGCCGAAGACCAGCCCCAGATCTGGCCCGCCAGTCGCGCCGTGATATCCTCGCTCAACCCCATGACCTTGCCGACTTCACGGATGGCGGCGCGCGCGCGGAAGTGGATGACCACCGCCGTCAGGCCTGCGCGTTCACGGCCATAGCGTTCGTAGATCCATTGGATCACCTCTTCGCGGCGTTCGTGTTCGAAGTCGACATCGATATCCGGCGGCTCGCCCCGTTCGCGCGAGATGAAGCGTTCGAAGATCAGCGTGATGCTTTCGGGCGCGACTTCGGTGATGCCCAACAGGTAGCAGACCACCGAATTCGCCGCCGAACCGCGGCCTTGGCAGAGGATGCCTTTGGATCTTGCGAATTGCACGATGTCATGGACGGTTAGGAAATAGGCGGGATAGCCCATCTCTTGGATCAGGTCCAATTCCATATCGACCCGCAGAGTGATCTTTGACTCTGGCCCCTGCGGATAGCGCCAGCGCAGTCCCTGCATCGTCAGGCGCCGCAGCCGGTCGATGGCAGGCTCGCCGTCGATCACCTCGTCGGGATAGTGATATTGCAATTCGCCCAACGAAAAGGCGCAAAGGTCCGCGATTTCGATCGTGCGGCGGATCGCGGCGGGATAGCGGTGGAACAGCCGCGCCATATCGTCATGGCTTTTCAGGCGATGTTCGCCATTGGGCAGGCGTTTGGCGCCCAAGTTGTCGATGGTCAGCCCCTCGCGCAGGCAGGTCAGCACATCGGCCAAGGGCCGGCGATTGGCGCGGTGCATCAGCACATCGCCCAATGCGACCATGGGCAAGCCGCTGATCTGGCCCATCTGCGCCACAGCATCAAAGCGCGGCATGTCGCGGCCGTCATAGCGGGGGGCTGCGCCGATGAAGCAGGCGGTGGGGAAATGGTCGCTCATCTGGCGCAGATGGTCTTGGGCAGGGGGGTGATCCATGGGGTCGGGCGGCAGAGCGATCAGCACCATGCCTTGGCAATAGTCCAACATATCGGCGCGGGTCAGGTGGCATTGACCTTTCCCAGCCCGCCTTTTGCCCACGGTCAAAAGGCGTGTCAGTCGCGACCATGCTTTGATGTCTTTCGGCAAAGCCAGCCACTGCACGGGGCTGTCTTGCAAGATCAGCCGCGTGGCCGGGATCAGTTTGGGCAAGGATTTCGGCGTGATCGTGGTGCTGCCCGATTGTATCTGGCGGCTTGAACTATCCATTCTGAATTGCGAGCGGATGGCGACTTCCGCCGTCGCCTCGCTTTCGGCGATGGCCTCGTCGCGCAGGCGGCGGAGTTCTTTCAGCGCGGAAAAGGCGCGCACCACGCCCGCCACCGAATTATGATCGGTGATCGCAATCGCATGTAACCCCAGTTCCGCCGCGCGGGTGACCAGTTCCTCGGGATGCGACGCGCCTTTCAGAAAGGTGAAATTCGTCGTGACGCAGAGCTCGGCATAACGGGTCATAGGAATTCTCCTTGCACGGCCCAAGCGGGGGATTGCGGGGTGTGGAACAGCCAAAGGCGCGGGCCTTCACCGGTTTCTATCCGCCAATAATCGCGCAACCCCCGTTCCCATCCGGCAGTGGTTTCCCACCAATTCGGGCAGATGCGTTCGGGGCCATGGGCGCGAAGCGTGGTGAATTCCATGCCGCGCCAGCGAAAGCGCAGCGGCGGATTGCCCGAACTGCTGATCAGCCATTCCGGCGGGAAGATGCTGACGGGACGCGGCGGCCCGAAAGCGGGGGGCATATCCTTGCGCGGCGAGACGGGGGCAGGCTGCCACTGGAACTGCAATTCGGGAATGGCACTGTCCATGCGCACCGCCTGCACAATGCGCTCAAAGCCCAAGTGATTTCCCAAGGTGGATGTCAGATCCTGCAAGGCTTCGTCTTGAGCGACCTTCGCCGTGCCGATCTGTGCGGGGCCAAGCGGTTCGACCATCTGCGCCTGAAGCCGCAAGCCCTCGATGCCAAAGCCCGCATCTGCCGCTTCCACATGTTTGACGAACAGCGCGGCCATCCGATCCGCATCTCGCATCGGCCGCGCAAGCCCGATCTCCAGCCGGATCGTCTCGCGGTCGACGCGGTGCAATTCCAGCCGCAATCGGCGCGCCCCCATTTGCGCCCGTGCCAGCTTGTGGCACAGCGAACCAAGCAGCCGTCGTACTCCTTCCATCACATCTTCGCTGCGCCCGATAGGTTCGGGCAGCGTCAGCCTGACGCCGAAATGTTCAGCTTCGGCCACCGCGCCCACAGGTTCTGGATAGGTCCCAAGCGCCTGATCCAAGCGATGCAGCAGCGCCAGCCCGAAGCGTCTGGCCAAAGGCGCGCGGGGCAGGGGAATAAGATCCCCCACCAGCCGCAGCCCCATCTGCGTCAGACCTTCGATCACCTTCGGCTCATAGCGCAGGGACGACAGGGGCAGAGGGGAGAGCATGGCCTGCAATGCCCCTTCGCCGATGATGCCGCCGCCATGGCGAGACAAGGCCCAAGCGGCCCCGCGCGTCGGCGCGATGGCGGTCTGGCAGGCAAAGCCTGCGCGTTCAAGGCGCGCCTCCAGATCATCACGCAACTCGGCCTCGCCGCCGAAAAGATGCGCCACGCCGGTAATATCGGCCACCAAGCCATCGGGGGCATCAAGGGCCACCTGCGGCGCATAGCGCATGGTCCACCGCCGCAACTTGCGCAAACCGTCCTGCATATGCGCGGCCATGAATGGCGCGGTCACCAGATCGGGAAAAATCGCGCGCGCATCCGCCAAAGGCATGTCGCGCCGCAGCCCCGCCTGTAATGCCTGCGGGTTAAGGCAATGAATACGTTCGGCATTCCCCGCGCGGCTGATCAATGCGAAGGGGGCATCGACCGGCTTGCGACGCAGCCAGAGATCGCTCGCGAAACGCGGTAGCCAAAGGACAAGCAAACGACGCGCCATCTTGGTGAACAAACCAATTCCTAATAGTTCCTGATTTGTTCCTGATACCGCGTAAAATCGGAACTGTCGATGCGCCTTTGCTTTGGGGGGAAATATGGGTCACGCTGGTTGAAGACCGGCGTGACCCTTACCGATGTGCTACAGCGCAGCTAAAGCCTCTTCCAGACCCTGTGCTTGCACCGCGTCGAGCGGCAGGAACGGGGGAAGGGGGCTGCGCCACAGATCCTGACCATGCAGGCGGGCGACCAGATGGCGGACAGCGGGGATCAACGGGCGGGCGGCAATTTCCTTGCGCATCTGCGCGACACGCGGCGCGAGGGTCAGATCGCCTTGCCACAGCCGCTGGCTCAGCTGGGCGGTGATATTGGCGGTGGCGGAAATGCAGCCTGCAAAGCCCTGCTGCCTGCCGGTTTCCAAGGTCACTTCCGACGATGGAAACACCTGCATCGCAGGCACGGCCTGTAACACATCGGCGCAATAGGCCAGATCGCCCGAGCTGTCCTTGATCCCGTCAAAGCGTTCGGGGTTCAATTGCCATAGCCGCGCTATCAGGGCGGGCGGCAGCACAATCCCCGTCATTTGCGGATAATTATAGAACCATATCCGCAACTTGCGCGAGCCAAGCGCCGCATCTATCGCGGCGTAATAAGCGTAAAGCCCCGCCTCGCTCAGCGGCTTATAGTAATAGGGCGGCAGCACCAAAGCCACGCCGAAGCCCAGATCATCGGCTTGCAGCGTCAAGGCGATGGTCTCCTCCAATGACGGTGTGCCGGTGCCGACCATCAGCCGTTCCACGGGCAAAGCCTCTGCCGCCCATGTCATCACTTGCCCCCGCGCGGCGGATGAAAAAGAACTCGCCTCGCCCGTAGAGCCAAGCAGGTTCAGCCCGTCACAGCCATTGTCCAATAGATGTTGGCAGTGGCGCAGGAAAGGCGCGCGCAGGGGTTGGCCTGCGGCATCGATGGCGGTCGGCACTGCGGCAATGACGCCGGTCAAAGGCATGGCTTGTTCCTTTCAGGGATCGGAAGGGGGGCGGCTGTTGCGGTCCAATCGCGCAGGGCCTGCGGATCGGCGATCTGCGCCATGCCGCGCCGCCATCCGCCCGGCGCTTGGGTCTGGCCATCGGCTCCGGCAAAGGCGTCGCGGTTGATCGCCGTAAAGGCGGCTTCTTGGGGGGAAAGTTCATCGGCATAGCGGATCGCATCGACGGGGCAGATGCTTTCGCACAGACCGCATTCGATGCATTCGTCGGGATGGATATAGAACATCCGCTCGCCTTCGTAGATGCAATCGACCGGACAGGCCGTGGTGCAAATGCCGTCCTTCACATCCAGACAAGCGCTGCCGATCACCAACATCCTAACGGCCCTTCCATTGCGGGGCGCGCTTCTCATTGAAAGCGGCGACACCTTCATGCTGGTCTTGCGACCCCAAAGCGGTCATCAGTTCGGGCAGGCGGGCGGCATAGGCCTCATGCACCGATAGCTGCGCCGTTTGCCGGATCACCGCTTTGATCGCGCGGAGGGACAGCGGTGCGCAGGCAAGGATATCGGCGATCCACCGGTCCACCTCGGCATCCAGTTCGGCCAAGGGCACGACGGCATTGACCAGACCGAACCGCGCCATGTCCACCGCAGGCAGCATCCGCCCCGTCAACATCATTCCGGCGGCGATATTGCGCGGCAACAACCGTTGCAACAGCACCATGCCGCCATCCAGCGGCAAGCGTCCGACCCGCGCCTCGGTCAGGCCGAAACGCGCATGATCGGCGGCGATTACGATATCCGCGCCTAGCACCATTTCCATGCCGCCCCCCAGCGCCAGCCCGTTGACCCGTGCGATCAGCGGCACTTTCAGGCTTTGGCGCAGCGCTATGCCACCAAAACCTGCAGGATTGGCATTGGCCCAATAGTCCAGCCCCGATTGGCCGCCGCCCGCCTTCATATCGGCGCCAGCACTGAAGGCGCGCTCGCCCGCGCCGGTCAGCACCACGCAGCGGATCGTGTCATCGGCTTCGATCGCTTGCCAGATCCGCTCCAGCTCGGCCGTGGTGGCGGCATCGACCGCGTTCATCCGTTCGGGGCGCTGGATGGTGACACGGGCAATGCCGTCTTGTCGGGTGTAATCGACGCTCATGCCGCCCCGCTTTGCGCGCTTTGCGCCAGTTCGGCCAAGATCTCGGCGGTATGTTCGCCCAGTTTCGGCGGACGATGGCGCAGGATCACCGGCGCTTCGCTGAGATGGACGGGGGACGACAGCAAGGTGACCTTGCCCTGATAGGGCAGATCCATTTCCAACAGCATGCCGTTGATCCGCGTTTGCGGGTCCTCCAGCGCCTCGTCCAAGCCGCGCACGGGGGCGCATAGCAGATCGACCGCCTCCAGCCGTTCCAGCCAATAGTCGCGTCTATTGGTGGCAATCCGCTCGCGGAAGACCTGTTGCAAATAGGGTTTATGGGCGCGCTGACGGGTCAGATCGGGGAATTGCGGCGACAGATCGTCGATTTCCAGCGCGGTGCAAATATCCTGCAAGGGATTGGGCTTGAAGGCCCCCACGATCACCAAAGCGCCATCGGTCGCATCAAAGCAGCCGGTCAGCGGCATGGCGGCCCAATTCAGCACCTCGCGATGCGCGCTCCATTGCGCGGCTTCCTGCATCTGCATCGCCAGCATGGAATCGTAAAGCGAAACGCCCACCTTCTGCCCGCGTCCCGTCCTTTCGCGCATCAAAAGCGCTGCCAGAATGCCCTGCACCAGATGCATTCCGGCCGAATAATCGCATAAGGTGGTGGGATAGATCGACTTCGGGATCGACGGATCGGATGTTTTATCCATCACCCCCGACATCGCTTGTGCCAAGACATCTTGGCCCCCCTTATGCGCATAGGGACCGACCGGTCCGAACCCCGTGCCTGATGCGCAAATGATCCTAGGGTTGATCTTCGACAGATCGTCATAGCCAAAACCCAAGCGCTCCATCACGCCCGCACGGAAGTTGTCCACGACCACATCGGCCTCGCGCAGCAGCGCCATCAGGGCGTGGCGGCCCTCGGGCGATTTGCTGTCCAACTCGACCGAGCGTTTGTTGCGGTTGAGCGAGGCATAGACCACATTGTTCATCGCCGCTTCTTCGGGTCTGCCGAAGAAATTGCGCGACAAATCCCCCGCACCGGGGCGTTCGACCTTGATCACATCGGCACCGAAATCGCCCAGCATCTGTGTGGCGCAGGGGCCCAGCATGACTTGGGTGAAGTCGATCACCCGCACGCCGGTCAAAGGAAGGATTTGGGTCATTCTGCGCTCTCCATCAGATCGAAGCTTGCATTGCTGGACGGCCTGTCGCCCGGATCGGCGCCTTGGGCGCGCATCTGACGCTGGATGGCGGTCACATCGACATCGCGAAGCGCGCAATTGCCCTGCAAGGCCAAGGACACGGCCACACCGGCGGCCTCGCCCTGTGCCATGCAGGGCGGGATTTCGCGCGACAGCTTTTGCGCCTCGCTTTCCACCGAATAATGGCGGCCCGCCACGATCAGATTGTCGACGCCTTTGGGCAGCAATGCGCGATAGGGGGTGTAATAATCGCGGCCACGGCAGACGCTATCGGCGAACCAGCGGCGGTTTTTCACGTCATCGCGGGTGACCACATATTCGCCCTGCAACAGGCGGGTCTGGCGGATGCCCATCTGTTCCGCCGCCCCCAGCATCTTGGCATTTTCAAAACCGGGGATGTTGTCGCGGGCAAAGGCCAGCAGCTTCATCATCCGCGCGCGCCCTTCGTATTCGGCGGCGACCATGTCTTCGGGGGACAATCCGTCAAAGCCCGGCATATGCGGGCAGTTGCACCACACGATGCCCGGTAGCGGCGTCTTCAGCCACCACATCCCCCAGGCGCCCCCGATTACTCGTCGCGCGGCGCGGTCCAAGGCCTTGTAGTCTTCGGGATGGGTATATTCGTAAGCCTCGGCGCGATCGGTATCCACATCGCACAGTCGGAACACGGTGGTGACGATATATTGCCCGTCGAAATAAGAGGCGCCGACTGATGCGCCGACATCCAGATCCCCCGTCGCATCAATCACCATGCTTGCGCGGATCGCCTGACGGCCCAGCTTGGTCTGCGCGATGACGCCGGTGACTTTGCCGCCTTCGATCAGGGCTTCGGAAAACCACGAATGGGTGCGCAAGCTAACGCCCGCCTCGCGGACCAGATCAAGGCTGACGCGCTTGAAGCAATCAGGATCGAAGGCCACCGCGTGGATGATCGGCTGCGGCAGACCGGTCTGGTGGAAGTCGATACAGCCCCAGCGCGACCACTTCTGCCACATCTCCCAATTGGTTTGGCATTCTTCGGGCGGCGGATAGACGGCGCCGTCTTGGGCGCGCATCCGGTCGGTGAATTCCGACACGATACCGGTGGTGACGATTTCGCGGCCGTCATTGACCATATCGTCCAGCACCAGAACCATGCCGCCCGACGCCATGCCGCCCAGATGGTGATAGCGTTCCAGCAAGACCACCTTGCAGCCGTTGCGCGCGGCCGATACCGCAGCCGACAGGCCGGCGGGGCCTGCGCCCACCACCACCACGTCGCAGGTTGCAACCACCGGCACTTGGCCTGCGGCCACCGACACGACTTCTGTATGACGCTCCGCCATGCGAAAGCCCCCTTGAATGGATTGAACTTTAGGATGGTCCGGCGGCTGCCCTTGGGCCTGCCGCCGATCCGGCATTACGACTTGCGCGGGCCTACCAGCGCACGATCCACCGCTCGGCCAAAGACACCAGCGCGAACATCAGGACCGACAATCCCGATGACAGGAAAACGGTGGCGTAAAGGACGGCGGATCGGAAGTTGAAGGTGCTGTCCAAGATCAAGGCCCCCAGGCCCTTGTCCGCCCCGACCCATTCCCCCACGATCGCGCCGATCACACAGGTGGTTGCCGCGATCTTCAGGGCCGAAAACAGGAAGGGCAGCGATGAGGGCAAGCGGATCTTCCAGAAGACCTCGGATTTCGAAGCGGATAAGATGCGCGCCAATTCAAGCGCTTGCGGGCTGACCGATTGCAATCCGCGCACCATATTGACCAAGGTGGGGAAGAAACAGATCAAGGCCGCGATCACCACCTTGGCGGTCAACCCCGCGCCGAAGATCAGCACAAGGATCGGGGCCATGGCCAGCACCGGAATGGTGTTGATGAAAACCGCGATGGGGAAGAAGGCGCGTTCGGTGGTGCGGGAATGGACAAAAGCCACCGCAAGCAGGATCGCGGCCATATTGCCCGCGATAAAGCCCAAGACGCTTTCATAGAAGGTGGGCCAGAAGTTGCGCATCAACAGCGGCATCTGATCAATATAGACCCGCGCCACATCCGATGGCGCAGGCGCGATATAGCTGGGCACGCCGAACAATCGCACGCCCGCTTCCCACAGCGCCAACATCGCAAACGCGGTGCCCAAAGGCAAAGCCGCCTTCATCACGCGGTCGCTGATCTGTTTGCGGCGGTTTTGTTCTGCTGCGGCTTTGGCCTGCGTCTGGCCGTGTGTCTGGCCGTGTGTTTGGCTTTGTGCGCTATGGGGCAGGGTGTCGGGAACCGATGCCATCAGCATTCCTCCAATATCATGCGCAGCTTTGCGGCATAGCGGATAAACTCTGGCGTCTCGCGGTCGCGGATGGTGCGGGGATAGGGCAGGTCGATATCGACGATTTCTTTCAACCTGCCGGGGCGGGCTTTCAGCATCAGCACCTTCTGCCCCAGGAAGACCGCCTCGGGGATCGAGTGGGTAACGAACAGCACCGTCACCCCCGTCTCGCGCCAGATATTCAGCAATTGCAGGTTCAGGTGGTCACGGGTGATTTCATCCAAGGCCCCGAAAGGTTCGTCCATCAACAAGATGCGCGGCTGGCAGACCAAAGCGCGGGCAATGGCGACGCGTTGGCGCATCCCCCCCGACAATTCATGCGGCAGCGCATCTTCGCGGCCCTTTAGGCCCACCAGTTCCAGCAATTCGCGCGGGCTGCGACCGCCGGTTTGCGGCTTGATCCCGCGCCCTTTGCCGATTTCCAGCGGCAATTCGACGTTTTTCAGCGCCGAACGCCATGGCAGCAGGGTCGCATCTTGAAAGACGAAGGCGAATTCGCGGGCAAGGCGCGCCTGTTCGGTGGTTTTGCCCAAGACTTCCACCTCGCCGCTGGCGGCAGGCACCAGATCGGAGACCAGCCGCAGCAAGGTCGATTTTCCACAGCCCGAGGGGCCGAGGATGGTGTAAAAACCGCCGTCTTCGATTTCGAGCGACAGGTCTTCGATCGCGGTGAAGGTGCCGAAGCGGACGCTGGCCTGACGCAAAACGGCCGCTTTGGCAGGGGTTGGCGGTGGGTTCAGGTCCAGCGCCATCTGTTTACGCCCCCAGTTTCGGACGGCTGTCAGCCGTGGCGTTCAGGATGTCCAAGGTCATGACATCGTCAACGCTGGGCACTTTGCCCTCGAATTGGCCCAGCTCTTCATATTGGCGCAGCTGGGTTTCCCAGTTCTCGCGGGTCATCTGGCCCCGGCCATTGGCGGCGGTCTGCGCATCGAAGGAATATTCCATCACCAGATCGATGATCGACAATTCATCGGCCAGCACCATATTAGGGAATTTTTCCACCAGCAGATGGACGGCTTCCTCGCGGTTCTCATAGGCCCAGCCCCAGCCCTTTGCCGCGGCGCGCATCATCGCGATCACTTTGTCCTGCTGTTTTTCCAGCATCTCGTCGGTGGTGTAATAGGGGTTGGCGTAAAGCTTCACGCCGCCATCCCACAAGGTCAGCTCGACGCGGTCTTCGCCCAAAGCGGCCAAAGCCGCCGCCGTGGTGCGCCAGCCGGTCACCGCATCGACCTGACCGGTCAGAAGCGGCGTCATTTCCGCGCCCATCACCACGACCTCGACCTGATCTTCGGGGATATTATTGGCCGCCAGCAGCGCTTGCAGCAAGATCCGCGCGGTGCCGTTGGTGGCGACCTTCTTGCCGATCATGTCTTGTGCTGTGTGGATCGGTTTGGTCTTCATCGAGAAATAGGTGAAGGGATGCTGCTGATATCCGGCGGCGATACATTTGACCGGAATGCCCGCCGATCTGGCCAGCATCAACGAGGGCGAGGATGAAATCGACCCCAGATTGGCCTGACCCGATGCCACCGAGGCGATACCGTCGATATTCGGGCCGCCCGCGACCACTTCCAGCTTCAAGCCTTCCTCGGCATAAAAGCCTTTGGCATCGGCGACCACCTCGCCCAAAATGCCGTTGGAAGCCAGCCACCCCAGCTGCAAGCGGCAGGTATAAAGATCCTGCGCATGGGCGGGCGCGAAGGTCATCAACTTACCCGCCCCAATAGCGCCTGCGGCGGCCAGCGAGGTCGAAAGAAAGCGGCGACGATCTGCACGAAAATGAGACAAGTGGGACGCGGTCATGGGCAATCTCCTGTCGGGGGGATGAGCTCTGATCAGCTCTGATTAAGAGAAAGGATGACAGTCCGGATTTCATGGGGATAGGATTATTATGTTCCTTCAGTGAGGCAATTTCTGCACCGCTGACCGATTGTGCGAGAAAATGATGCATTCGATCTTTTTGCGCTACTTTGACGAGACGGCACGGCAGGGATCGATCCGCAAAGCGGCTGCGGTGCTGAACGTGTCGTCCACATCCGTTAATCGCAAGATTATTAGCGTCGAAGAACAATTGGGCGTCAGGCTGTTGTCGCGCACCGCCGAAGGGGTCGATCTGACCAGCGCCGGACGTATCGTTTTGGAACATTGCCGTCGCACTTTGCTCGACTATCGGCAGGTGCAGGCCCGCCTTGCCGATATCCGCGACATGCGCCGATCGCATATTTCGATTGCCACCATCGATTCCGCATCGATCGATTTTTTGCCCCGCGTCTTGGCGCAATTCCAAGCGGAACATTCGCAAACCAGCTTCAGCATCATCCATTGCCAGCCCGAAGAGGTGGTGGCCGCCGTGGCCAGCGGCGAGGTGGATCTGGGCTTTTCCTTCCTGCTGGACCTGCATCCCGATGTGCGCGCCATTGCGCAACGCTCGGCCGCGATTGGCATCATCATGCCGGTCGATCATCCTTTGGCGGATCGTGGCGTTTTGTCGGTGGAAGAAATCGCCGCATATAATCTGGTGCGCACCACCGATGCGCGGGGGCGTCATTCGATACTGGACCAGCTGGTCACCGAAAGCATGGTGCATAGCCAAGCGAGCCTGTTCACCAATTCCCTGCCGCTGGCGCGCCAGATGATCCTGTCGGGCGGCGGAATCGGGCTTTATACGCGGCTGGGGTTTCTGGCCGAATTGTCGGAAGGCTTGCTGCGTTTCGTCCCCTTGGACGCGAAAGGGCTGAACGAATTGCAATTGGGCCTGATCGTCAGCGCCCGCCGCCCGCTGGAAGCCGCCGCCGCCGTGCTTTGCGATCTGATGAGCGACAGGCTGCGGCGCTTGAATCTTGGCTGACCGTTTTTCGGCCCATTCTGGCCCCTATCGGACATGACGTCTTGCAATGG
>DALYSR010000054.1:0-21001 GCA_031991825.1 Paracoccaceae bacterium
CGCTTTGCGGGCCGGTGGATGGGAGGGCCAAATGTCCGATCTGGATCGCCTTGAGGGGGGACCATTGGCTGCGGCGCGGCTGGCGGCGCAGCTTTTGGCGCGGGCCTTTGCTTTGCCCGATATGGGCTGAGCGCGATGGAGGGCAGGCGCCATTTTGATTGGGCGGGGCTTTTGCAGCTGGGATTGCAGCGGCTGAAGCTGCCGCCGGATGTCTTCTGGCGGCTAAGCCCCTGTGAATTGCGGCTGATGCTGGGTGAAAATCCTGTGGCGCCGCCGCTGAACCGCCAGCGACTTTGCGAATTGGTGGCGGCTTTTCCCGATAGGAGCATGGCTGATGACACAGATCGAGACGCTGGAAGAACAGATACAGGCGCTTGAAGCCTCGCTCGGGGCGGCGGGGGCGATGGTACAGGCCTTTGACGGGGAATTGGCACGGATGGGTCTGAGCATGGTTTTCACCGGTCGTGAGGCCAATGCGCTGTCCACCCAGTTGGGGTCCGGCCTGCGCCGCGCCTTTGAAGGCGTGGCTTTCGATGGCGGCAAGCTGTCGGACGCCATGGGGCAGATCGCGAAAAGCATGGCGGGCAGCGTTTACAATGTGGCGATGAAGCCGGTGCAGAATGCGCTGGGCGGGGCGATGTCGCAGGGGATGAATGCGCTTTTGTCGGGGCTGATGCCTTTTGCCGAGGGGGCGGCCTTCACCCAAGGAAGGGTGACGCCTTTCGCCAAGGGCGGTGTTGTCACATCGCCCGTCAGCTTTCCCATGCGGGGAGGCAGCGGTCTGATGGGGGAAGCGGGGCCGGAGGCGATCATGCCGCTGACGCGGGGCGCTGACGGCAAGCTGGGGGTGCAGGCTTCCGGCGGGGCTGCGCGGGCTGTCAGCATCGTCATGAATATCCAGACGCCCGATGTGCAGGGCTTCCAGCGCAGCCAAAGCCAGATCGCGGCGCAGGCGGCGCGGGCTTTGGCGCGCGGGCAGCGCAATCGCTGAGGGCGGCGCGTTTGGGACTGTCAGGGAATGGAGGGGATGATGGCTTTCCACGAGATCAGATTTCCCGCCAATCTGAGCTTCGGCTCGATCGGCGGACCGGAGCGGCGGACGGAAATTGTGACGCTCGCCAATGGCTTTGAAGAACGAAACCAAGCCTGGGCCGGATCGCGGCGGCGCTATGAGGCGGGGGCGGGTCTGCGCAATCCCGATGATGTGGCGCTGTTGATCGCCTTTTTCGAAGCGCGGCGCGGGCGGATGCATAGCTTTCGCTGGAAGGATTGGAGCGATTTCAAATCCTGTGCGCCCTCGGCCCAAGTCTCCGCGCAAGATCAGGAGTTGGGCTGGGGCGACGGGGTCAGGACGGCGTTTGCTTTGCAAAAAAGCTATCGTTCGGGGGGAGAAAGCTATCTGCGTCGGATCGATAAGGCGGTTGCGGGCAGCGTCAAAGCGGCGGTGGCGCATGATCCAAAGGTCGAGGGGCTGGAGTTTTCGGTCGATCACGACAAGGGGCTGATCACCTTCGCGGTTGCGCCGGACATCGGCTGTCTGGTCACGGCGGGCTTCGAATTCGATGTGCCGGTGCGGTTCGATACCGATCAGCTGGTGGCGAGCATGGCGTCCTTTGGGGCGGGTGAGGTGCCGGATGTGCCGGTTGTCGAGATAAGGGTGTAGCCTATGGATCAGGCCTTCAAGACACATCTGGCCAGCGGATCAACCACCCTTTGCCGCGCGTGGCGGGTTGAGCGGCGTGACGGGCTGGCCTTCGGTTTCACCGATCATGACCGCGATCTGCTGATCGACGGGCTGGTCTATCGCGCGCAGACCGGACTGACGGCGCGGGCCTTGCAGCAGACCACGGGGATGGCGGTTGATAATTCCGAGGCGCTGGGCGCGTTAAGCGATGCCGCTGTAAGCGAGCAAGATATCGCAGCCGGTCGCTTCGATGATGCCGAAATCACAGCGCTTTGGGTGAACTGGGCCGATCCTGCGCAAAGGATGATCCTGTTTCGCGGCAATTTCGGGGAAATCACCCGCAGTCGCGGGGCATTCCATGTCGAGTTGCGCGGGCTGACAGAGCGGCTGAACCTGACTGCGGGGCGGGCCTTCCACCGAAGCTGTTCGGCGCGGTTGGGGGATCGGCACTGCGGGGTTGATATGGGCGCGGCGGGTATGGTGCATGACGCGGTATTGCTGGCGGATCAGGCGGATCGGTTGCGGGTGGTTTGTCCCGAAGGCCTCGCCGAGGATTGGTTCGAATCCGGCAAGGCCGAACTTTTGGATGGCGCTGGGCGTGGGCAGGTGGCGATGATCCGCAATACGCGGCGGGTCGGGGCTGATCTGCTGATCGAGTTGTGGAACGCATTTGCCGTGCGGCCAGCCGTGGGGGACCCTATTCGCTTGCAGGCTGGCTGTGATCGTCAGGCCGAAACCTGTCGCGCGAAATTCGACAACTTCCTGAACTTTCGTGGTTTCCCGCATATCCCCGGCGAAGACTGGTTGCGGGCCAATCCGGCCTTGGCCGCAAGGAGGTAGCCGATGCACCAAGCATGTGCCCATGGCGCTGGGCAGGGCGTTGCGCAGTCGCCGCGCGGCAGGATTGCCGTTTTGGCGCGCGACTGGCTGGGGACACCCTATTTGCACCAAGCATCCCTTAAGGGTGTGGGGAGCGATTGTCTGGGGTTGATCCGCGGCATCTGGCGCGAGGTTTATGGCCAAGAACCCGAATTGCCGCCTGCCTATAGCTTCGATTGGGGCGAAACCGGCGGGCGCGAATTGCTGCGAGAGGCGGCCTCGCGGTGGTTGGTGGCCAAGTCATCAGACGGCTTGGACTTGGGGGATGTGCTGCTGTTTCGGATGCGCGAGGCGTCACCTGCCAAGCATCTGGGGATCTTGTCCCGCGCGGGCGTCAGGCCAGCATTCATTCATGCTTATACCGGTCACGGCGTGGTCGAAAGTTCGCTTTCACCGCCTTGGCGGCGCCGGATCGCGGCGGTGTATCACTTTCCCGAGGAGTAGACGACGTGGCGACTATCCTTTTGGCAGCGGCGGGCGCTTCGGTTGGCGCAGGATTTGGCGGATCGGTCCTTGGGCTTTCGGGCGCGGTGATCGGGCGGGCGGTAGGGGCAAGCCTTGGACAGGCGATCGACCGACGGCTGATGGGCACGGGGTCGGAACCTGTCGAGGTGGGGCGCATGGACCGCTTCTATCTGATGGGCGCAAGCGAGGGGGCGGCGATCCCCAAGGTCTGGGGACGCGTCAGGCTGGCGGGGCAGGTGATCTGGGCCTCGCCGTTCCGCGAGGTTGCTCAGACCAGTCAAGGCGGTGGTGGAAAGGGCTCTGCGCCCAAGGCGACCGGCACGCAATATTCCTATCGGGTCAGTGTGGCGCTGGGCCTATGCGAAGGGGAAATTCTGGGGATCGGTCGTATCTGGGCCGATGGCACCGAAATCGCCCCCAAATCGCTGAACTTGCGGGTTTATCGCGGCGATGAGACCCAGACCCCCGATCCGCTGATCGAGGCGCATGAAGGGGCAGGCGCCGCGCCCGCCTATCGCGGTTTGGCCTATGTCCTGATCGATGATCTGGACCTGAGCGATTACGGCAGTCGGGTGCCGCAGTTCAGCATTGAAGTGTTGCGCCGCGCGGCGGTGGAAACGCTGGAGGGGCGGCTTGCTCTGCAGGAGGTCATTCGCGGCGTGGCGCTGATCCCTGGAACGGGCGAATATGCTTTGGCCGATGCGCCGGTCGATCTGGTCGCGGAAGCTGGCATTGCAGGCTGGTACGACAAAGGCGAGGTGGTGAACCAGCATTCCCGCTCGCAAGATAGCGATATGCGCACGGCTTTGGGCCAGTTGCGCCGAGAGTTGCCAAAATGTTCCCATGTGTCGCTGGTGGTCAGCTGGTTCGGGAACGATCTGCGCTGTGGTTATTGCCGCCTGCAGCTCAAAGTGGAACAAAGCAAAAACAACGGTCGCGATATGCCTTGGAACGCGGGGGGAATTTCCCGCGGTGAGGCGGGTTTGGTGCCGCGTCGTGAAGGGCGTTCGATCTATGGCGGGACGCCCTCGGATCAATCCGTGTTGCAGGCGATTGCCGCTCTGCAGACGGGTGGGCAGAGCGTGATGTTCTATCCCTTTGTGCTGATGGAACAATTGGCGGGTAACGGCTTGGCCGATCCTTATGGTGCGGGGGCCGAGCAGCCTGCTTTGCCGTGGCGCGGCAGGATTACCGCCTCGCAAGCGCCGGGTCGTGCGGGTAGTCCCGACGGCACGGCGGCTGCGGCGACGGAGATTGCGGCTTTCTTCGGGTCTGCCGCGCGTTCTGATTTTACGATTTCAGGCGGCGCAGTGATCTATGGCGGCGATCCCGATGACTGGGGCTATCGCCGTTTCATCCTGCATTACGCGCATCTGTGTAAAATTGCGGGGGGCGTGGAAGCCTTCTGCATCGGATCGGAATTGCGGGGTTTGACCCAATTGCGCGGGGCGGATCACAGCTTTCCGACCGTGGCGGCGCTTCGGGCGCTGGCAGCTGATGTGCGCGCGATACTGGGGAGCGGGGTGAAGTTAAGCTATGCCGCCGATTGGTCCGAATATTTCGGATATCATACAGGGGGGCACGTCTATTTCCATCTGGATCCCCTGTGGGCGGATGCGAATATCGATTTCATCGGCATCGACAATTACATGCCCCTGTCCGATTGGCGCGAAGGTGAGGATCATGTCGATGCCCATTGGGGCGCGATCTATAACCTTGACTATCTTCGCGCCAATATCGCGGGTGGTGAAGGCTTTGACTGGTATTACGACGGCCCAGAGGGCAGTGCCGCCCAGCGCCGCCTGCCAATTACGGATAGTGCCTATCAGGAAGATTGGGTCTTTCGGTATAAGGACTTGAGGAATTGGTGGTCGCATCCGCACTATAACCGCATCGGGGGTGTCAGGCAGTCGGCGGCGACCGCTTGGATTGCCAAGTCCAAGCCGTTTCGTTTCACCGAATATGGCTGTCCGGCCATCGATAAAGGCACCAATGCGCCGAACCTGTTCTGGGACCCGAAGTCTTCGGAATCCGCTGCGCCGTTGGATTCCACCCGCCAGCGGGATGATTTCATCCAGATGCAATATTACCGCGCGATGCATGGTTACTGGAGCGACGCGGCCCATAATCCTTTGGCGCCTGATGGCAGGCAGATGGTCGAATTCGACAAGAGCTATGCCTGGTGTTGGGATGCGCGGCCTTTCCCCGACTTCCCGCGCAATATGGATGTTTGGGCGGATGGGGGGAATTATGCGCGTGGCCATTGGCTGACTGGTCGCGCCATGGCCCAGCCGGTGGAAAACGTTCTGGCCGAGATTTGCGGGTCCGTCGGTGTGCAAGGGGTCGGGACCGAACGGCTGTACGGGGTGGTGCATGGCTATATGGTGTCGGAAGTCACAACCGCACGGGCGGCCATCCAGCCATTGTCGATGACTTACGGCTTTGATTGCCTAGAAAGAGAGGGAGAGCTGTCCTTCGCCTCGCGCGCTGGGCGGGTTGATCTGCTGGTCGATAGGCAAAGGACTGCGCTGGGCTTGGACGGGCAGCATTCGGTTGAACTGATACGCGGGGGGATACCGGACATCATCGGGCGGATGCGGCTGTCCCATATAGCGGGGGAAAGCAGCTTTGAAGCGGTGGTTGCCGAAAGCCTGTCGGTGGATAGCACTACACCCACCACATCGCAAAGCGAGTTGCCTTTGGTGATGCCGCTCTCGCAGGGCCGTGAGATCGTTGAACGCTGGCGGGCGGAAAGTCAGACGGCGCAGGACCAGTTGAAGCTGCGACTGCCGCCGTCGATGCTGGAGGCGCAGGTAGGGGCTGTGCTGGAACTGGAAGACAAGCGCTATCGGATTGATCGGGTTGAGATCAACGAAGCCCGTGAGGTGGAAGCCATGCGGATCGAGGCCCATGTCTATCAAGGGGGGGGAATAGAGCTAAGCCAGCCCCTATGGCAAAGCTATCAACCTGCGGGACGGGTGCTGGCGCTTTGGCTGGATTTGCCGCTGCTGAAAGGGCGCGAGATTGTCGATAGCCCATGGCTTGCCGTAATGGCTGATCCCTGGCCCGGAGAGATCGCACTCTGGAGGGGAAACAACGATCACGATTATCAATTCGTGATGTCCATGCGCACCAGTGCCACCATAGGTCAGACACTGACACCCTTGCCCCGCGCGCAGACCGGATTGCTTGATCGTGGTCCCGCTTTGACAGTGCGGTTTCATCACGGGGGACTGAGCAGCATAACGCAACAGATGCTGCTGAGCGGTTCCAATGCGCTGGCGATCGGGAATGGTCATCCGGATCAATGGGAGATCATCCAAGTCACCGAGGCCGAACTTGTCGGACCACAGACCTATGCCTTGCGGGGACGGCTCAGGGGACAAGCGGGGACGGATGCCTTGATGCCCGATCACTGGCCTATCGGGAGTTATGTCGTCCTGCTGAACGATGCCTTGCGCCAAATCCCAGAGGGAAGCCATCAGCGTTCGGTCACACAGGACTATCGGATAGGGAGTGCGAGAGAAGGTTATGCCGCGCCCAATGTGATCCATATGCGGCAGGCTTTCGCGGGGAATGGCCTGCGCCCCTATCGGGTTGCGCATCTGAAAGTCACCCCTTTGGCAGAGGGGATGCATCAGATCCGTTGGATAGCGCGTGGTCGTTTGGGGGATGACAATTGGGAAGGTTACGACGTCGCGCTGGGCGAGGCGGTAGAACTTTACAGCCTGACCATCCGCAATGCGGCGGGCATGGTTTTGCGCCAAGCGGAAGTCGGAACAGGCGGTTACGACTATCCGGCAGCTTGGCGCGCGTCGGATGGGGCCTTGTCGGGCTATCAGGTCGAGGTGGCTCAGCAATCTTACGCCTATGGCGCTGGGCCGGTGGCGAAAATCTGGGTGGACGCTGGTTAAAGCTCTTGCGCTTGCCTGCCGCTTGGCCCGTTGTTGGCGGGGGCGGCGGTCGGGTTTGGCCATCGAAAAAGGGTATCCGCATGAAAAAAGTTATCATTGCCTGCTTGGCTGGCTTGGCCTTGTCGGGATGTGTGAGCAAGACGCCGGTTGCGCCGCAAAGGCCCGCTGTGGCGATCCGCGATGCGAACGCGCCGATATGGTCGATCGCCCAGTTCACACCGTCTCGTCTGGCGGGGGAATGGCGGCAGGTTGCGGGCTTTGGCGCGGCAGGTTGCAAGGGCGGCGCGGTGCAATTCCATCAGGCGGGCGGGCAATTGCAGGCCAAGGGCAGTCTGTGTTTCGCGGGTCGTCAGCAGGTGGTTTCAAGCGCCGTGCAGCCGGTGGGGCCGGGGCGGCTGCGGGTTGACGGGCGGGACTGGTGGGTGGTCTGGGTTGATACCGATTATCGCACTTTGGCGATTGGCACGCCGGACGGAAGTTTCGGCTTCTTGTTGAACCGTGGTGGCGCCTTGCCCGCAGACCGGATGCGGGCGGCGTCGGATGTGTTCGACTTCAACGGCTATCGTGTCAGCCAGATGGTCCGCTATTAAAAGGATATCGGGGCGGTTAGACCAGCCGCCCCAATATCGTCGGTCGATGGGTGGTGTCGAAGAAGGGCACCCCATCGTCGCGGCGATCAAGGATCAAGGCTTCGATTTCCTCCAAGACGATGCCGGTGATGAACGGCAGATCAAGCTTGCGGCTATCCGCGATGCTGACCCATTGCAGCTGCGACAATTCATTATCCGGCGAGCTGCTATCGACCTTGTCCGTCTCCAAGCTGGTCGCGTGCAGCAGGAAAAACCGTGCATCGAAGCGGCGTGACGCGCCCGGTGGCGTGATCGCGCGGAAAACATAGCGCATGGCCTGCGGCGCAGGCATCCGCAGGCGCAAGCCGGTTTCCTCTGCCAATTCACGTAAAGCCGCGCCCGCCAATGTCACAGGCGATGCGGCATGTTCGGCGCAGCAGAGGCGCAGGCGCCTTAGGCAAAGCGGCGCAAGCAGGCTGTCATCCGCATGATCGCTGTCATCCGCTTCGACGCGTCCGCCGGGGAAGACGAATTTCGACGGCATGAAGCTTGCCGCTTGCCCGCGTTGGCCCATCAGCACCTCGATGCCGGATGGGCCGTCACGCCAGAGGATGGTGCTGGCCGCATCACGGATCGGCGGCAGCATGTCGCCCGAAGTGTCAGAGATTGCGGCGGTTTTCGTCAAAGCCATGCATCCGTTTTGCCCATTGCAGCCCGATCAGCCCGCCCTTCAATCGCGGCAGAAGCCACAGCGAAAGCGCCACCGTTCCCAGCGAAAAAATCGCGATCAAGGTATAAGGGTTGGGGCGGAAATGGGTGAAGATATACAAGAAGGACGGCGCCAAGATATGGCCGACGATCAGGATGGTCAGATAGGCCGGACCGTCATCGGCACGGTGGTGATGCAGTTCTTCGTGGCAGTCCGAGCAGCTGCTGCGGACTTTCAGATAGCCATTGAACATCTTCCCCTTGCCGCAATGCGGGCAAGACCGTTTCCAGCCATTGATCATCGCCTGACGCAGGTTGCGGTCTTCGGCAGGCGCGGGAACTGCCTGCGCCGGCATGTAATCCTGTAAAGTCATCTTAAATTTCTTTCCATGGCAGGGGTCACGCCCTGATACCGTAGAGATAGTCGTCCTGTCCCAACGTTAAAAGGCTTTATTCTATTTTCTGGTCTTTCTTGAAACCGGCTCCAAATTTTTGCGACGGAAGCCGCAGGGTCTGCCGTTAAAGGATCAGACAGCCACGGCAGATGTTGTGGTCTGCGCGTTGAAAGGATGACACCATGTTCAAGAGTAACAAGCTTGTTGGCGGCTCGGTTATCGCGTTTGCGATCGCCCTTGGAGCAGGCGCTGCAATGGCCGATCGTGCCGCAAAGCCGCATCACGGATTTGGCGGGCCGGGTGCAGGGTTCATGCAGCCCTTCGATTTCGCGGCGGCCGATGCCGATAAAGACGGCAAGCTGACGCCGGAAGAGCTGCAAGCCTATCGCGTCAATGCGTTGAAAGGGATTGATGCCGATGGCGACGGGCTGATCAGCGTCGAAGAGTTGACGGCGGCACGGGTCAAAGCGATGCAGGCCAAGATCGAGGCGCAGGCCAAGGCGATGGTCGAACGCCGGGATGTAGATGGTGACGGCAAGCTGTCGGCCGCCGAACTGCTGACGCCGCCGATGCCTGCGAATATGTTCGACCGTCTGGATGCCGACAAGGATGGCAGCCTCTCGGCGGAAGAATTGCAGCGTGCGCGCATGGCGCCTGCCTCGCGTGAGGGCAGGGGCGGCAAACATGGCGGCCCGCAGGATCGAGGACCGCATGGCCACGAACGCGGCCCGAAAGGCGGGCCTGCCGATGGCCCGCGTGACATGCCGCCCGCACCTGCCGCGCCGCAAAACTAAGCACAGGAGGCAGCAGCCCCTTGATTTCCTGTCCGTTGTGCCGTTGATGACGGGCAGGATGCTGCGGGTTGCATGTCGGGAAGTTGATGACGACAGAGTCCTTGGATCAGGTGTCGGACGAAGCGATGCTGGTGCTTTACGCCAATGGCGACCCGCAGGCTGCTCGGCTGCTGACCCAGCGCTTGGCACCGCGGGCTTTCGCTTTTGCGATGCGGCTGCTGGGGGATGGGGCCGAGGCCGAGGATGTCGTGCAAGAAGCCATGCTGCGGCTGTGGCGGGTCGCGGCTGAATGGCGGCAGGGCGAGGCGAAGATTTCCACCTGGCTCTACCGTGTGGTGGTCAATCTGGCGACCGACCGGTTGCGCGCGCGCAAGCGCAGGCCTTCGGTGGCCATTGATGAAAAGGTCGATCCGGCAAGCGATGCGCCTACGGCAGAGGCAAGCTTGATCGACATGGATCGCATGACGGCGCTGCAGCAGGCTTTGCTTGCCCTGCCAGACCGGCAACGTCAGGCGGTAATTTTGCGCCACATCGAGGGGCTGTCGAACCCCGAGATCGCGGCGGTGATGGAGATCGGTGTCGAAGCGGTGGAAAGCCTGACCGCGCGGGGCAAACGCGCATTGGCACAGGCGCTTGCCGGACGTCGCGAGGAGCTTGGATATGAGGATGCAGAGTAAGATGACCGCGCAAGATCAAAGCCTTGAGGCATTGTTTGCTGAGGCGCGCCTGAATGCGCCGCAGCCAAGCGATGCTTTCATGGCGCGGCTTATGGCAGATGCCGAAGCGGCCCAGCCGCGGCCCGTTATGCGCCAGACGCGTGGCTTCTGGTCCAAACTCTTCGGCGCGATTGGCGGGGCGGCGGTGGTCGCGGGCATGGGATCGGCGGCGATGGCGGGTCTGGTGATCGGCTATGTGCAGCCCGAAGAAATGCTGCAGTTGAGCGAAACCATCGGTTTCAGCACGAATGAACAGATCGAGGTTTTGCCAAGCTTCGACATTTTCCTAACCGATGAGGCAGGCGAATGACGACACCGCTGCAACCCGCTGCACCTGAAGGGCAGAAAATAGGGCGCATGGTGAAAATCCTGCTTGCGGCATCGCTGATGTGCAATCTTGCGGTCGCGGGCGTTTTCGCGGGCATGTGGTTGCGTCAGGGAGACAAGCCGCCGCCGCCTTCGGCCACGCGCAATTTGGCGTTCGGGCCTTATGGCGAAGCGATGTCGCGGGCGCAGCGTAAGGATCTGGCGCGCAGTTTCAGCCAAAGCCACGCCGATCCGCGGGCGATGCGCGCGCAGATGCAAAGCGAATTCGCCCAGATCCTGACCGCCCTGCGTCAGGTGCCATTGGATGAAAATGCCCTGCAAGAGGCGCTGTCGATACAGCAAGATCGGGCCAACCAGCGCATGCAGGACGCGCAAAAAGCGTTGCAGGATGTGATCTTGGCGATGTCGGATGACGAACGGCTGGTCTTCGCGCAAAATCTTGAACAGATTGTGAATCGCAAGCGTTCATCAGCGCGCAACCGCGATTGATCTTGCGCCCAAGCAGGCCTCATGCGGCCGAGCGGCGCAGGGTGACCATGTCACGCCCCTGTTGCTTGGCCTGCAAAAGCGCCTCATCCGCCAAAGCGATCAATTGCTCGAAACGTTGCGCTGGCAGCAGGCCCGCATGGGGCGCAATGCTGCCGCTATGGGCAAGCCCGATCGAAATGGTAACCGCAAGATTGAGTTCGCCCCCGCAAAACAATCTGCTACGCACACAGCTACAGATTTTCTGGGCGATCACATTGGCCGCATCAAGAGTGGTAGCTGGCAAAGCGATCAGGAATTCCTCGCCGCCGATACGCGCCAAAAGGTCATTTTCCCGCAGATGGATGCCCAGCCTTTTGGCGATTTCCTGCAGCACCTGATCGCCGATCGCATGGCCATGAGAATCGTTGATCGCCTTGAAGTGATCGATATCCGCCACCATCACGGCAAATCCGCTGGCATCTGTCGCCGCCGCCGCCGCGATTTCTTGCATCCTTGCGGTGGCATAGCGGCGGTTGTGCAGCCCCGTCAGCGGATCGAAAGCGGCCAGACGCAAGCCGTTTTGCACCCGTGTCCGCAGCCGATCTGCCTTCTGCTTGCGGCGTAAGATGCTGTTCAGGCGCAAGGAAATCTCTTCATAACCCATCGCACAATCGATCAGCCCATTGGCGCCCAGATCCAGCGCTATTTCCGGCAAGAGCGCCCCCGACATCGGATTGCCCAGCCAGCATATCCCCGCATGCGCACTGCTTGGCCTACTGCGAAGTTCCGATATCAAGCGCAGGCACAGATCTGGCGGACAGCCATCGGCGTCAATGATGTACAGATCGGTGGGCTTCGTGCCGGATGCGGCGAAGGCCAGCGCATCGGGTGGGGCTAGGCAATGGAAATCGCTTGGTAGAAATTTCGATATCGACAGGCGGAAACGCTGCGCCTCGCCCGCACGTTCGGTCACCAACGCGATCTTGCAGCTGGAGGTGAAGGCCTCTTGCGTTTCCGCAAGCCCAAGCATCAGTTCCGCCTCATGCACTTTACTTTTGCCCAACTCATTGTGATTTCGGATCAAATTGCGCAGCCGCGCCATCAGCAATTGATCGTCGAAGGGTTTGCAGAACGCATCATCACAGCCCAGCCGCATTGCGCTTTGGCGTTGTTCGACATCGCCTTCCGCACAAAGCGCGATCACCGGAATATGCGAAATCGAAGGCTCGGCCTGCAGTTGCGCCATGAAATTGGCAAGCGTGATATCCGGAAGCATGCTTGAAACCAGTATCGCGTTGGGCTTGGCATCGCGGCAAAGCCGCAGCGCCGCGTTACCACTGTTGGCACAACTTGTGCGATAGCTTGCCTGCATCAGCTGCGCTTTAAGGGGCAGGTGGCTGAGCGTAATCGGATCAATTATCACAACGTGGCTGCCCATCGCGGTCATCCGGCACCTTTTTTGGATCGACCTGTCAATCAGATCGAAGGTCTGCCTCCTTTGTGACGCGATATGGTTAAGGATTCCTTGCCAAACTCATGGTGATTTGAATCTTTTGCCGATAAACCTTTGCTAAGTGAGCATTCGGGAGGCAGCGGCCAGATGAAACGACAGGAAGACGCCGAGACTCTGGGCCTTAGGGCGCTGGCATGGCTGGCGGGCAATGATGACTTGCTGCCGGTTTTTCTGGGCTCGAGCGGGTTTTCGGGCGCGGAATTGATGCAACGTGCCAGTGATCCCGAATTCTTGGCCTCCGTGCTGGATTTCATTTTGATGGATGACGCTTGGGTTGTTGCCTGTTGCGACGCGATCGGCGTGGCTTATCCCATGGTGGGGCAGGCCCGTCAGCTCTTGCCGGGCGGCGAGCAGATTCATTGGACCTGAGGCAGATATGACGGCAATCACGGCGGTTCTATTCGACAAAGACGGCACGCTTTTTGATTTCTCTGCCAGCTGGGGGGCTTGGGCGCATGACTTTCTGGGCTCTATCGCGGCGGATCAGGCGCAGGCCGCCGTTCTGGCGCAGGCTATCGGTTATGATTGGCAGGCGCGCGCCTTTCACACCAACAGCCCGGTGATCGCTGGCACGGCTGAGGATATCGCTTACGCTTTGGCGCAAGGCTTGCCCGAGCGTTCCATCGATGAGGTGGCGGGTTTGATCAATCAGGCAGCGGCGCGCGCACAGATGGTGCCCGCAGTGGCATTGCAACCCTTGATGACCGAGCTGAAGGCGATGGGCTTGAGGATCGGCCTTGCCACCAATGATTCCGAGACGGCGGCCCGCGCCCATTTGGATACCCATTGCTTGACCGATTTCTTCGATTTTATCGCGGGTTATGATTCCGGATATGGATCGAAACCGGCGCCGGGCATGTGTCAGGCTTTTGCACGCAGCATGGCTATTGATCCGCGGCACGTGGCAATGGTGGGTGACAGCCTGCATGATTTGCAAGCGGGGAAGGCCGCGGGGATGCGGCGCGTGGGCGTGCTGACCGGCATGGCTGGCGCGGCAGAACTTGCGCCCCATGCCGATGTGGTCTTGCGTGATATCGGCGTTTTGCCGGACTGGCTGCGTTCTACCAGCCCGCTTGCATGAAGGGCGTGATCAGCGGCCAAGCCTGCAGCAGAATATAGCTGCCGAAAGTGGTCGCCAATAGCCCAAAGACGATATCATGCAGCGGGTCCCAAGCGCCATGTTTGCGCGCTAAGATCACCAGCGGCGGATAGGCAAGGATAACAGCCAGACTGATACCGGCAATCGCGCCTGCAAGGCCCGCGATATGGATGCCGATGAACAGCCCCAAGATGGTGCAGGTGCTGCGCCATGCCGATAACCAGAAGAAATTGCGGCTATCACCGGCGGCAAGCGCCGATAAATCATAGCTCATGCAGATGATCGTCGGCAATTGCGCCACCGCTATCAGCACGAGGATCGGGCCTGCTTGGTGGTAGCGGTCGTCATACATCATGCTGACCAGCCAAGGTTCCGCCATGGCTATGATCAATGTCATCGCCATGATCCCGCCGGTCAAGGCAAAGCGCATCTTGCGGAGTTCTTCGAAATTGGCGCGGCTGGCGGCAGGGGGGCGTTCGCGGTAGATGGAAATCAAGAAGCGGCCGGTCATCGCATATCCCAGCAGCAGGGGAAATGCTGCGAGGAAGTAGGCCATATTGTAGATGCCCAATTGCTGAAGCGTCAGGAATTTCCCCAATACGGCCTTGTCGCCTTGTTGGCCAAGGAAACCGAACGCGCTGGATAGGAAAAGCCAAAAGCCGAATTTCATCAGGTCTTTGGCATAGGTCTGATCCCATTCGAAACGGTTTTTGTGACCGGGCAAAAACATCATCAGCGCGCCCAGTCGCAGGGCGGAATTGAAGAGCCCGCCGATGGCCAAGGCCCAGACAGAAGGGAAGCTCCACGCGAGGATCGTCAGGAAGATCAAGCTGATCACCTGCACCGCAAGGTCGATCGCCGTCAGACGCCCAAGCCGCATGTGGCGGGCTGCGGTATCCACGCGGGTCGGTTCTAATCCATGGGATATCAGCGAAATGCCGATAAAGGGTATGAGATAGGCCAGCATAGGCTGGTCATATATCTGCGCCAAAGGCCATGCGCAGATGGTTGCCCCCCCCCACAGGATGCCGCCGCGCAGCACTTTCAGGGTATAGGCCGTATTCAGGAAGCGCGGATCGTCGCCCTTGGGGTGGTGTAGAATGGAGGGCGTCGTCCCCATATCCGAAATCATCACCAAACCGATGATGAAGGTCTGCGCCAGCGCCATCATCCCGAAGGCTTCGGGGAACAGAATACGGGTCAGCAGCAGGTTGGAGGCCAGCCGCAGCCCCTGTCCGGCAATATAGCCGAAGCTGGTGATCGCGGCGCTGCGCATCACGCGGGCGACTAACCCATTCCCATTGGCAATCAGGATCATGTCGAAATCTGTCTCAAAGGGCTGTCTCAAAGGAAAGGCACGACGGAAACCGGCAAATCGCGTTTTTTGCAAATATGCCGGGGAAGCCATAAGGCAAATCGCCCCGCAGGCAGTTCTGACTTCTTCCGGTATAATTCGGCAAAGTTAAGGCGTTATTGACAGTCTTGAAGAATTCGGATCAATTCCGCGATATTATTCTATTCTTTCGTATATGGCTTGACAGATTTTTTACCTAAGGCACAGTCGCGGATGATGCCGTCTCGCAGGGAGCCCGTTCTGCCGCAAGATCAATCCCCTTCGCTTGATATGTCGCCCCCGTCGCAAGGGGCGAACATGGCGCATTGGCCGCAGCTTGCGGAAGTGCTGGCGGATATCTCGCAGGGCAAAGACATCGACCAATCCCTCGCGGCATTGGCGCGGATTTTTGATTGCCGCCTTAGGCTTACGCTATCGCGTGCGCGTGACGGGGCCAGCCTTGACATCGCCTCTGCCACCGGTGACGGCCCCGTAGACCGGCCCTTGGTGCAGCAGCAGCGCGATGGCGTGACGCTTGCGCTTTATCACGGGCAGGCCGTTGCGGGTCCAGACGCGACTGCGATGGCGACCTGTTTTCTGCGCGCTCTGCCCTTGGATCGGGTTTTGCCGATCTTGGGGGCGCCGTCGTTGTTGGGCAAGCCGTCGATGGCGCTTTTGCTGCGCGCCTTTGAAGCCTTGCCCGACGGGGTGATGCTTTATGATGACGATGAAAGGCTGGTGCTTGCCAATTCGCGGCTTTGTGCGTCCCACCAAGATTTTCAAGGCGTGATGAAAGTGGGAATGCGCTACGATGATATCGTTGAAGGTATCTTGCAAAGCAAACTGTTACCCGAAGCAGGGAGTCGTGATTCCGATTTCGTGAACAGCCTTTATGATCCCGATATCGGCCGTCCTTGCGGCCAAGTGATCGAATTTTCGAACCGCCGTTTCCTGCGTTTGCGCGATGCCGATCTGCTGGGGGGCGGGCGGCTCAGCCTGCGCACCGATGTGACCGAGGATCGTGTGCAATCGAAGCGGCTCGCGGAATTCGTGAAGGGTGCGCAGGTCGGGATGTGGGAATGGAATCTGCATACCGGCAGCTTCCTTGTCGACCGGCATTGGAACCGCGTGCTGGGCTATGATGAAAACGCGTTTTCGATCTTGGGCTTGGACTGCCTGTCTGCCTTGATCCATCCGCAGGATAGACCGCAATGGCTGGCCGGATTAAGCGCGATGCGCCATGGCAATGCGCGCAGTTTCGATGTGGTCGCGCGCCTGCGCAAGCAAGATGGCAGTTGGCTTTGGGTGCAAACGCGGGGCCATATGGTCGATGATGCGCGGATGGGCATGTCGTCATGGGCGGCGGGGGTCGCAATCGATGTGTCGCAGTTGAAGGCGGCCGAGGGGCGGGTGGAACAGCTGATCGATGCGGCGATGGTTGGCATCTGGCGGCATGACCCGCTCAGTGATCACATCAAGCTGAATGATATCGGTGCCAAAATGCTGGGCCTTACGCCGAGCGAGCGTCGCGGGCTGACTTTGGCGGGCTGCTGGAGCAGGGTGCATCCCGATGATTACGCTGAAATCAATACCTTCGCCCGCGCCTCCGATTGGGTTTTCGATGTCGCCAAGCCGCGTCCGATCCGTATTCGTCATCGCGATGGCCATTGGGTCTGGCTTGCGCTGCGTGGGCAGTCGCAACGCTGTGACGAGGCGGGCCAAGTGGTGGAAACCTCTGGTCTGGTGATGGATATCACGGCCACTGTCGAAGCTGAAACCGCTTTGGCCGAAGCCTTGGCGCGCGCCGAAGCCGCCAGCCGCAGCAAGTCGCAATTCCTGACAACCATGAGCCATGAGCTGCGCACTCCCTTGGTCGGCGTGCTTGGCATGGCCGATCTGCTGGCCCGCAGCGCGCTGAGCGATGAGCAGCAGGGGATGATCGCCACGATCCGCGGCTCGGCGGAACATTTGCAGAGGCTTGTCACCGATATCCTTGATCTGGCGAAGGTCGAAAGCGGCAAGCTGGAGCTGAACGAGGCCAAGCTGGACCTAAGCGCCTTGATCCGGCTGGTGACCGACAGCCACCGCGTGGCTGCCGAAGCCAAGGGCCTTCGGATGGATCTGGAACTGGCGACGGGGCCTGCGATGCTGCGCAAGGGTGACCAGCTTCGGCTGTCACAGATTTTGCACAACCTGCTGGATAATGCGGTGAAATTCACCCAAAGCGGCTCGGTGCATCTGACGGTGCAACCGGCGGATGATGCTTCGGGCGAGCGCGTCCATATCCGGTTGCGCGATACCGGCATCGACATGAGCGAGGCGCAGCTTGCCGTGGTCTTCGACGAATTCACCCAAGCCGACGGCAGCATCGCGCGCCGCTTTGGCGGCAGCGGTCTGGGACTGTCGATCGTGCGGCGCATGGTGGACCGGATGCAGGGCAGGCTAGAGGTGCAAACGGCCTTGGGTCAGGGCTGCGATATCTTGGTGGAACTGCCGCTGCCCCGCGTGGTCACGCAAAACGCGCATGACCCTGCGCCGCAAACCTTTGATCCGCCGCCGGTTCCGGCGGAACTGCCACGCGGCTTGCGCGTCTTGGTGGCCGATGACAATGGCACCAATCGGATGATCCTGCGCGCGATGCTGTTGCGCTTCGGGGCAGAGGTCAGTTTGGCCGAAACCGGAGATGATGCTTTGCAGGCGGTGCGCAATCAGCATTTCGACGTCATCTTGCTGGATATTGCCATGCCCGGCAAAGACGGGCTGGAAACCCTGCGCGAGATGCAGGCCGAGGCGCGGGCCATGCAGCGCGCCTTGCCGCCCGTGCTGGCGGCGACCGCCAATGTCCAACAGCAACAGCAGCGCGAATATCTTGAGGCGGGCTTTGGCACGGTGCTGCTGAAGCCGATCTCTTTGGTGTCTTTGGCAGAGGCCTTGCTTCCTTACGTCGACCCCTAAACGGATAGGGGCTGAACTTCCGCGGCTTGGTGTCGCAACGCTTGTAGATTTTCCCTTTGGAATAAAGTTACAATCGCCAAGAGAATGGGCGTTCAGGCATCGACCACTAGTCATTAGCTTGAAATTACGCCATTTGCTTCCGGATCGTGCCTTGCTAGTGGCGAATCGCGATCACGCTTTATGATAATTGCGAAGAAAACACTCATCAGGGGAAGTGACGATGGTTCTTGCAAAACAGGCCGTGACGCGGCGTGGGCTGATCTTGGGTGGCTCGGCTTTGGGGTTGGCGGCAGCATTTCTGCCCAAAGCCGTTCTGGCAGCCGATCCGATCAAGGTTGCGGGCATTTATACCGTGCCGGTCGAACAGCAATGGGCCGGTCGCCTGCATGAAGCGGCATTGGCGGCAAAAGAAGCCGGTCTGGTCGAGTATAGCTATACCGAAAACGTTTCCAACACCGATTATCCGCGCGTGATGCGTGAATATGCCGAAAGCGGAAGCCAGCTGATCATCGGCGAAATCTTCGGCGTCGAACAAGAAGCCCGTGAAGTGGCACAGGACTATCCGGAAGTGGCTTTCCTGATGGGATCGTCCTTCCCGGCGGATGCAGCTTTGACCAATTTCGGCGTGTTTGACAACTATATCCAAGACGCGAGCTATCTGTCGGGCATCATCGCGGGCGCGATGACCAAGACCGGCAATATCGGCATCGTCGGCGGCTTCCCCATTCCGGAAGTGAACCGCCTGATCCACGCCTTCATGGCGGGCGTCAAGGAAACCCGTCCGGATGCGAAATTCCAAGTCAGCTTCATCGGTTCCTGGTTCGACCCGCCGAAAGCCAAGGAAACCGCTTTCGCGATGATCGAAGGCGGCGCGGATATCATGTATGCGGAACGCTTCGGCGTGGCCGATGCGGCGAAAGAAAAGGGCATTCTGGCGATCGGCAATGTGATCAACACCCAGGCCGATTATCCCGATACCGTGGTGGCATCGGCTTTGTGGAATTTCGCGCCGACCCTGACCGTCGCTTTGGACGGCATCAAGGCGGGCGCCTTCAAAGCTGAAAACTACGGCGTTTACAGCTATATGAATGCAGGCGGTTGCGCGCTTGCGCCGCTTGGCACCTTTGAGGGCAAAGTGCCCGCAGAGGCGATGGCTTTGGTTGCTGCCAAGGAAGCGGCGATCAAGGATGGGTCTTTCACCGTGGTCATCGACGATAGCGAGCCGAAAGCATCGTGACTGTGACTTACAAAGGGGCGGAGATTGTTCTCCGCCTCGACCATATTACCAAGCGCTTTGGCGCTTTGCTGGCCAATGACGCCATCAGCTTGACGCTTCACCGCGGCGAGGTTTTGGCGCTTTTGGGCGAAAACGGCGCGGGCAAGACCACGCTGATGAATATCCTGTTCGGCCATTACCTGGCCGATGCGGGCGATGTGCAGGCCTTTGGCGCCAAGTTGCCTGCAGGCAATCCGAAAGCCGCGTTGCAAGCGGGCATCGGCATGGTGCACCAACATTTCACTCTGGCCGACCATTTGACCGTGCTGGAGAATATCACCCTTGGCACCCGCAGCCTGTTCAGCTTGCGCGACAATCGGGCCGCGGCTCGGGCCAAGGTGGTTGGCCTGTCGCGCGATTTCGGCCTTGCGGTCGATCCCGATGCGAAAGTGGCGGATCTGAGCGTGGGCGAACGTCAACGCGTTGAGATTCTGAAAGCTTTGTACCGCGATGCGCGCATCCTGATCTTGGATGAACCGACCGCCGTCTTGACCCCGCAGGAAGCCGACGCCTTGTTCGCGACCCTGCGTTTGGCGACGGCCAAGGGTCTGTCGGTGATCTTCATCAGCCATAAGCTGCATGAAGTGACCGCGATTGCCGATACGGCCGTGGTGCTGCGCCATGGCAAGCTGGTGGGGCAGGTGGCGATTGCGGATACCGACCGTAAAGGTTTGGCTGCGATGATGGTGGGGGCTGAAATGGCCGAATCCACTATTGCCGCCGGTCCCTCGGGTCCGGTGCGCCTGCGGCTGCAGCGGGTGTCGGGCGGCGGGTTGAAGGATGTCGATCTGGAGTTGCGCGGTGGCACCATCACGGGGCTTGCGGGCGTGTCCGGCAATGGTCAGGCGGCTTTGGCCAATCTGATCGGCGGCTCGCTGCTGCCTACGGGCGGGGTGATCGAAATTGACGGCAAGGGCGTGACGATCTGGTCCCCGCGCGAGGCTTTGGCGCGTGGTGTGGGCCGCATTCCCGAAGATCGTCACAAAACCGGCACGGTGGCCGATTTCTCGCTGGCGGAAAACGCGGTGTTGGAAACCTATTCCAGCCGCTTTGCCAAAGGCGGTCTGATCGACTGGAAAGCCGTGCGCGCGCATACCGAAAGCCTGATCAAGGGCTATGACGTGCGCTGCACCGGACCGGATGCCCGTATTCGCCTGCTGTCGGGCGGCAATATGCAAAAGCTGATCTTGGGCCGTGTCTTGGAAGAAAACCCCGGCATCGTGATCGCCAATCAGCCGGTGCGTGGCTTGGACATCGGCGCGATCGCTTATGTGCATGCGCGTCTGGTGGCCGCGCGTGATGCGGGTGCGGCCGTGCTGTTGATTTCCGAAGATCTGGACGAGGTCAGCTCCTTGTCGGATGTGATCCATGTGATTTCGGAAGGGCGGCTTTCGCCTGCCTTCGCGCGCGGCGCGCTCAGTGCCGCCGAGCTGGGCCTGTGGATGGCAGGTCACGGGTTTGAGGCCCATGTAACTGAGGCGGGGACCTGATCATGCGGCTTGAACCGATTGCAAACCCCACGCTGATCCGTCAGCTGGGTCTGCCCGCGCTCGCCATTGGGGCGACGGTGGTGGTGGCGATGATCTTGGCCATGATCGCGGGGGCGCAACCCTTCGGCGTCTTGGGGCAGATCGTCAAAGGGGCAGTGGGCACGAAATTCGCGCTGCTGGAAACGCTGAACCGTGCGACGCCGTTGATCTTTACGGGCCTCGCGGTGGCGGTGGCCTTCCGTGCCAAGCTTTGGAACATCGGGGCCGAGGCGCAGCTTTATGCGGGCGCGATTGTCACCGTGGTTCTGGGGACGGGTGCCTTGGGCAGCCCTTGGGTGATGCCGATTTCGGCGCTGGCCGCGATGGTGGCGGGGGCCTTGGTGCTGCTGCTTCCCGTCATGCTAAAGGTGAAGCTG
>DALYSR010000055.1:0-13388 GCA_031991825.1 Paracoccaceae bacterium
CGCAGGCGATGGAGCTGTTGGCCCGCGTGCATATGACCGAACGCGCCGACCACTATCCCAGCCAATTGTCCGGCGGCCAGCAACAGCGCGTCGCCATCGCGCGGGCCTTGGCGATGGAACCCAATGTCATGCTGTTCGACGAGCCGACCTCCGCGCTTGATCCCGAAATGGTCGGCGAAGTGCTGGATGTGATGATGGAACTGGCCCGCGACGGCATGACGATGATCGTGGTCACCCATGAAATGGGCTTTGCCCGCACCGTGGCCGACCGCGTGGTCTTCATGGATGGCGGCGTGATTGTGGAAGAAAACACGCCCGAGGCCTTCTTCAGCGCGCAAGAAAATCCGCGCACACGCAGCTTCCTAAGCCGTTTGGGCCATTGATTGCACAAAGCCCCTACCTTCGGATGGGGGCTTTTTTATCGGCAAGGCCGCAGCCGGCGTTGTCTGCCTTGCCGCAGGCTTGCGTAAAATCTTGCTGAAAGCCTGCGCCAGCCCCCGTCGCTCAGAACGCCAGCGGCCTTGACCGCGCGGGCCAAACGGCTTTGTCTCAATCGTGATATGGCGATACGGCATTCTTTGCTATGATCCCCTGACGCAACGGTCCGGCCCTCTTTACCGCGGGAAGGAGCCGCCCCGCGTCGAGGCGGACTTGCCAGCGAGTTTCGGGCCCTTTCACCAAGGGAGGCATCGCTATGGTTAACAAAACAATCGGCAATCCGCTCAGCTGGAGCGCGCAGCGCCTTGCGGGCATCGGCCACGGCATCGGCACGGCGGCGGATGGCATCGCCAGCCATGACATGCAGCGGCCAAGGGTCAGGGATATCGGCATCGAAGACATCCGCATTGCTTTGCGCAAAGGGGCGGATGATTTCATTGCCCTGCGCAGCGACGTGATGCTGGCGGTGGTGCTCTATCCGCTGATCGGCCTGTTTCTGGCGGCTTGGGTGGTCAGTTCCGGCCAATATCATGCCTTGTTCCCGTTGCTGGCGGGCTTTCCCTTGGTCGGTCCCGTGGCCGCCGTCGGTCTGTATGAAATGAGCCGCCGCCGCGAAAGGGGCGAGCCTGCCAATTGGGCGGCTATCTTGGACACGCTGCGCGGCGCGGTGCTGGGACCGGTGATCCTGATGGCGTGCCTTTTGGGCGTGGTGTTTTTCGCCTGGCTTTATAGCGCGGCGGTGATCTGGCAAGCGACGTTGGGCAGCCAAAGCTATGACAGCTTTACCGTTTTGCTGAGCGATGTCTTCAATACCGCCGCTGGCTGGCGGCTGTTGGTGATCGGCACGGTCGCGGGATTTGTCTTCGCGACGCTGGCCTTGTGCATCAGCATCGTCACCTTCCCGATGCTGCTGGACCGCCGCGTCGGCGTGCCGGTGGCCTTGGCGACATCGATGGAAGTGGTGCGCCGCAACCCCGCCACCGTTGCCCTTTGGGGTCTGATCGTGGCGCTGACGCTCGCCATCGGGATGATCCCGCTGTTCGTGGGTCTGATCATCGCCCTGCCGATCTTGGGCCATGCCAGCTGGCATCTGTATCGCGCCGCCGTGGCCGAACCGGTGCCATTTTACCCTTCGGATGCGGATCTAGGGCGCGGCGGCTTATAGATCACCTAAGTCCGGCACGGCTTTCCACTGGCGAAAGGGCGCTATTGCAAAAAGAAATAAAGTGTCATCACCGCGCCCACCGCCACGATGAACATCCGCAAGCCCGCCGGATTGCGCAGCCGCTTGGCCAATCCGGCGCCCAAATAGCCGCCGATCGCGCTGGAACAGCCCACCACAAGCAGGGCGGGCCAGTCGATCAAGCCGCTTAGGATGAAAGCCACCACCGATGCGGCGCACAGCACCGCCGACATCAGGTTTTTCAACCCGTTCATCTGATGCAGATCCTGCAAGCCGATCACGCTGAAGGCCGCGAGCAACATGATCCCCAGACCGCCATTGAAATATCCGCCATAGACGCAGACCAGAAAGATCACTGAAATCGCCGCAACCACGCCCATGCGATGCCCGCTTTGGCGCAGACGGGGCAAAATGACAGGGGCAAGGGCGAAGGCAAGCGTGGCCAGCAGTAAAAGCCACGGCACCACGGCCATGAACAGGGCCTGCGATGTTACCAGCAACAGCCCCGCGCCCGCCAATCCGCCCAAAACCGAGGCGATCAGGAAACGGCCCAGCAGTGGCTCGCGCCGGACATCCCGCCAATAGGCGAGGGTCGAACTGATATAGCCCGGAAGGGCCGCGAAACTTGCGGTGGCATTGGCGCTGATCGGCGGGATACCGGCCCAGACCAAGGCGGGAAACGAGATGAAGGTGCCACCGCCCGCGACCGCATTCAGCACGCCTGCAAAAAACCCTGCCACAGCAAGCACCGCGATTTCGCCCAAAGTCATTGCATCCCCCCCAGATTGAACGGCCTGCAATGTGATGCCTGAGTAACGCAATGACAATAAGCATTTGGCAATCAGCAAAAGACCCGCCTGTATAAGCCGGTGCTTGGCTTTAGAAGATGGCCTCTGCCCGCTGATCGCGGCGGGCAGAGATTTTTTTCAGCGGCTGTCAGCGCGACGGGCGCAGATAGGACATTGAAACCCATCCCGATACCGAGACGAATTCCTTCAAAGCCACCTTGCACCATTGCACGCTGCCGCTCGCCTCGCATTTCATGACCTTGACGCGGGTGCCATTGGGCAGGCCCAGCACCACGCGATAGCCGGTGCCGACGCCCGCGCGCATCTTCAGCATATCGCCGTCTTTCACGCCGTGAACCTCGTAGGTGCCATAGGCTGCTGCCGCGGGCAGGCTTGCCGCAAGAACGATCAAAAGGGATAAGGCCAAGGCCGTCAGTCGCATCCTATGCTCCATTCGCGCCGCTTCAGAGCGGGTCATGAAGCGGCATAAGGTCGAGTGCGCCGGATGCTAGCGTCAAGTTCGATCCGGCTCAATGACTTGCAGATCGCTTCATGGCCCGCGAGACAAGCCTGATCGATAATCCGCCGATTGGTGGGATAGGCCAGCAGATCCTTGATCTGCCGCGGTTCCAGACTGACGAATTCCGGCATATCGGGATGGCCGACCGAGGTGCCTTCGGCAAAGCGTTCGGCCACATGCTCAATCGGATAGAACCGCCCGATATAGCGGAAGCTCTGTAATGGGTCAGGCGGTCATGCCATGGCCTGCTTAACGAACGATCAGCACCGGCACCGCGGCATGTGCCACGACTTCGGCCGCCTGACTGCCCAGCAACAGCCGCTTCAATCCCCGCCGCCCATGCGAGGCCATGCAGATCAAATCGCAGCCAAGGGCTTGGGCGCTTTGGATAATCGCATCAGCCGCTTGGGCATCGGCGATGTGACGGGTATCGGCGGTAACCCCCTTTTGCGCCGCGCGCTTGGCCATCTTGTCCAGCAGTTCACCCGCCATTTCCTTCTGCGAGCGGTCGTAATCCTGCATCATCTCGGCCGAGGCATAGCTCGCCTCGCCCATGATGCCGACCAGCAGCGGGAAGGGTTGCGTGACGGTCAGAACGGTCACTTTCGCCCCTGTCGCCGCTGCCAGCGCAAGGCCGTGATCGACGCCTTGAAGGGAAAAGTCGGATCCATCCGTGGTGATCAGAATATGCTTATACATGTCTCGTCTCCGGAGTTCGGGGCCAAAGGGCACGCGTCACGGGAACGGATCGCGCGCGCTCCAAGCCGCCTGCTATGTCTAAGCTTAGCGCGCGGCGGGGCGCTTGGAATATGATTTCGATCAAATCCTCGGCTATTTTTCCGCTTTGATGCGATCAGTGCGGCAGGCGGCCCCACTGATCGCTTTTTTCAATCACCGCCTTCACTCGCTGCCCCACCGAACAGGGATTGGTCGGCGCGGCTTTGACCGCGCGGGGCGCAGGCACCGCAGGCGCGGCCCCCGATGCTCCGGCGGCGAAATCGTCATAATTCCGGCCCCCCTTTTTTGGCATGGCCGCCGCGCGGGGATTGTAGTTTTCCGCGGCCGCAGAGACAGCTTTGGGCACTGCGGTGTCTTATAATCCGCCGCCACCACGCCCATGGCCATGACTATGACTATGACTATGACCAGACCTGCGCCAAAAGCATCGTGTTCTTCGTCATCATTTCTGAAGCTCATCCAGACCGAACAAGGGGCGCAAGGCGATCCCGCCAAGGCTGCCGATAAAGGCCATCACGAACCAGACCCGACCATGCGCCGATCGCATTCAGCCCGCCAAGACCGGAGGTCAGCGGGATCATCGCGCAGGCCGCCAGCCCGATCATCACGACTTGCGCCCGCATCGAGCGTGAACGCCCTTCGGTTGCAAAGCGTTTCCATCCGCCCGTGAAGCCGAACGAGGCATGATACAGCGCCAAACCCAGTCCCGCTCCGGTCAGGAACAAAAGCGCCTGCGTGCCGCTGACCAGTGCGGATAGTAGATAAGCCACCGCCACAATTGTTACGACAACCACCGCAAGCGGCAATGCATCTTTGCGTCGCACCTTGTCATGGGCAATGACAGTCATTGCCTAATATATTGATAATTATATTTTTATCTAATCTCATGCGGGGCGATGAAAGGGAATAACGCAGCCATTCCAAAGATAGGCCGATCGATAGAACAACGTCTCCTGAAGGAGCGTGAAAAGAAAATCAGCCGCTCTTTTCGCCTTGGCCGGTCCGAGGATAGGCCTGTCCCCAAAGCGGGACAAAGTAACTGCAAGATGGTCAAGAGAATTTTCCTGACCCTCGCCCTGACGGTTTTGGCCCGGACGCTGCAGGCCGCGCTCGATAACTATGAAAATGGCACCGCCGCTCTTGTGGCTTTGGCGCAGAAGGGCACGACGGTTGTGATTTTCTTCGCGACATGCTGCCCCAATTGCATCATGACCCTGACCGAGTTGTCGCAAAACTGGGACAAGATCGACCCGTCAATCACCCGTGTGGTGGCCGATTACGATGTCGAACGCGATCTGAAGGCCGCATTCGGCGTCACCTATCAAGATACTTTCGTGCTGCTGGATCAGGCGGGCACGGCCAAGACGCTTTGGAATGCAGGCGGCATCGAAGGGCTGCACAAGAACGCGCTGGTGAAATGGGCCAGATTTTCGCTTTTGTCGCCGCTCTGGTGAGGGTGCCTTCGCCTTGTGTGCTGCCGCTGCTGCCGATCCTTTTGGCCAATTCCAGCCTTGGCGGACGGGCGCGCCAGACCAACGGGATTTGGGGCGGCTTGGTATCGGGCATGGACCTTGGTTTGGCATGGACGCCTTGTGTCGGCCCGATCATGGCATCGGTCATCACCTTGGCGATAAACCACGAAACCACCCTGAGTTCTGCGGCGATGACCTTTGCCTTTTCGATAGGCTCGGCTGTGCCGATGGCCGGATTCATCATCGCGGACCGCAGCCTGACAGGATGGGAACGCTAGGGGGCTGCGGCCCCCTTTTCTATGGGGACGGGAATCTAAACCCCTTCAGGCGCGGCGAGAGGAAAGATTTTCCTTGTTTCGGCGATAAGTCGCATAGGCCAATTCCTTAAAAATTCCATTTAAAAGTATGAGTTTACCGAAATGTAATCGAAGCTGTTGCAATGATTTCAACCCGCTCCAAAACCCTTCTCTCGGCCTCTGCCCTGTCGCTTGTGGCGATGAAGGTCGTGGGGCCCGTGGCGGCGGAGCTTACCGTCTCTCAGGCCGTCGTGGCGCAAGCCCAGCCCCAAGGTCCCTGCAGCATTGTCGAGCCTTCGGCATTCAAATTGACCGATAAGAACGACATGCGGACCGACAAATCCTATGTCGCCTCGCGTCTGAATGCGGAAGATGCGGTGGTGATCGACGGGCGCAACGCCGATGCCTATGTCGACGGCCATAGTCCGGGGGCGAAATCGCTGGCAGCCGATGGCCTTGCGACCGAAGAGGCCAAAGTGAACCTGCCGATTTCATCACCGGCCTGCTGGCGGCGCGCGGTATCGATTTCTCCAAGGAAATCCTGTCCTATTGCGGCTGGGGCGTTGCGGCATCGAACAACTGTGTCGCCCTGCGCAACTTGGGCTACACGAATATCAAGAACTATGACGCATCCTGGGATGAGTGTAGCCGTGATCCGGCTGCGGGCCAATCGCTGGCATTGGGCAATTATGCCTTCACCGGCAAGGCTTTGGCCACCCAAAGCGCGGGCCCCAGCTTCCTGACCGCTGAGGATCTGCGGGCCTTGGCCCAAGACCCCAATGTGGTCGTGGTCGCTATGCCTTCGCCTTCCGATTCCGCGGCGGGTCAAATTCTGGGTTCGGTCAATGTGTTCTGGGATGACACTTTGGACGAAAACCGCGTTCTGAAATCGGTGGACGAGCTGAAGGACATCTATGCGGAAGTCGGCGTCACTGCCGATAAACGCGTGGTCCTGTTCCCCCGTGGCGGCGTGCCATTGACCCATTCCTACACCGTGCTGACGCTGCTTGGCTTCGACAAGGTCGATTTCTTCACCTGCAAGTTCGAAGGCTGGGCATACGGCGCGATGAAAAAGGCTGATCTTCCCAGAAAGATCAGGCTCCCCGAATGCCCCTCGCGAAAGCGGGGGGCTTTTCGCCACCCGCCATGCGATCTGAGTGAATTGCTCTTGGCGGTCTTGTTGGATAGAGGCTATGGCAGGCCGATTGCGCATATTGTCCGGACGGCACCTGAAAAGCTGTGGAATATTCATGACTAAGCTCAACGACCGCGATGCCGACCTGCTGGGCAAAGAATGGCTCGCGCTGCAAAACGCCTTGGGGCCGGAAGCGAGGGCGATGCTTGCAGCTTTGGTGCGCGCGCAGGCCGCTGAGCTGGTCACCGCCTTCTATGCCGAGCTGGAAAAGGACGAGGATGCGCGGAGCTTCCTGTCGCAGGATTTGATCCGCAACAGGCTGAATAGCTCTTTGCAAAACTGGTTGGTCGCGCTTTTCCCCGCCGATGCGGTGCCGGATTTCACCGCCATGGCAGATGTCCAGCTGCATGTCGGCGCAATTCATGCCCGCATCGGCCTTGCGCTCAAACTGGTGACGCGCGGGCTGCGGCTGATGACCGAAGAGCTGATGCATGCCATCATCCAGCATTGCGATTGCCGCGAAACCCGTCGGGCCATGCTGCGGGTCGCAAGTTCCACCCTGAGCATCGCCATCGACATCATGAGCACGGCCTATGTCGAGGCAAGCCGTCGCAACGATCAAAGCGCCGAAGCCTTCCGCTTCTTCGCGCTGGGAAAGAACCTGTCGCAAGAACGCGAAGCGCAACGCGCGGCAATGGCGGAATGGTTGCAGGAGGTGATGTTCATCATCGCATCGCGCGACAGGCTGGAGACGATCAGCGATCTGCGACGCGCCGAATTCGGGCTGTGGCTGGACCATCGGGGCCGCGTCTTATTCGAAGGCACCCCCGAAATGGATCGCGCGCTTGCAATCGTCGAACGCATCGATACGCAGATCCTGCCCCGCATCCGCCAAGGACGCGATCTGGCCGCATTGCTGGTGCAGTTGAATGGCCAAGCCACCGAAATCCGCAGTTTGGTGATGCAATGTTTCAACGAGGCGGCGCGTCTTGAAGGCGGCCACGATGCCCTGACCGGTGTGTTGAGCCGCCGCTTCATGGATGCGATCTTGACCCGCGAAGTCGAAACGGCCCGCCGCAAACGCAAGAAGTTTTCGGTGGCCCTGATCGACTTGGACCAGTTCAAAGCCATCAACGACCGCTATGGCCATGCGGCTGGTGACAAAGCTTTGCGGGTTTGCGCCGAACTGATATCGGACACGGCGCGGGTGGGGGATTTCGTGTTCCGCTATGGCGGCGAAGAGTTCTTGGTCACCTTGGCCGAAATGGACCGGCCCGAAGCCGAAAGCTTTGCCAATGCCCTTCTTGATCTGTTGCGCAATCGCCCGATCACCCTGCCCGACGGGCAAGTCATCACGATGACCGCGTCAATCGGCGTGGCCGAATTCCAAGGCGAGCCGGATTTCCACCGCCTGACCCAAGCCGCAGACCACGCGCTATACGAAGCGAAACATCACGGGCGCAATCGGGTTCATGTCGCGCCTTTGGACAAGAAGGGGGTGTGAGCTATTCCAGCTTTTCGCCAGTGGCGGCATGGAGGATATCAGTCCAGCCGCGTTGGAATTCTTCAATGTCAAAATGTTCCGCACGGCTGGCGCCATTGGCCGAAAAGGCCTGCTGCCGAACGGGATCGGCCAGCAAGCTGGCGATTTCCTGCGCCAAAGCGCCCACATCCTGCGGCGCCACCAGCACGCCATAACGGCCGTGTTCAAGAATTTCATAGGGACCCGACGGGCAATCAAAGGCAATCACCGGCGCTTTGCAGGCCAAGGCTTCGGCAATGGCCAGACCGAAACCTTCGAAGCGCGAGGAAGACACGAAAATCGTGGCTCTGCTCATGAAGGCATAGGGGTTTTCTTGGAAGCCGGCAAAATGGACCGTTTCCGCAACCCCCAATAGCTTGGCCAGATCGGTCAATGCGGACAGTTGGTCGCCCACCCCCAAGATGATCAAATTGGCATCCGCTCCCAAATCGCGGGCCTGTTTGTGGGCATGGATCAGAAGATCAAAGCCCTTTTGATCATTCAGCCGCCCGACGACCACAATGGTCGGCCCATTGAACAGGCGTTCAAATCCGTCCGGCAGATCGGCTTTGGCCGCCTGTGTGACAGCTTTGAAATCGATGCAATTAGGGATGACCTTCAAGCGATCGGCATTGCTGGGGAAGAACGCGGCATGGGCCTGCGCCACCCCTTGCGAACAGGCAACGATCTTCGAGGCGTAGCGGAAGGCACGCAGGCTCAATCTCACCCGCCAGCTGAGTATTTTGGAAAAACGCCGCCAATCGGCATGAAGCCATAGCACGACCTTTTTGCGCAAGACAAAGCCCGCCAGCAAAGCCAGCGCCGAAGCCCGCCCTTCGCAGACACCCACGATGACATCCGCCTGCTTGCCATGTTTTATGGTCTGTCTGAGATGGTGCCACAAATGCTGCCGCCGATAGGCGCCGAAATGGCCATAGATCACTTGGTCAGCGTAATGGGTTCGGGGTTCAAACTGGTCTTGCAAATGTTCATGCACATAGATCTTCACGTCGCAATGCGCGCGGTCCAAGCTTTCGAATAGCTGAATGGACATGCGTTCGGCGCCTGCCCGACTGAAATTCGGCGCGCATAGAAGGACCCGCGTCGCGGCTTTCTCTGCCTGAGCCACTGGCTATCACCCCAAAATATTAACGTTAGGGCACAAACCAAGCCCGCCCCTAGATAGGGAGGGAAAAGGGAAGATATTAAGGCGAGAGGGAGATTTTTCGTAAGTATTGCACCAATTTCGGCCTTACAGGTTAATGCGGCCACGCTTTGCCGCCCCTGCATCAGGCAGGCTGCGGCAAAGCGCTGGTTCATGCAGGATTACGCGGACACCTGCAAAATCATCAGCTTCCGCTGCACATCTGCGCGGGTTTGCCAAAAGAACCGCGCGCCCTGCCGCAGCCCGATCAAGGCCACCCCCAGCGGCGTCAGGACCGATATCCTCCCTTGCGAGATATCCGCGTCTTCGGGCCAAGCGAGGCGGGTTTCCTCCACCGTTCCCTTGCTTTCGTCCTGATACAGAATGCGGCTGCCCACGCGCACGACATCTGGGGGAAGCATGTTATCGGCATGCACAGTGGCGCGGCCTAGCTCTTCCAGCAGCCGGTCCGCCAAGGCGGGATTGCGCGACAGTTGCGCGCTCGCCATATTTTCAAGCCGCGCCATTTGGGTTTGTCCGATAATGATCAGTGGGCGTATTTCAGGGGTCATGTCATGCCTCATGGGTGCGGCCCGCCCCCTTGGGCAGGCCGTCATAGGTTTGGGTGAAGGGAGATTACGCGGCGCGTTTCAGCCTGAGCGCCGCGTCGAAATCGCAAATATAGATGTGGTGCATCGCATCCACCCTGCCTTGGATCAATGCGATATCCTTGCGCCGCCAATTCCAGCCAAAGCGGTCCAGCCCCGCCTCGAAGCTGTCGCTTGCCGTGGCCGACCAGAAGGCTGCAAGCCCGTCGGGCGCCAGCGCGTCCAACACGTCCTGCATCCCGCAAGCTTGGTAAAGACCGGTGTTTTCGGGCCGGATCACGATTTCCGGCCCGTTATCGGTATCCAGCAGGATCAGATCGTAATCCTCGCGGCTCGCCCTTAGATGGTCACGGATATCGGCAACCACAACGCTCACGCGCGGGTCATCCAAGGGATGCGCGGCCAGAGGACCCAAGGGGCCTTGGTTCCACGCCACAACCTCGGGGATCAATTCGCAAACGGTGACACTGACATCAGCGCCCACAAGATCCAGCACCGCGCGCAGGGTATAGCCCAGACCCAAGCCCGCGATCAGAATGCGTTTGGCCGAAAAATCCATCTGCCGCAGCAGCAAAAGGGCCAGTTGATCTTCGGAATGGTGATTGAGGTTCGACATCAATTCGATGCCGTTGTAGCGGATTTCAAAAATCTCACCGCGTTGTCGCAAGGCGATATCATCGCCCGCCGCGGTCTGCACCCGCGCGATCGTTTCCCAAAGGGTCATGGTCCAGCACATCCTGAATATGGCAAAACACCCCGCAGGCTTGCGGGATGTCAAAGGTGTCAACAACGATACGGGTTGCCTGCCCTAGGGGCGAAGCAACCCAAAGACATTGTTCGCCCTTGTTCCGATCAGGATGGGATACAGAGCCGAAAGATTGAAAAGCAGTTGAGGCAAGTGACAATCCAATGGTTACGGCTCGAACATATAGCCACTATGCACTGCCGCGCGCGGATAGCAAGCCGCGGAAGGATCTTTGGCTCGGACAACGGCTGACAGCTGCAGCAGCACGCCGCCGTCCTGTGCCGAAGCGTCACTTTCCGGGTGGGGATTTCTTAGCGGCGCGCCGGCCTTGATCTTCCAGCGGCTGCAGCTTTTCTTCCAGCAATTCGATTTGGATTTGCTGCATTTCGACCAGTCTTTGCCATTGATGCACCAATTGGTGATCGATCTTCTCGTGCAATTGACGGATTTCAAGCTCGGCTTTCAGATTGACCCGATAGTCGTTTTCCGCGCGCTGCCGGTCTTTCACTTCCTGCCGACTTTGGCTCATCATGATAATCGGCGCCTGCACCGCGGCAAGACAGGACAGCACCAGATTGAGCAGGATGAAAGGATAAGGATCAAAGGGTTCGCGCAATAAGCCCGAGACGTTGAACGCGATCCAGACCAGCAGCACCCCAAGGAAGCTAAGGATAAAAGGCCAACTTCCGCCGAATTTGGCGACCTGATCGGCCATCCTTGCGCCGAAGCTTACATCGCCTTCGCTGACCTCATCGGGATGGTGCGACACCAGCGTGCCTGCCTCCAGACTTTTCAAGACGTCATGGTCCAGCTTGCTCAGCTGGCCCTTTTCTTCCTGCAAGATCCGCTCGACATAAAGCCTGCGAAAATGCGCGGCATCGCGATTGCAGATATAGCAGCCCTGTTCCCACCCCGGAGCATCAGCCTCTATCAGGGCCGAAATACCGTTACGCATCGCCTCCCATGGGTGAAGCGCTTGGCGCGGAAATATCTGCTTGCAGACATGGCAGCTATGGGTTTCGGGTCGCGACTTGAGAGTTTTATTCATGATCCCCGCCTTGTCACTTCCGCAGAATATAGCACCGGCGGAATATTTGTGTAGGCGGCAGCGAAGCCCCCGAAGGGGCTTGCGCGTTTATTTGGGATAATATTCGAAGACTTCGTGATGCGAGGCGACAAAGAAGCTGCCGTCCACCACCCAGCCACGGAACATCCCGTCGGTATTATAGGGCGCGCTGACCGATCCATCCGCGCCCACCGCCACCAGCCCCGCCCCGATATCATAGGGTTTAAGGTCTTCCATCACCACCTTGGTCGCCGCCTGATCGACGCTTTCGCCCAGATAGGCGATGCGCGCGGCGATTTCGTGGCCCACCACGTGGCGAATGAAGAACTCGCCCTTGCCGGTGCCCGATACCGCGCAAAGCCCGTCCTTGGCATAGGTGCCCGCGCCGATGATCGGGCTGTCGCCGACGCGGCCATCGGGCTTGTTGTTATAGCCGCCGGTCGATGTTGCCGCTGCCAGATGCCCTGCCTGATCCAAGGCGACAGCGCCAACGGTGCCGTGCTTTTCGGATTCACGCGCGGCGGCTTGCGTGCCTGCAGCCGCATGGGCCTTCATCGCCGCCAGCGAAGCACGCCTGCGTTCGGTCGTGAAATAGCTTTGCGGCGCAACATCCAAGCCGTTTTTCTCGGCGAAGCTATCCGCCGCGGCACCGGTCAGCAAAACGGCATCTCCATGCGCCATGACCGCGCGGGCGACCTTGATCGGATTTTTCAGATGGCGGGCGGCCGAAACCGCGCCTGCTTCCAGCGTGGCCCCATCCATGATGGATGCATCCAATTCATGAATGCCGTTTTCATTCAGCGCGGCACCGTGGCCTGCGTTGAAATGCGGGCTGTCCTCCATCACGACAACGGCCGCCTGCACCGCATCAAGCGCCGTGCCGCCCGCCGCCAAGATCGCATGGCCCGCGACAAGGGCGCGGCCCAGATCTTCGCGCGCGGCCTGCCATTCGGCCTCGGTCAGGTCCAGCTTGGCCATCACACCGCAGCCGCCATGAATGGCCAAAGAAAATTTGCTCATGTCTCCGTCCCTTTATGGAGCAAAGGGCAGCGCCGCAACGCTGCCCCATTGATCACGGCCGATGCTTATTGCTTCGGCTTCACATCCATCGCCAGCGTGTCTTCGTCCGAACGCGGGGTGTAATCGATCTTGTCGGCTTTCGCGCCCCAAGCCGAAACATTCACCGCCAGCGGCAGGTCGGGACGGTCGGTGGCCGACAACAGGTTCGCGGCTTCCAACAAGGCGCGGCGCTTGTCCTCGTTCATTTCGACTTCGGCTGCTTGGATCAGCTTGTCCATTTCCGGATTGGAATAGCCGCGCACGTTGAAGGCACCCAAGGACTTTTCCTTGTCATTGCTATGCATCAGCGAGGACAGCATATAATTGGATTCGCCCGTCAACGTGCCCCATGACGCCATATAAAGCGAATATTCACCGCGCGTTTTCGCCGGATTGAACACCGCCGCCGGAACGCCTTGCACATCCACCGTCACATCGATTGATGCCAGAAGCTGCGCCACGGTCGGCCCAAGTTCGGTCGGCATGCGGTCGTTGGCATAGTTTAACGCCACCTTGAACCCATCGGGGAAGCCCGCCTCGGCAAGCAAAGCCTTGGCCTTTTCAACGTCATAGGCCGGAGCCGCGATGGTGGTGTTATAGCCGAAGATATTCGGGCTGACCAATTGGGTCGAGACTTCGCCCATGCCTTCCAGCGCGATATCGACGATGGTTTC
>DALYSR010000055.1:13398-20952 GCA_031991825.1 Paracoccaceae bacterium
GATCGAAGGCCTCGCGGACACGCGGATCAAGGAAGGGGGTCGCCGCCAGCTTGTTGCCTGCATTGTCAAAGACAAGCGGGCTATCGGCGCGGAAATCGAATTCCAGATAGGGAATATAGACCGAAGTCGATTTGATGATCTTCAGCTTGCTGTCGCCTTCGATGCCCGCCAGATCGGTCGAGGGCACTTTGGAAATCAGATCGACTTGACCGGCTTTCAGCTGGGCGACGCGTGCGGCATCATTCGGGATCTCTTTGCGGGTAACTTTGTCCCACGGCTGCGCACCGTCCCAATAGCGGTCGAATTTTTCCAGCACCAGATCCTGGGTCGGCGCCCAGCTTACGAATTTATACGGGCCGGTGCCGATTGTCGCTTTACCAGAGTTAAAGCCTTCGGCCGCGCTATCGGCGGTGGAATAGTCTGCAGCCGCCGAATGCGACACGACAAACAGGCGCACGAAATCATTCGGCAAGGTCGGGGCCGGACCATTGGTTTTCACCCGCAAGGTGAAGGGATCGACAATCTCCACGCCCGCCACGCGGCGCACAAAGATGGTGGTGGGATTGGGGCCGGTGACATTCGGGATACGTTCGATCGAGAATTTCACATCTTCGGCGGTGAAATCCGATCCGTCATGGAATTTCACGCCTTCGCGCAGCTTGAATTCCCACGTGGTATCGTCGACCGCCTTCCACTCGGTCGCCAAACCCGGCAGTACTTCCAGATCATTGCCCGAGCGCAGCAGGGTGTCGAACATATGCTTGGTGGCTTCGGCATTGGCCGAGGTCGCCGTGAAATGCGGGTCCATCGAGGCCGGACCGTTTTTGGACGCGATCACCAGATCATCCGCCCAAGCCGCCAGCGGCGACAGGGCGCTCACAAGCAGCGTGCTGCGCAAAAGAGTGCCAAATTTCATGATATGCCTGTCATCTAAAGTGTGAAGGATAAGGAAAGAAAGGGAGGCGGCGGCGATCAGATATCGAGCTCGTCATTCAAGTCATCGTCGATTTCCATCGGCCACTGGCTGGAAGCCGAGACCAGCTTGGTCAGGATTTCCGAAAGGTTAAGTCGCTCCGCGGGGCTAAGACAGTCGAGCATCCGCCGCTCATGCTCGATCATTGTGCTCTTTGCCTTTTCGGTAAGCTCACGGCCAACGGGGGTTAAAGCCAGCATCACACGCCGTTGGTCGGTCGAATCAACTTCCCGCTCGATTAGACCCATTTGGAACAGTTTACTGGTTGCCCTGCTAAGGGTGTTCTTCGGAAAGCCGGAAGAGCGCACCACATCCGTCAAGGTGCCGTCGCCCGCAAGATAGAGCGACCACAGCACAACGAATTCAGGTCGCAAGAGGCCCAGTTGTTGCTGGATAAAGTTGTAGATCGGCGTGTTAAAATGCAGCGCAAGGTAGTTCAGACGGAACGAAAACCAGCATGGATTATCCCAGAGTTTCGCATGCAGATGCGAGGCATCCGCGATTTCCGGCAGGACCGGTGACTGTTCCCGACCGGCACGAGCCTCGTATAAAGCTTGGCGTGTTGCCTCCTCCATCTGCGGGGCCCTTTCTGATATTGGTTCCATTTGGAACGGTAATTCGAAAAATCACCTTGCGTCAATCCCCGATTTATGGTCGGTTCACCCCAAGATGCCCGCGCTGGGATTTGGATCATCCGACGTCATCATCGCGTCACCATGGATGCGCTCCAGCCACGACTGGCATGCGATAGCCGAAGGAATTTGATCTATGCGTATTCAAGACATGCACTGGGCGCAGGTAGAGGCCCGCGTCAAAGAAGATGACCGTTGCGTCCTTCCCATTGGCTCGATCGAGCAACATGCCTATCTCAGCCTCGCGACCGATATGATCTTGGCAGAACGTGTCTCGGTCGAAGCCGCCGCCCCCTTGGGCGTGCCGGTTTTCCCCTGCCTGCCCTATGGCATGGCCTCGGGCTTTGCCGATTTTCCCGGCACCGTGACACTATCGCTGCGCAGCTATATCGGGGTGTTCGAAGATATGCTCGATAGCTTCTATCGCTCGGGCTTCCGCCGGATATTGATCGTCAACGGCCACGGCGGCAACACGCCGATCGCGCCGGTCATCGGTGAATGGCTGAACCGAAACCGCGATGCGTCGGTCAAATTGCACGACTGGTGGCGCGCGCCCAAAACCATGGGCAAGGTGCTGGAAATCGACGAAGCGGCATCGCATGCCAGCTGGATGGAAAACTTCCCCTGGACCCGCCTTGACGGCGCGCCGCGGCCCGAATTCCGCAAGGAACGCATCGATTTCGCGGCGACGGCACGGGTCGATGCGGGCCGCAAACGCGACCGCATCGCCGAGGGCAATTACCACGGCCTCTTCCAGCGCCCTGACAGCGACATGCAGGCCGTCTGGGATGTCGCGGTCGCAGAGACCCGCGCCGAAATCGAGACCGGCTGGCACTGATTGCCACTCGTTTACCCATCCTCCACCTAGAGGGAAAAGGCATGGCCTCTTTTATTCTTCGTCGTTTGTTTCAGGCGGTTATCGTTCTTCTGGTCATGTCGGTCCTGGTCTTTGCGGGCGTCTATCTGATCGGCAACCCCGTCGATGTGTTGATCGCCCCCGATGCCACCCAAGCCATGCGCGAGGCGGTAATCCGCCAATATGGCTTGGACCTGCCGCTGTGGCAGCAATATCTGCATTTCCTGCAAAACTTGCTAAGCGGCGATCTGGGACGGTCCTTCGTCTATAACATGCCGGTCGGACAGCTGATCTTGCAGCGCCTGCCCGCCACGTTAGAGCTGACCTTGGTGGCCGTGTTCTTCGCCACAGCACTTGGCGTGCCGATGGGGATCTATGCGGGATATAAGCCCGACAGCTTGGCTGCCAAAACCATCATGGCCCTGTCGATACTGGGCTTTTCGGTGCCGACCTTCTGGATCGGGCTGATGCTGATGATGGTCTTCGCCGTGCAACTGGGCGTGCTGCCCGCAGGCGGGCGGGGCGAGACGGCGATGATCTTCGGTATCCCCTTCTCTTTCCTGACCCTGAACGGCTGGAGCCATCTGTTGTTGCCCGCGCTGAACCTGTCGATGTTCAAAATGGCCATGATGACCCGTTTGGCCGCCGCCGGCACCCGCGAGGTGATGCTGAGCGATACCATCAAATTCGCCCGCGCCGCCGGCATTCCCGAAGGCATCATCCTGCGCCGCCATGTGCTGAAACTGATCTCGATCCCCTTGGTGACCGTCTTCGGGCTGGAACTGGGATCGACCCTTGCCTTCGCCTTGGTGACCGAGACCATTTTCAGCTGGCCGGGTCTGGGCAAGCTGATTGTCGATTCCATCACCTCGCTCGATCGTCCGGTGATGGTGGCCTATCTCATGCTGGTGGCGGTGCTGTTCGTGGTGATCAACCTTTGCGTCGATCTGGCCTATGCGCTGCTTGATCCGCGTCTGCGTCACGGAGCCCGTTGATATGAACCTGATCCAACAGCAAAATTCACAGCCTGCCCCGTCTGCCTTGCGGGCCTTTTGGCAGGTCTTTTCACGCAACAAGGTCGCGGTCGCGGCCGTGTTCGTGCTGGGGGCGATCATTCTGGTCGCCATCCTTGCGCCGCTGATCGTGCCGCAAGACCCCTATGATCTGAAGTCCTTGGTGCTGCGCGATGCGCGTAAGCCGCCAGGCTATGTCGGCACCACAGGCATCACCCATCTGTTTGGCACCGATAGCCAAGGCCGCGATCTTTTGTCGGCCATCGTCTATGGCCTGCGGATTTCATTGGAAATGGGTCTGATCGCGGGGGCGATCGCTTTTTCGATCGGCGCGGTGGTCGGGTCTTTCGCGGCTTATGTCGGCGGACGGATCGAAGCGCTGGTGATGCGGATCGTCGATCTGCAACTGTCTTTCCCCGCGATCCTGCTGGCCTTCGTGGTCGCGGCCTTCTTGGGTCAGGGCAAGGGGCAACTGATCCTCGCTTTGGTCTTCGCGCAATATGCCTATTTCGTGCGCACCGCCCATGGCGCCGCCGCGGCCGAACGGCAAAAAGACTATGTCCAAGCCGCCCTGTCGGTGCCGATGAGCGGTTGGTTCGTGGTCACCCGCCATATCCTGCCCAATGCGCTACCGCCGCTGATCGTGGTGGCGACCGTGCAGGTGGCGTCTGCCGTATCGCTGGAGGCAACCCTGTCCTTCTTGGGCGTGGGCCTGCCGCCGACCGAACCATCGCTGGGGATGCTGATTGCCAACGGCTTCCAATATCTGATGTCGGGCCGCTATTGGATCGCGATCTTCCCCGGTCTGGCGCTGATCGTCTTGATCATGGCGATCAATCTTGTCGGCGACCAAATCCGTGACCAATTAAATCCGAGGCTGCGCAAATGACCGATCTGTTACAGGTAAGCCACCTTCGCACCTATTTCGAAACCGATCGCGGTGCGGTGAAATCGGTCGACGACATTTCCTTCTCGCTGAAGCGCGGCGAGGTGATGGGGTTGGTCGGCGAATCCGGGTCCGGCAAATCGATCACCGGCTTTTCGCTGATCGGCCTGCTTGATCCCAATGGCCGCATCCAATCGGGCAGTTCGGTCAAGTTCGAGACCCGCGAATTGGTCGGCCTGCCGGAAGCGGAACTGCGCAAGATCCGTGGCCGCGACATCGCCATGGTGTTCCAAGATCCGATGATGACCCTTAATCCGGTGATCAGCATTCTGGATCAGATCGCCATGGCCATCCGCGCCCATGAAGCCGCCACCGATGCCGAAGTGCGCGCCCGCGCCATTGAGGCCTTGGCCCGCGTGCAGATCGTCGATCCCGCCCAGAAGGTCGACCAGTATCCGCATCAGTTTTCCGGCGGTATGCGCCAGCGGGTGGCGATTGCCATCGCCCTGCTGCATCGCCCCAAACTGGTGATCGCCGACGAGCCGACCACCGCCTTGGATGTTTCGGTCCAAGCCGAAATCATCAAGGTCGTCAAAGCCTTGGTGGCCGAAATGGGCACATCGCTGATCTGGGTCAGCCATGATCTGGCGACCGTTTCACAAATCGCGGACAGCATCGCCGTGATGCGCCATGGCAAAATTCTGGAACACGGGCCTGCGCGTCAAGTGCTGTCGCAGCCACAGCACGCCTATACCCAAGGGCTGCTGGATGCGCTGCCGGCGCGCTCCAGTCCGGGCCAGCCCTTGGCATCGGCCGCGACAGAAGCCGCGGGGGATGTGGACCTGTCGTCACTGCCATCCCTAATCGGCAAGCCCGCCGATCCGCATTTCGCTGTGGCCGATGGCGTCAGCAAAATCTTCAGCCCCAAGCTAAGCTGGGTCAGCCGCGCCTTGATCAAGCAAGGCTGGATGGCCGCGCCTGCGCCAGTTCATGCCGTCAAATCCGCATCGATCCACATCGCAAGGGGTGAAATCCTTGGGCTGGTGGGCGAATCCGGATCGGGGAAATCCACGCTGGGCCGCTTGATCTGCGGCATCTATGCGCCCTCCACCGGCGAGGTTCGCCTTGGCGGCGCGCCCGTGCGGGTCGCCGAGCGCAAGTTGAACACCCGTGTGCAAATGATCTTCCAAGACCCCTTCGCCTCGCTCGATCCGCGCCGGACCATCTTCCAATCCGTCGCGGAAGGGCCTTTGGCGCATGGGCTATGCGACCGCAGCACTGTCAAAGATTATGTGAACACATGGCTGCGCGCGGTCGCCTTTGATCCCGAGATGGCCAATCGTTATCCGCATCAGTTTTCGGGCGGCCAGCGCCAACGCATCGCGATTGCGCGCGCTTTGGCCATGCAACCCGAACTGATCGTCTGCGATGAACCGGTCGCCTCGCTGGATGTGTCGATCCAAGCGCAGGTCATCAATCTGCTGGGCGATCTGCGGCGCAAGTTGAACATCACCTTGCTGTTCATCAGCCATGACCTCTCGGTGGTGCATCACCTATGCGACCGCGTGCTGGTCATGCGCTATGGCGAGATCGTCGAAGAAGGCAGCGCGCATCAGATTTTCCACGCCCCCGCACACGGCTATACGCGGAAGCTGTTGGATGCGGTGCCGAAACTGCAAGCGGGGTAACAGGTTGCGCGGGACATAGGCCCTCGCTTATGTCCCGTGTCACACCGTTTCCTCCGAAAAGACCTCGACGCGGTTGCGCCCGCTTCTTTTGGCACGATAAAGCGCCTCGTCAGCGCGACGCAGTAACAATTCCAACGAAAAACGGTCGGCGCTTTTTCCGGCAGCCACCCCGAAACTCACGGTCACGGGCACCACCTTATCCCCCAAAGTGATCGCCCGATCGGCGATGGCGCGGCGCATCGCTTCGGCCATGGCACGGGCTTCTTCCTCGTCGCCGACGGGCAGCAAAGCCACGAATTCTTCGCCGCCAAACCGCGCCAGAAGATCAAGCGGACGCAAGGCACTGCGGGCGCGACGGGCCACTTCCTTCAAGACCAGATCGCCAACCGCATGGCCGAAACTGTCGTTTATTTGCTTGAAATGATCGATATCCAGCATCACCACCGCCAAGCTGTTACCGGCCACGTCGCGTGCGGCCAATATCTGGGCTGATCGCTCTTCGAAGTGGCGGCGGTTGGGAATTTCCGTCAGCGGATCGAGCGAGGCTTGACGGCGCAGTTGCTCGATCATCAATTCCTCGGCCGTGACATCGCGGAATAGCCAGATACGGCCATTTTCGCCGTCCCCGCGCACCGGATGGGTGTCGACCTCCAAGGTGGTCGGACCAAGCCGCCACCGCAGCACCGCGCGGAAATCGACATCGGCCATCAGTGCGGCATACGATGTCTCAAGCTCTTGGCAATTGTCGCATCGCTGCCGCAGGCGCTGCATCCGCTCGCTCAGATCGGCGGCGGGCTGATATCCGGCCTGCCCCCCCAAAAGACCCGCCGCATAGGCATTCACCTGCGCCCCGCTCTGATCGCCGCTGATCAGCAATATGCCGGCCGAGACGCTTTCGAACAGATCTTCAAACTGATGGCGGATCTGCGCTTCCTGCGCTTCGCGCAATTGCACATTCATCAGATCGGTGAAGACGGGCAAGAGGGCGTGGACAGGCTCTAGGGGAATGGCTGTGTCCGGCGTCTGGCGCCATAACAGCAAAAGGCCGCTGTCAGCACAGACCGGCAGATACAGATAATCGCTCACAGGGCCACCGACCGCAAAACTCAACGCCGTCGGCAAAGAAATAGCGGTTGTGGGCTGGACAGATGGCGGCCCCGAAATCTGCGGAAGCCTTAGCCGGAACGCAGGCAGCGGTGACGGCGGCGCGCAGGCCAAGACCTTCGCCATGCCACCTTGCGACAGCCGCACCAGCGCCACGAAATCCGCCTTGCACGACAACCGCGCCGAATGGCACAGCGCCGATAGCCCAGTGTGTTTTTGCGTCACCATTCTGTCAGCGCCTGCAGCCGCAGTTCCAGAATCTGCTGGACTTCTGCCGATGCGGTCATATGGGGCAGATGCCCCTTGGTCGCTATGATATCAAGCGTCGCATTCGGGAATTCCGCCGCCAGCCAATGCCCGACCTCTTGCGGAACCGCCACGTCGTCAGAGGTTTGCAGCAAA
>DALYSR010000056.1:0-20885 GCA_031991825.1 Paracoccaceae bacterium
GGACAATCGGGGCGCGTCACCGAAGACGCTTGCTCCCTGCGGCATTGCTGCCTAAAGACATTGGCGCAAAAAAGGACGGACAATATGCTAGGCAAAGAACAACCCACGGAAGAACGCCCTTCCTCGAAGAAAGTCGGCGCGCTGCGTGGCTTGATGCCGTTCCTTGCGCCCTATCGCGTGATGACCGCCCTTGCCGTGCTGGCTTTGATCGTGACGGCGACCGTATCGCTGATCCTGCCGGTGGCGGTGCGTCGGGTGGTCGACAACTTCAATCAGCCTTCCGAAGTGCTGGATATCTACTTCGCGGCAGCAATCGGGATCGCCTTGGTCTTCGCGGCGGGCTCGGGTGGTCGCTACTACCTTGTGACCCGTCTGGGCGAACGAGTCGTCGCCGACCTGCGCCGAGCGATGTTTGATCGTGTGATGACGCTGTCGCCGCGTTTTTATGAAAAAGTGATGACCGGCGAGGTGCTCAGCCGCCTGACCACCGATACCACTTTGATCCTGTCGCTGATCGGATCGTCGATATCGGTTGCCTTGCGCAACTTCCTGATGCTGATCGGCGGTCTGGTGTTGATGCTGTTCACATCGGCCAAGCTGACCGGCTTGGTTCTGCTGATCGTGCCGGTGGTGGTGGTCCCGATCATCCTGCTGGGCCGCCGTCTGCGCAAATTGAGCCGTGAAAATCAGGATTGGATCGCCAATTCCTCGGGTTCGGCGGCGGAAGCTTTGTCGGCGGTGCAGACCGTGCAGGCCTTCACCCATGAAGGCAAGACCAGCACCGGCTTTGCCGATCTGACCGAAAAGAGCTTCCTGTCGGCCAAGACCCGTATCGGCACGCGCGGCGTGATGACCTTCATCGTGATCTTCCTTGTCTTCGCGGGCATTGTCGGCGTGTTGTGGATGGGCGCGCGCGATGTTCATGCGGGCGTGATGTCGGCGGGCGAGCTGGTGCAATTCGTGATCTATGCCGTCATCGTGGCCGGTTCGGTCGGTGCCTTGTCGGAAATCTGGGGTGAATTGCAACGTGCGGCGGGGGCCACGGAACGTCTGATGGAATTGGTCAATGCCGAAGATGACATCAAGGACCCGGCCCAGCCCAAAGCCTTGGCGCAACCGGTGCAGGGCGCGATTTCCTTCGACAATGTGACCTTCCACTATCCGACCCGTCCCGATACGGCGGCTTTGGCGGGGATCGATCTGCAGGTGCGTCCGGGCGAGACAGTGGCGCTGGTCGGCCCCTCGGGGGCGGGCAAGTCGACCATTTTGCAACTGTTGATGCGCTTCTATGATCCTTCGCAGGGGGCGGTGCGGATCGATGGCGTCGATCTGCGGGACATGGCACGGGCCGATTTCCGCAAATCGATCGCGATGGTTGCCCAAGATCCGGTGATCTTTGCCACTTCCGCGCGCGAAAACATCCGTTTCGGCCGTCCCGAAGCAACCGATGCCGAGGTCGAAGCCGCCGCGCGTGCCGCCGCCGCGCATGAATTCATCGCAGCCCAGCCCGAAGGCTATGACACCTTCCTTGGCGAACGCGGCGTGATGCTGTCGGGCGGCCAGAAGCAGCGCATCGCGATCGCGCGGGCCATTCTGCGCGACGCACCGATCCTGTTGTTGGACGAGGCGACGTCGGCCTTGGACGCGCAAAGCGAACGTCTGGTGCAGGCGGCGGTCGAAGAACTGGCCAAGGGCCGCACCACCTTGGTCGTGGCGCATCGTTTGGCGACCGTCAAACAGGCCGACCGGATCGCGGTCTTCGATCAGGGCCGTATCATCGCCATCGGCACCCATGACGAATTGGTGGCGCAGGGCGGTCTTTACGCCCAGCTTGCCCGCCTGCAATTCACCGACGGGGCGGCATAAACCCGCCTTATCCCCCGCTTAGGGATTTGATTGTCCTGAGCGGGGTTTCGTCTGACAGGGGCGGTGGCGCAAAAACTTTGGCAAAGGATGGCAGAAAACGCCTTCTTGTCATTGCCCTTTCGTGGCGCAAACTTACCTCCATGAAAGATGGCCACCGTGAAGACGGGGCCGAACATGCCAAGGAGGATGTCGATGGGTGTTTGGAGTTTCGTGAAAGACGCGGGGAAATCCCTGTTCGGCGGCAAGGCCGAAGCGGCGGAACTGCCCGATCCGGAAGCGCTGAAAACCGAGGTGAAGAACCTTGGGCTTGACGCCTCCGGTCTGGATATCAAGGTCGAAGGCGACAAGGTGAAGGTCGAAGGCAAGGCCGTCTCGCCCGAACTGCGCGAGAAAGTCATTCTTGCGGTCGGTAATGTGGCGGGTGTGTCTTCGGTCGAGGCCGATGATCATGACGACACGCCAGAGCCGCGGTTCCACACCGTCAAGAAAGGCGACACCCTGTCCGCCATTGCCAAGGCGACCTTGGGCAATGCCAATCGCTACAACGAGATTTTCGAAGCCAATCGCCCGATGCTTAGCCATCCCGACAAGATTTATCCCGGTCAGATGCTGCGCATTCCGGAATAAGCCTTGGGCGTGATGCCTTATTGAAGGGCGGGCCGGTAGGGCCGCCCTTTGTCGTTCAATCCAAACTTTTCCGGTTTCAATGGCTCACCCCCCCTATCTGTCGCCGATCATGGCCAGACCCATTCCTTTGACGTTGCGTTTTGCTGTGCAGCAATGCTTGGCAAGCCAAAATTTTCCGCCCATGGTCTTGATGGGAGTGACGAGAACCCGCGCAAACGGGCCGTTCGAGGGAGGAATGCCATGCCGAAATTCGTAAGCCGTCGCGATGCCGAGGCTTTGGGCGCTGAGATGCCATGGGAGGCTCGCCCCGTTGCACGCAGCATGTATGCCTTCTTGTCGGCGACGGCCAAGGCGCATGGGGCGCGTCCGGCGATCAGCTATCAGTTGTTTTCCGACGACAAGGCCAAGGTGGAAACTCTAAGCTGGTCGGATCTGCTGGGGCAGGTGACGCAGGCGGCGAACCTGTTCCGCAGCCTTGGCGTGGGGGAAAAGGATGTGGTGGCCTATGTGCTGCCCAATGCCAATGAAACCGTGGTGACCCTGCTGGCCGGTGCGGTCGCGGGCATCGTCAACCCGATCAACCCTTTGTTGGAACCCGCGCAGATGGGCGCGATCCTGCGGGAGACCAAGGCCAAGGTGGTTGTCACCCTGAAGGCTTTCCCCAAGACCGATGTGGCCCAGAACGTGGCGCAGGCGGTGGCTTTGGCCCCGAATGTGCAGCATGTGCTGGAAGTGGATCTGCTGCGCTATCTGACCGGCATCAAGAAGCTGGTCGTGCCCTTCCTGCGGCCGAAAAATCCCGTCGTGCATCATGCGTCGATCAAGGATTTCACCACCGAGGTCGCGCGCCAGCCCAAGGACCGGCTGACCTTTGCAGATCATACCGAAGACCGTATCGCGGCCTATTTCCATACAGGCGGCACCACGGGGATGCCCAAGGTGGCGCAGCACCGCGTGTCGGGCATGGTCTATAACGGCTGGCTGGGGGCGACGCTGCTGTTCAAGCCCGATGACGTCATCATGTGCCCGCTGCCGATGTTCCATGTCTTTGCCGCCTATCCGATCCTGATGTCGGCCATCGCATCGGGCGCACAGGTGGTGCTGCCGACGCCTGCGGGTTATCGGGGTGACGGGGTGTTCGACAACTTCTGGAAGCTGATCGAACGCCACCGCGCCACTTATATGATCACCGTGCCGACCGCGCTGTCGGCTTTGATGCAGCGGCCGGTGAATGCGAATATCACCTCGCTCCGGTCGGGGTTTTCGGGATCGGCTCCGCTGCCGGTCGAATTGTATAACCGCTTCAAGAAGGAAACCGGTGTCGACATCGTGGAAGGCTACGGCCTGACCGAATGCACCTGTTTGGTTGCGGTCAATCCGCCCGACGGGGAAAAGAAGATCGGCTCGGTGGGCTTGGCCTTCCCCTATACGACGGTGCGGATCTTGCAAAAGACCCCTGCGGGCTACCGCGATTGCGAGGTCGACGAGGTGGGCGAGATTTGCGTCGCCAACCCCGGCGTCTATCCCGGTTCGACCTATACCGAAATAGACAAGAACAAGGATCTGTTTGCCGAAGGGCTGTTCCTGCGCACCGGCGATCTGGGGCGCTTGGATGCGGATGGCTATCTGTTCATCACCGGTCGGGCTAAGGATCTGATCATCCGCGGCGGCCATAATATCGACCCGTCCCTGATCGAAGAGGCGATGATGGGTCATGCCGCCGTCGCCGTGGCGGGTGCGATCGGTCAGCCGGATCTGCATTCGGGGGAACTGCCTGCGGTCTATATCGAACTGGTGAAGGGCGCGCAGGTTTCAACCGCCGATCTGCTGGCCTATGCGGCCGCGCATATCACCGAACGTGCCGCGGTGCCGAAATATATCGAGGTATTGGATGAATTGCCCAAGACCGCTGTGGGCAAGGTGTTCAAGCCCGATCTGCGGCGCTTGGCGATCACGCGTGTCTTCAACCAGACCCTGACCCAAGCGGGCCTGCCCGTCGAAGTGGTGCAGGTGGTCGAGGACAAGAAGCGCGGGCTGGTGGCCTTGCTGAAAAAGCACGGCGAGGTGTCGGATGCGACGGTGCGTGATGTTTTGGGCGGGTTCTCCAATCCTTGGGATTGGTCGCGCTAAGGATCGGTGTGGAATGGCAAAAGGGCGGCTCCTTGCGGGGCCGCCCTTTGTGGTTGATCCCAGCTTAGCTGCGGTTGATGCGGTGGAAGATATGGGTGAAGGTCGCAGCCCCTAGCACCGGCACCAACAGATTGATCAGCGGCAGGCTTAGCGGCAAAGCCATCAGCATTCCCGCGATCCAGATTTGCAGGCTATGCTTGCGCCACAGGGCTTTGGCGGCCATCCGGTCCATCCGGCGCATCGCGGCCAAGGTGAAATATTCCCGCCCCAGCAGGAAGCCGTTGACCCCGAAGAACAGGAAGGGCGCAAAGGGCCCGGCGAAGGGATAAGCGATCAGCGCCAACAGGTTGACTACGATCAGCAGCCCAAGGAAGCTGAGCGTTTCGCGTAGGCCTGTCAGGAAGGGAATCGCAGGCGCGGGCGGAAGATGGGGGTAGTGCTTGGCCTCGACCGCGCCTGCGACATCCTCCAAGAACAGCCCCGTGAAGGCCGATGCGACCGGCACCATCAAGAAAACCGACAGCAGCAGCATCAGCGGCGCCGATGCCCAGCTTGCCAGATCGGGCAGCGTCCCGATCGCGCCGATCCACGGCAGCTCGATCTGGCTGGACGGCAACAGCAGATGCAGCAGCCCCACCAGCCCCGCATAGGCCCCGATCAGCAGCAAGAGCGACAGCCCGATGCCAAGCGCCAGCACATGGCGAAAGCGCGGATCGCCCAATTGCCCCAAGGCGCGGAAGAAGTCCCCGATGATCGGCATGGATCAGCCCCAATCCACGATCTGCGCCAGATCGGGACGCGGGCGGTCCGGCATGTCTTCGGATTTGGCGCGACCGATATGGATGATGCCTGCCACGCTTTCCGCCTCCGAACAGCCGAAAGCGGCAGCGCGGAAGCCTGCGTCATGCGATGGCCAGCCGCTGAGCCAGCAGGCCGACCAGCCCGCTGCGGTCGTCGCATGGACGATATTCATGCACAAAGCCCCCGCCGACAGGATCTGTTCGGCTTGCGGGATTTTGTCGGATGCTTTGGGCGATACGATTACCGCCACCGCCAGATGGCCCAGATCATATTGGCCCCGCGCTTTCGCGCGCTTGTCGTCATCCACCGCCAAGGCATCGGCGTGGGCTTCGGCCAGATCGGCCAAAGCAGCCATGCGTTTGCGGTCCAGCACCACCAGACGCCAGGGCTGCAGCTTGCCGTGATCGGGCACCCGCAAGGCGGTGGTCAGGATGGCTTCAAGCGCGGCCCGATCGGGGATTTCGCCGGTATAGGTCTTGGCGGGGATCGAGCGGCGCGCCCCCAGATAGTCAAGGACGGCCTGCTGGCGCTGCGGCATGGGGAAGCTCCTGTATGTCTTTGGCTGCAAGCTATGCGCTGGGCTTGCCAATTTCCAGAGGAGCGCCCGTGGTCAGCTGCCTATTCTTTCGGCGGCCCCCATTGCGCAACGGGACGGCTTTGGCCTAGCTAGGCATAAAGAGAGGGCCGATGACCAAGGGCGAATTTGCACATCTGGCACAGACGGGCGCAAGCTTTGCCGTTCGCGCCACGCCGCGGGCGAAGAAGCCAAGCCTAAGCTATCAGGACGGCCTGTTCCGCATTGCCGTCAGCGCGCCTGCCGATGAAGGACGCGCCACCGCAGCCGTGGCCGAATCCTTGGCCCATGCCTTGGGGGTGGCGAAGACGCGGCTGAAGTTGGTGCGGGGGGCGACCTCGCGGGAAAAGCTGTTCCGTCTTGAATAGGGCGGTGTTGAAAAGGACATGAGTGTGATGGTGAATATCTGGGCCTTGGCGGGCGTGATTTTGGGCGGCGTTGCGGTGGCAATGCAGGCGGCGGTCAACGGGGCCTTGTCGAAGTCGATGCAAGCGGTGCTTCCGGCGGCGACGGTATCCTTTGGCGTGGGCTTCGTGATCCTGCTGGTGGCCAGCATCGCGACGGGGCCTGCCGCTTTCACCAAGCTGCCCAGCCTGCCGTGGTGGCAGCTGACGGGCGGCATTTTAGGTGCGTGGTATGTCTATGCCATGATCTTCGGCGTGCCGCAGTTGGGCGTGGTGACGGCCATCGCAGGTCTGGTGCTGGGCCAGTTGGTGGCGGCTTTGGTGATTGATGCCACCGGCGCTTTCGGGATGATGGCCCATGCGATTTCGCCCGCGCGCGTGATCGCGGTTTTATTGGTGGGCGCGGGGCTGGTCCTGTCGCGCTATTGACCCTTAGCGGGCCTTCGACCGGCGCGGAGACAGGATCTCGCGCCGGTAGCTGCCTTCGGGCAAATCCAGCGCTGCCGCCAGATCGGCCAATTGTGCCGGCGACAGCACCAAGCGCACCGGCCTTTGGCTGAGGCGGTCGATCTGTTCCAAGGTGACGCAGTCTTCATAGGCGCGGATGGTGATATCTTCTTCCAAGGCGTTTTCACCGTTTGGATCGGCATCATCGATCAAAGTGATCACGGTCGCATCAAATTCGTGTTCGATTGTAAACATGTCTTGAGCCTGACAGCTGTGGCTGTTCTATCAAGGCTAGCAGGGGCGCAGCCTGTGCCAAAGCACAGAGTGTCACTCTGGGTGCAATTCGCCGTGAGGCGTCGGGCATGGGTTCACAACAAGGAGCAGCTTTCAGCATGGCGATAGAAGCGATGACTGCGGGCCAGAAGAATATCGGCTGGGTCCCGCGCCTTTTGGCAGGGATGATCTTGCTGGTGGGAATGGCCGCTTGTGTGCCGACCCAGCGGGGGGGGATCATCGGGGCCGGACCGCAAGACCTGCCGCGCCCCAAGGTTGCGGTGATCGAAAACGGTGCGGCGGTCAATAATTCCCGCGCAGCCTTGCGCTTTGTCGATGTGGTGGCGCGGGTCGAACCGGTTGCCGAAGATCTGTGCCGCAGCCAAAGCATTCAGGCCAATTGCGACTTCCTGATCGTGATCGACGATCGGCCCAATCAGCCTGCCAATGCCTATCAGACCTTGGACAAAAGCGGTCGGCCGGTGGTGGGCTTCACGCTGACATTGATCGAAGACGCCCGCACCGATGACGAGCTGGCCTTCGTGATCGGCCATGAAACCGCGCATCATATCGCGGGACATATTCCGCAACAGCAGCGCGTCGCCTATGAGGGCGCGGCCTTGGCGGGGGCTTTGGCTCAAGCCACCGGAGCCCCGCGCGAGGTGGTGCTGGAAGCCCAGAAAGCCGGTGCGCAACTGGGTGCACGCAGCTATGCCAAGCGCTATGAATTGGAAGCCGATGCCTTGGGGGCGGTGATCACCTTGCGGGCAGGCTATGATCCGGTGCGGGGCACTGCCTTCTTCGACCGTCTGCCTGATCCGGGGGACCGTTTCCTTGGCACCCATCCGCAAAGCGCCCAGCGCAAGCAGGTGGTGCGCGAGGTGGCGGCGCAATACGGGCGTTAGGCCGCTTGCTTGACGCCTGATGCCCGCGCGTCCTATCTGGCGGCAACAGGCAGCAAAGGGGGCGCGGGATGATCCAGCTTGAAGGCGTGGTGAGCGATCGTGGCTCGCGTTATGCGGTATCGGGCGTCGCGGTCGGATCACGCGCCGAAGTCGACGCTTTCATCAAGGTGCTAAAGAAGAAAAGCAAATATGCCAAAGCCACCCATAACACTTGGGCGGTGATCCTGTCTGACGGCGGGCCGATCAAGAATGACGACGGCGAAAGCGGTGCGGGGGCGGTCATCCTGAAGATGTTGGAACGCGAGGGCTTGCAGGACGTGGTCGTCGTGGTCACTCGCTGGTATGGCGGCGTGCATCTGGGCGGGGATCGCTTTGCCCATGTGGTGAGCTGCACGCGGGCCTTTCTGGCGGAATGGCGCGCACAGGCCTAAGGCGCTGCTTTCGACAAGGCATCCGATTTCTTGCGGATCAAAACGCTGCGCAGATCATGCATCGCCAGCAGCAAATCATCGCCCAAAGCGTCGATCTGGGCGGGGCTGGCTTTGGATTGCAGCCATTGCGTCAGCAGGTTGATCTCTTCGATCAAGCGCTGGGCGGCTTCGTCTTCGCGGCGCGACAAAGTGGCTTGGCGCTGGGCCATCCATGCCTCGATGGCCGCGCGGTCTTCGGCGGTCAGCACATAGGTGCCATGCGCCTTGATCTGGCCGTTCTTGATGTTCAGATGCGCGATTTCATCCAGTTCCAGCCTGCGCTGGCGGTTGTCGGGATCGATGCGGAAGACGCTGGCACCATTGTCGCGGTGACGGAAATAATAGCGCGGCAACTCGTCGGGCAAGGGGGCCTCCGCTGGGGTTCGGTTCCGCGCCAGACTAGCGCGGAACCAAGGGTCATGTCGCCTGTTTTGTAAGGCTTATGCCAAAGAGGCGCAGAACTTCTGGATGCGCGAGCAGGCCTCGTGCAGCACCTCGTCAGCGGTCGCATAGCTGACGCGGAAATTCGGCGACAGGCCGAAAGCCGCACCGAAGACCACCGCGACGCCGGTTTCCTCCAGCAGCGCCGTGGCGAAAACCTCGTCATTGCTGATGAGGGTGCCCGCAGGGGTCGCTTTGCCGATGCAGCCCGAGATATCGGGATAGACATAGAACGCGCCTTCCGGATTGGGGCAGGTCACGCCTTCCGCCGCATTCAGCATCGACACCACCAGATCGCGGCGACGCTCGAATACCTTGCGGTTTTCGGCCAAGAAGTCCTGCGGGCCGCTCAGCGCTTCCAAAGCCGCATATTGCGACACCGAGCAGGGGTTCGATGTGGATTGCGACTGGATGGTGCCCATTGCCTTGATCAGCGCGACAGGGCCCGCCGCATAGCCGATGCGCCAGCCGGTCATCGCATAGGATTTCGACACGCCGTTGCAGGTCAGCGTGCGGTCATAGAGCGCCGGTTCGACTTCCGCAGGGGTGCAGAATTTGAAATCGCCGAAGACCAGATGTTCATACATGTCATCCGACATAATCCAGACATGCGGATGGCGCAGCAGCACGTCGCACAGCGCGCGCAGCTCGTCCCAAGTATAGCCCGCTCCGGTCGGGTTCGACGGCGAGTTGAAGATGAACCATTTGGTTTTCGGGGTGATCGCCGCTTCCAGCTGTTCGGGGGTCAGCTTGAAATTGGTCTCGATGGTGGCCACGACCGGCACCGGCGTTCCGCCCGCCAGCAGCACCATATCCGGATAGGATACCCAATAGGGGGCCGGAATGATCACTTCGTCGCCCGGATTGCAGGTCGCCATCAGCGCGTTATACAGGATCTGTTTGCCGCCGGTGCCGATGGTGACTTGGTTCGGCTGATAGGTCAGGCCGTTTTCCCGCAGGAACTTGCCGCAGATCGCGGCTTTGAGTTCGGGAATGCCATCGACGGCGGTATATTTGGTGCGGCCCGCATCGATCGCGCGCTTGGCGGCATCGTTGATGTTTTGCGGGGTGTCGAAATCCGGCTCGCCCGCGCCCAGACCGATGACATCCTTGCCTTCGGCCTTCAGCTGGGCGGCCTTGGTGGTGACGGCGATGGTGGGCGATGGTTTCACGCGAGCAAGCGTATCTGACAGGAAGGGCATGCGACACTCCGTCTGGAAGTTGGGTTGCAGCTGTCATAGGGTGCGCGTCAAATGCGTTCAAGCGGGATAACTTACCCAATGTCAGAGACAGCAGAAGCACGCCTTAAACGGCTGAAGATCCGCGCATGGCGTCGCGGCACCAAAGAGATGGATCTGGTGCTTGGCCCATGGGCGGATGCGCATCTGGCAAGCCTGTCGCCCGAACGGCTGGAGCTGTTCGAAGCGCTGATGGCACAGGAAGATCAAGACCTGATGTCGTGGATCATGGGCTATAAGCCCGCGCCCGAAGTCTTTGCGGCCTTCCTGAAGGAACTGGAAGATTTCGCCGAAAGCCGTTTCCGCAAAGTTTAAGCAAAATCCGTCGCGAGTTTACGGAATGTTTGTGGTTTGTGCGGATTCTACCCCTGACACGCAGAGGGGCGGAGACGCATATGACGCTACAGAATTTGGGTTTTGACGGCACCGCTCCGGCGGTGTTGGACGGTGGCACTGCGCTGCTGGCCGCGGGCTATCTGGAAAGCTTGGCTTTGATCGAACGGCTGCATCGCTTGATGCTGGATGTGATCAAGGATGAATTCGAACGGGTGGGGATTTTGGAAATCAACGCCGTGCAGGCCTTGTTGCTGTTCAACATCGCCGAAAACGAAGTGACCGCAGGCGAACTGAAAAGCCGTGGGTACTATCAGGGCAGCAATGTCAGCTATAATCTGAAAAAGCTGGTCGAACTTGGCTATATGCTGCATCAGCGTTCGGAAATGGACCGTCGTTCGGTGCGCGTCAAGCTTAGCGAAAAGGGCAGGCGGGTGCGGGGCATGTTGCATGAGCTATTCGGGCGGCAAGCCGAAGTCATGATGAAGAAATCGGTGATCGATGCGGAAGGTGTCGAAGACGCCAATCGGGCGATGAAGCGGCTGGAACGGTTCTGGATCGATCAGATCCGCTATATCTACTGACCCCGCAGATGGGTGCAGCTATCGCCGCCAGATCCAGGCTTGGCTTGCGAACGCGCCCTGTAGCTTGGCGATCAGGCGCAGATGATGCGGGGCGTGGGACGGACCGGACAGCCGTTCGATCACGACCTCGACGGGGCAGGGCAGCTTTGCCACCGGATCGTAATAGCGGGGATAGTCGATCAGGCTGGCATGGACCAAGTGGTCAAGGCTGGGGCGCATATGGGCCCTGCCATCCGGCGTGGTGATCCGGCGGGCGGGGATCGGGGCCAGATCACGGGTCAGGCCCCAGCCGGCATAGAACGGCGTCCCAAGGCAGGTCACGGGCTTTTCGCGCAACAGCGCTTCAAAGCCCATCAGGCTGGTCATGGTCCAAACCTCGTCGCAGGCGGCGATCAGATCGGTGGGGGATGCGTTATGCGCCACCACCTGCACAAGATCCCCCAGCGTGTCGGGGGCGATGGCGCCTTTGCGCAGGCCTGCTTCGACATCCGGATGGGGCTTGTAGATCAAGACCGCATCCGGATTGGCGCGGCGCGTGGCGCGGATCAGGTCAAGATTGCTGCGGATGTCATGCGTGCCCGTCAGGATGGAGGCGTCATCTTCCACTTGTCCGGGGATCAGGATGCGATGACCGGCGGGAAGATCGGGGGTGGTGCCGATCAGGTTGTATTTGCTTAAGGCACGCTCAAGGATGGTATGGCGCAATGCCTGGGCCCGTCGCAGCGCCATAGGCGGCAAAGCACGCGGGATCAGGCTTTCCAAGCGGCTGGGTTGGCGAGGATCGTAATAGATGCCGACAGGGTCGCGGATCAGGCTTAGCGGTGGGACCAGCGCGGCCCCCAAGCCGCGGGACCGCAGGAAACCATCCTCTAGACGGATGATCGGGCTAGGCGGGGGGGATGCGATGCGCGATGCCCAGATCATGGCAGGGCGCCCGTCGCGCTGGGCTTGCGTAAGGCAGGCTTCTTGATCCGCCTGAAACCGCAGCGCTTTTTCACCACCGAAAAAGGCCTGCAGATGCCCCCGCTTCCAAAGCCGCATCCCGCCCGCGACATAGCTATGCCGGTCCTCGCGATAGGCGCGGGTTTCCGCCTCCAACTGGTCGACTGCGGTTTCGAAATCGCACAGACGATCACGGCAGGGATCATACCACAAAGGAGCAAGGATCATCGCGGCGGCAAAAAGCTGTGCGGCGCTCAGCGAACGGGTGCGGCGGGCTATGGGGCTTTGGTCCTGCGTCAAGCCCCAGCCTGCATAGAAGGGCTGACCGAACACGACCGGTCGATGGCCCGCGAGGATCGCTTCGAAGCCGAATTGCGAGCTGACACAATAGACCGCCCGTGCACGCGACAGCAGATGCCAGGGTGATACGGGATCGCTGCACAATCGCACGCGGTGGTCGCAATCCTGGACCGAAAAATGCCCCAAGCGCAGGCCCTGCACGGTTTCGGGATGGGTTTTTAGCACGATAAGCGCATCGGGATGATCGGCTTTGGCTTGTGCCAGCATCTGCGCGAAGCTATGCGCGCCGGCGCCCGCTTTGCGGATGGAGGCATCATCGCGGATTTGGTCGATCACCAGCACCACATCGTCAAAATCCGTTACGATTTCAGGATCATGCAGATTGTATTTCGACAGCTCCGCCAGTTGTAACCGCGCGATCCCGTCCTGCGCCCGTGTCAATAAGGCGGGATCCGCAAGCGGATGGCGGCACAGGATGTCTTCCAGCCGCGATGGCTGGGATGCATCGAAATGAATCCCCCTGTCATCAAGCATAAGTCCCAGCCGCTGGCCGCCCATCGCTTTGGGTTTAACCGATCGCAGAAAGGCATCTTCCAGCCGTATCAAGGGTTTGGCGAAACGCTTTGCAACTGCCTCGCCGCGCGGGGCATAGCGGCTATGGCCCCAGACAACCACGCCATCGCCCGCGCGCGGCAGGCCAAGGTGCAGGCTGTGACCGGCCAGTTCCAGGATGCGGCGCAGCCTGCGGTCCTGCAGGAAGCCTGCATTGTAATGGAAAAGCCGTCGCGGCAGAACCGCGGCGGCTTGGGGCAGTATTTGCGGCTGCTCCGGCAGGATCGACCCTTATCCGCCGACGCTGGAGATCGTGCCTGCCGCGCCGCTGGCACCGGTAATGATCGACAGCGTTTTCTGCCATTGGACATAAGGCGCTTCGGTCACATAGACGGTATCGCCATGGCGAATGATGAAATCGCGGGCTTCGAACATGCCGGTCGGCTGGGTCAGATCCAGCACATAGGCCATACGCTGTTCCCCACGCAGATCGGTGCGGCCAAGCACGGCATTGGCGATTTCAGGCGGCTCGTTGCGGAAGATGAACACACCCGTCGGATCGGCGAGGTTGGTGTTCAAACCGCCCACCGTCGCAAGCGCTTCGATCGCGGTCAGGGTCTGCACCGTGAACGGCACCCGACTTTGCGTGCCGGTCGCCCCCATGGCCACGAAGGCGCGGTCATCACGTTCGACGGTGATCTTGTCGCCCGGACGCAGCGCGATATCGAGCGCGGGATTGGTATACAGGTCTTGCAGCCAGACACGGCCGCTATTCTTGCCACGGGTGACGCGGACGATGCTGACTTCGGGTTCGATCACGATACCGCCCGCCCGCGCGATCATCGACGACAAGGTGCGTGTCGGGCGTTCGATCGGGTAGACGCCGGTTGCGCCCACCGCCCCTTGCACCGACACCGTCGATCCGTCGCCTGCCGCGCGTTGGACGGTGACCTGCGGATCGGGGGTTTGCGCGTCCAGCTTGCGGGTAATCGCATCGCGCAGGCCTTCGGGCGTCTGTCCCGCCGCTCGCACGCGACCGGCATAGGGCACGAAGATATAGCCTTGGCCATCGACCTGCACTTCGGTCAGGGCACTGACGCGTTGGCCGGTATTGCCCAGAAGCGGATCGTCGCGGACGTTTTCGAAAATGGTCAGGTTCAATGTGTCGCCGGGGTTGATCGTGTCGGATCCGACCACGCCCGCATTACGGAATGCCGAAGAAAATCCGAAGGCAGGCCCGACAGCGGTGGCGCGGTTGACCCTTTGGTTGACCGTGACCACAAAGGCATTGCCCCCTTCAAGGACAGAGCCTTTGTAAATTTCGGCCTTGCTCGGGCCGGACCGCGGCAAGCCGCATGCAGCCGTGGATGCGACCAATGCGACGAGGCAGACTGCCCGCGTGCCCGCTGAAATCAGGATGCTCACGTATCAGACCCTTCAAGTGAAATTGTCTTAAATTCATGCTCACGCTAACGAGAGCTTTGTCTAAATTCCAGTGAATGCTACGCCGACTACTGGACCAAACGCAACTGTTGCCTTGGGGCCGCGCTGCCGGAAACGAGCGCATCATAGGGGTCTTCGCGCGATAACATCATATCCACAACCTGACGGAGAACTTTACGCCGTCCTTTCGCGCTGTAGAAACCGCCGGCCACTTGGCTGGTTTCCAGCAGGTAGTGGCGATAGGCGCGGTAGGCGCGGGAATCGGGGCGGATTGGATGGGCGAAGAACTCGGCAAGCGGCTGGGTCGAGACGAATTCCGGCTTGCTATAGACCGCCGCGCCAAAGGCTTTTAGCGGCATGCCGCGCCACAAGACCTGCTGGGCCGCCGTGGAATTCACCGTCACCGCCGAGCGGGCATGGTTCAGCAGTTGCGCCAGCTTGCCCCCGCGCACGAAATGCACGCGATCTTGCAGCCCGAAGGTTGCGGAGAGGCGGTCTATTTCGGCTTTCAGCGGCGCGCGCCCGTCTTCCAAGGGATGCGCCTTGAACACCAGATGATGATGTGGCGCGGCGCCTTTGGCAAAGCCTTCCATCACCAGACGCAGGAATTCGGTCATCTTGGTGAAGGGGGAGTGATGCTGGAAGCTGGCATCATGTTCCAGTTGCAGCAGGACCAGATGATAAGGGAAGCCGCCATTGCGAATGCGGAATTCGGACAGCATCCGTTCCCAGCGATGCAGTGGCAGTAAAGCCAAGCGTTTGAGATACAATCCGAATTCCTGCCGCACCGTCAAAGACCGATGCGGGCGGAAATTGCGAAAGGCGCGAAACCCTGTCAGCACATGCCAATGATATCGCGCGCCCCAATAGATATGCTGGCGCATGTCGCCCCAGCGCGCGGGGGCTTCGGGCTGGTCGATTTCGGCCTTGGCAAGCGCGGCCTGCATCTGCGACACCGACATATCCATCAGGCGCGAATGGCCGTTCGATCCGTCGCGTTCATAGGTGACCCAATGCGGACGTAAATAACCTTCCTCAAAGACATGCACGGTGATGCCGCGCGCCTTGGCCACATTGATGGCATGGGCGTGGATGGGACGCGGATCGCCATAAAGCACCAGATCGGTGATGCCCTTGTCGTCAAACAAGCGCGCGCAATCATCGGCCCATTGGTCCGGCGTGCCGTGATAGGGGATCAGGCTGGCCGCATCGTGCCAAAAAGCACGGTCGCCCGCATTGAAGGCCACCCGCCAGATTTGTCCGCCGGCTTTGCCGATCATTTCGCCCAATTGGGCGAAAAACGGCCCATGTGGTCCTTGCAGGAAAAGGAAAACCCGATTTTCGCCTGAAATGCGCATTCTTGCATCAACCGTTTAAAAATGTCTGTCGCCGAAGCTAATCACCTGACCTTAAGATATTGCGGTAAAGAACGGCGATATTTTGGCAAAGCGGAGGCAGATATGTTCAGCGGTATCATTTGCGCTCAGGGGGAAGTCATCGCGACCAGCAGCGGGCAGGGGTCGGGGGACGAGCAAGTAAGAACGGGGGACCGACAGGTACGAATCGCTTGTGTCTCCGCGCCGCGTGCGGGCGCGCGTCCGCTGGAGGTGGGCTCGATGCTGGCGGTGGATGGCCTATCGCTGAAGGTGGCGGCTTTGGGCGAGCAAGACGGGCGGATGTGGTTCGACGTGGCGATCTGTGCGCAAACCGCGCGCGATAGCACGGCGGGCGGCTGGCAGCCGGGGCGGCGGGTCAATCTGGAACCGGCCTTGCGCTTGGGCGATGAGATCGGCGGCCATATCGTGCTGGGCTATGTCGATGCGGCGGTGCAGGTGCAGGCGGTGGAACCCGATGGCGACAGTCTGCGCTTCTGGTTCGATGCGCCACAGGATCTGGCACGGCTGATCGCGGCCAAGGGGGCTGTGGCCTTGGACGGCACATCGCTTTCGGTGGCGGCGGTCGCTGGGCGGCGCTTTGCGGTCAACCTGACGGCGCATAGCTTGCGGCTGACCCATTGGGCGGGCGTGACCAAGGGCGATGCCGTCAACCTTGAGATTGACACCACCGCGCGCTACCTCGCCCGTATGCAGCAGGCGATCTGACCCCCTGCGCCAAGCATTCTGCCGCAGGGGCAGCTATGAGCGTGACGCAAGGCGTCTTTGTCTGGATTTCAGGGGCCGAAGGGGGTAGAGGCTTTGCTAAACTTCGCGGGATTGGGCCATGACTGAGGCAAAGACGGATTATTCCTATGCGATTTCTTCGATCGAAGAGATCATCGACGATGCGCGCAATGGTCGGATGTATATTCTGGTCGATCATGAAGATCGGGAAAACGAGGGTGATTTCATCATCCCCGCGCAGATGTGCACCCCCGCGGCGATCAATTTCATGGCCACCTATGGTCGTGGTCTGATCTGCCTTGCCATGACGGAAGCACGGGTGGAAGCCCTGGGCCTTCCGCTGATGAGCGCGAAGAATTCCTCGCGTCATGAAACCGCCTTCACTTTGTCGATCGAAGCGCGTGAGGGGGTCACCACCGGTATTTCGGCGGCAGACCGCGCGCGCACCGTGTCGGTGGCGATCGACGCATCGAAAGGGCCGCAGGATATTGCCAGCCCCGGTCACGTCTTCCCGCTGCGTGCGCGCGACGGCGGCGTGTTGGTGCGGGCAGGCCACACCGAAGCTGCGGTCGATGTCAGCCGGTTGGCGGGTCTTAATCCTGCCGGTGTGATCTGCGAAATCATGAACGAAGACGGCACCATGGCGCGTCTGCCCGATCTGATCGCGGTGGCGCAAAGGCATGGTCTGAAGATCGGCACCATTTCGGATCTGATCGCCTATCGCCGTCGCCATGACAATCTGGTGCGCGTCACGCAGGAACGTCAGGTGATGTCGGAATTCGGCGGCGAATGGACCATGAAGGTCTATACCGACCTGACCGAAGGGGCCGAACATGTCGCCTTCATCAAGGGCGATGTGACCTCGGGCGGGCCGGTTTTGACCCGTATGCACACTTTGGACCCGCTGCAAGATGTCGCAGGTCTGGGCCCCAAAGGCCGTTCGGAGGAATTCGCCGCCGCGATGAAGGCCATCGCCGCCGAAGGTCGCGGCGTGGTCGTTTTGCTGCGCGATGTGCAGATGAAAATTTCCGATGGCGAGGAGGCGCATAAGACGCTTCGCCAATATGGTCTGGGCGCGCAGATTCTTGTCTCGCTGGGCTTGAGCGACATCGTGCTGCTGTCGAACTCGCCGCAGCCCAAGGTTGTGGGCATCGATGCCTATGGTTTGAACATTACCGGCACCCGCCGTATCTCGGAGTAAAACGATGGCAGGTTCTGCACATTACACTTTGGATTTGCCGAAATTTGATCGTCCGGTCAGGCTGTTGCTGGTCGTATCGCCTTATTACAAAGACATTTCCGACAATCAGGTGGCAGGCGCGAAAGCCGTGGCCGCCGCTTGCGGTGCGGAAATCGAATTGGTCGAAGTGCCGGGCGCGTTGGAAATCCCGACCGCCATCGCTTTGGCCGAACGCCAGAACCCGTTCGACGGATATGTGGCCCTGGGCTGCGTGATCCGTGGCGAAACCACCCATTACGACACCGTCTGCAACGATTCGAGCCGCGCCATCACGCTGCTGGGTTTGCAGGGCGCTTGCATCGGCAATGGCATCCTGACCGTCGAAAATGAAGACCAAGCCGTCGTGCGCGCTGACCCGCATGGCCAAAACAAAGGCGGGGGTGCGGCAGCTGCGGCCTTGCACCTGATCGCACTTTCGCGCAAATGGGCCAGCCAAACACAAGGTATCGGATTCCGCGCATGACCAGTTCCGCCGAAAAGCGTCAGATGAAATCGGCCGCAAGGCTTTATGCCGTGCAGGCGCTCTTCCAGATGGAAGTGACCGCGCAGAGCACCGCCTCGATTTGCCGCGAATTCGAATCCCACCGGTTCGGCGCGACTTATGACGAGTCGGAACTGGCAGAGGGCGATGTGACCCATTTCCGCGCTTTGGTGGATCATGCGGTCAATTTCCAAGCCTTGATCGACCAGATGACCGATCGCGCTTTGGTTGCCAAATGGCCGATCGACCGTATCGATCCGGTGCTGCGCGCCCTGTTCCGCGCTGCCGGTGGCGAGTTGAGCCAGATGGAAACCCCGCCGAAAGTGGTCATCACCGAATTCGTCGACGTGGCAAAAGCCTTCTTCCCCGAGGGCAAGGAAGCCAAATTCGTCAATGCGGTGCTGGACCATATGGCACGTGAAGCCAAGCCGGACGCTTTCGCATCCTGATTGGCGGGCTTTGGCCCGTCACGCGTCCGATGCATCTTGGCTTTAGACTTCTAACGCCATCGCCTTGATTTCATTCAGGGCGATGGCGTTTTCTTATTGTGGCGGCCATCGTGCCATTATGAAATCTTCGTGTATTCAAGCTAAATTTCGCCTGTGTGGCGAATTGGCCCTTTTCCTTGGCGATCAGACGACTATCGTCTAGGGGACAACAAGGAAGATCATCATGCCCAAACTTGTTCGCCTTTATATCATCAATGTCGCCATCGGCCTGTGCCTGTCGCTGACATTTGTCGGTCTGCTGATGGCCTTTGACATCAAGGGCGTCAGGGGGTTGATCCTTGGCTCGTCGATGGGCTGGGTGGCCTTCGTGATGCTGGTGGTGGTGCATTGGGTGCTGTTCGCGGGGGCGCAATTCGCTATTGCCGTGATGCGGATGGCAGAGCCCGAAGACAACACGCCCCGTGGCGGCCTGCGCCAACATGCGCAGTTGATCCCCGTGAAAGTCGCGGTCGAGGCGAAGACAGGCCCCGCCTATAAGCGCCAGATCCGTTTCTGAAGCTGAAAATTAATCACGAATAGGCCGGGTTTCCCGGCCTTTTTAATTTTGTTGCATTTTTTTTGCAGGGTGCGCGCAGGTTCCCGCCCATTCTAAAGTATAGAGATAATGAAGTTTTATTGACCTATCCCAAGCCTCTCGGCGGTTTTATGCAAAAACACGAATATTTGTAGTCCGTGTGATCAGGAACCACGTTCCGCGTTGAGGGGTTTTTTCCATGTGATTGCTCTGCCGGTAGTGCAGAGGATTTAGTAGGAAGGATAGTGACTTATGGCGATTAAACTTGGCACTTTGGCCGCAGGCGCATTGGCGCTGATCGGAACTCAGGCTGTTGTTTCGACGGCGATGGCGCAAACCACACTGACCGGTATTCGCGCTGTGAATGACCAGCTTGAAGATATCGAGCGTGACGTGACCCGCGATATGAACCGGGCCGAAGATGCGGCGCGCTATGGTTCGCCGGAATATCGTCCGGGCTTCTCGGGCAGTGCATCGCTTGGCTATTCGGGCAAGACCGGCAACAACGAATCGCAAGATATCGACGTCGGCATCCGCTTGCGCCATGCGCAGGGCAATTTCATCCAGAGCTTGGGCGCGGTGCTTGATTTCGGCGAAGTTGAAAATTCGTCGACCAAGAAAGACGTTTTGGTCGTCTATGATGCGAATTATTACTTCGACCAGAACTGGTATGGTTTCGTGTTGGGTCGCTTGCAAAGCGATGGCTTGGCCTCGACCGCTGACGACATCCGCCGTGATGCTTTCGTGGGCTTCGGTCCGGGCTATCGCATCCTCAACAGCCAAGACGTGACCTGGCGCGTTCAGGCCGGTATCGGTGTGAGCTATCTGCAAAACGGTCTGCGTGAATCGGAAACCGAAACCGGTTATCTGGCATCGTCGCGCTTCTTCTATCGCTTCAACGACAATTTCTATGTCACCAACGACACCGATGTCTTGAAGTCCGATCTCGCTTTGCGCGTGAACAACGATTTGGGTCTGAACGTGAAGATGACCGATACGATTTCGACTCGTATCAGCTATCTGACCGATTACAACGAATCGCGCGCCATCCGTACCGACAACAAGTTGGGCGTTTCGATGGTGTTCAGCTTCTGATCGCTAGCGTGATCGGAATCGGGAAGGGGGCAGAGAAATCTGCCCCTTTTTCCGTATCGGAATGCTGGGAAGGGAAGGGTGGCAGGCCCGCAGCGGCCGTGGGTGACTTGTTTTCCCGAGAGCCAGAGGTCTCAGGGGGGCACCAGATATCAAGGCCAAGACCAAGACAGAGCCAGCGCCCTTACATTTGCTTATAGGCCACTGGAAAAGGGTCCCACACGCGAAGAGCAGCACCTGCCACTTCCCTATCTAGGCCTGCGGCCTGCCTTCGACAAGGGCAAAGCGCGATTGCTGCGATACAGGGCTGCGGGCATTATGACGCGATGGAGACGGATATGATCCCAGAAGACATGCTGCCCGCCATGGCAGGTCAGCGGCTTGCGCGCGGTGTGGCGCGGGGGCTGCGGAGCTTGGACTTTGTCAGCGTCGAGGAATTCACCCCGCAGCCGGGGCTGCGCGTCGATCTGATGGCCTTGGGGCCGAAGGGCGAGCTATGGGTGATCGAATGCAAATCCAGTCGTGCCGATTATCTGGCGGACCGGAAATGGCAGAATTATCTGGAATGGGCGGATCGATTCTTTTGGGCGGTAGGCCCT
>DALYSR010000057.1:0-20725 GCA_031991825.1 Paracoccaceae bacterium
GCCCTTCGGCCTGCACCCCCACCACCACGATGCCGCATTCATCCGCCTCCGCGCCGCCCGTCATCGGCGGATCAACGGCAACCACGATCCGGCTCAGCGTCAAGGGCGTCTCGTCGCGGCATCCGTCCAGCATCGCACTGGTCCAAAGCGCCCCCTCGACATCCTCGACCAGCACCCCGTCCAACTCCTGCCGACCGAGCCGCGTGCCGCCATACCGCGACTGCACCTCGTCAAGGAAGCTTTTCGCCAGATAGGCGCGATTGGCATCGGTCGGCGCATGGCTGGCCACCGTGGTCGGATGTTTCAGGATCGACTTCAGCACCGGCACGTTCTGCGGCGTGGTGGTGACGATCTGCTTCGGATCGCGCCCCAGCCGCAACGCGAATTGCAACTGATCCCACGCCTCTTGGCCCTTTTTCCACTTGGCCAATTCATCCACCCAAGCCGCATCGAATTGCGGCCCGCGCAAGGCATCAGGCTCATGCGCGGAAAAAATCTGCGCCACGGCCCCGTTGGGCCAAACCAGCTGCCGCCGACCGGCCTGCCATTCCGGCTTTCGATCGGGGGGCGAACAGGCCAATATCCCGCTATCGCCGAACACCATCACCTCGCGCGCCTGATCGATGGTTTCCGCCACCAAGGCCACCCGCGATGCCCGCCCCTTGTCCAAAGGCCGCGCGCCTTCGACCTGCGCACGCACCCATTCGGCACCGGCGCGCGTTTTCCCCGCGCCGCGCCCCCCCATCACCACCCACGTCTTCCACGCGCCTTCCGGCGGCAATTGATGCGGCAAGGCCCAGAATTCGAAGAGCCACGGCAAGGCCAGCAGCGCCTCCGGGCTCAGGCCGCCCAGAAAGTCGTCAATCACCTCCGGCGTCGCGGAGCAAAGCCAAGCGGCGCCCGATTTCATCGCGCGCGGCGTCAAGATCGAGCGCGCTTCCTCCGGCGGCTCCGGCCGCAGATTTACGGAGCTTGTCAACTTTGTTCCTCTCCTCCATCAGCAGGCGGACATAGCCGGTCAGATGATCGCAGGTCTTTTTGGCCTCGGTCATCGTCTCGAAACGTCCGGCTTCCACATCCTCGATCAACTGCGCCATGCGCATCATTGCGCGCTCCAACTGGCGTTCAGCCAAACGGACCACATCCAACGGGGGGGTATCGCCGCCACCGTTGTCGACTTCAGATAACGTCATTGTCATGCTATGCTGTCACCCGTTCCTCTGACCCTCCGGACGAACAGAAAACGGTGCCAAGGCTTCAGGAACTTCCCGAACCACCGTCCCGCCGTTTCCTGCTAGCATGAGGATAGGGATAGTCGAAATTCGGCCAAAAGTCAATAATTTCACATCAATATCAATGTGTTACTGAAACACAGCCTTTACGAAATCTTAACTTTTCTCTGTCTCACCGACAGCAAAAAGGCCCACCCTTGCGGGTAGGCCTTTGAAATATCGACAGCTTCAGGCGATCAGATCAGTTCGCTTGCTGCTGCTTTTCGATCTCGCGCCAGCGGGCGACATTGCGGTTGTGATCCGCCAGATTGGTCGCGAAAGCATGACCGCCGCTGCCATCCGCCACGAAATACAGGTAATCCGTCTTGGCAGGATGCAAGGCCGCCTCGATCGACAGACGCCCCGGATTCGCGATCGGACCAGGCGGCAGGCCCTTGATGACATAGGTGTTGTACGGAGTCGGGCGATCCAATTCCGACCGGCGCAGGCCACGCCCCAGAACGCCTTGTCCCTTGGTCACGCCATAGATCACCGTCGGGTCGGTCTGCAGCGGCATGCCCTTTTGCAAACGATTGACGAAAACGCTGGCCACTTCGGGCCGCTCACTCGCGACACCGGTTTCCTTTTCGATGATCGACGCCATCACCAGCGCTTCTTCCTTGCTGGCATAGGGCAGACCCTCTTCTCGGGCCGCCCACAGCTCATCCAGCACAGCCGCTTGGGCGGCTGCCATCCGCGCGATCAATTCCGCACGGGTGCCCCCCTTCTGCACCTCATAGCTGTCCGGCGCGAGGCTGCCTTCAAGCGGCAGAGTGCCCGCCTCGCCAGTCAGGAAATCGGCGCTTTTCAAAGCCTCAACCACCTGCCACGAGGTGACGCCTTCGGCCAAGGTCACGCGGTAGCGGATATCGCTGTCATCCGCCACGGCCTTGTAGGCATCGGGCACCGCATCGGTCGCGGGCGCGAATTTGGCGATTTCGACATAGCGGTTGGATGCGGCATCGACTTCGCGCAGCACCAGATCCGCCGCATTGACGCCGATCCGATAATTGATTTCACGCCCGCAGGTCGATTGGCCGCCCGTGGTGATCAGATCCAGGACCTGCACCATCGAACTTTGCGGCGCGATCAGATAGGACCCCGCCTTCAGCGACTGCGCCTTATCGGTGTAATCCGCTCCGATGCGGAAGATACGGGCGTCCGAAATGGCCCCCTGCTCTTGCAAGCTGCGCGAGACGCCCGACAACGAGGCGCCGCGCTCAACACGGAAGCAGACGGCTTCGGCCAAAGGACCAGAGCCTATGAAGGTCTCTCGCCCCCATGCCAGAAGCCCCGCCGCCAAGATCAGCAAGACGATGAAAAGGCTCAGCGCATTGGACGCAAGAGACCGCCACATGTTTTAGCGCACCTTGCCGACAACGAGGCTGGCGTTGGTACCGCCGAAGCCGAAGCTGTTGGAAAGCGCGATATCGATCTTGCGCTTGACCGCTTTGTTCGGGGCCAGATCCAATTTCGGCTGGATCGCCGGATTGTCCAAATTGATGGTCGGCGGCGCGATCTGGTCACGGATGGCCAGAATGCAGAAGATCGCTTCCACCGCGCCAGCAGCACCCAGCAAGTGACCGATCGACGATTTGGTCGAGGACATGGTGGCCGTGGTCGCCGCCGCGCCCATCAGACGCTCGACCGCGCCCAGCTCAATGGTGTCCGCCATGGTCGAGGTGCCATGGGCGTTGATATAATCGATATCCGAGGGTTCGACGCCCGCGCGCTTCAATGCCGCTTTCATCGAGCGGAAGCCGCCGTCGCCATCTTCCGAGGGCGCGGTGATGTGATAGGCATCGCCCGACAGGCCATAGCCCAAGACTTCGGCATAGATCTTCGCGCCACGCGCTTTGGCGTGTTCATATTCTTCCAGCACCACGACGCCCGCGCCTTCGCCCATGACGAAGCCGTCCCGATCCGCATCATAGGGGCGCGATGCTTTGCTCGGATCATCGCCACGCTTGGTCGACAGGGCCTTGCAGGCATTAAAGCCCGCGATGCCAATTTCCGAAATCGGGCTTTCCGCGCCGCCTGCGACCATCACGTCGCAATCGCCGATCATGATCAGACGCGCCGCATCACCGATCGCATGCGCGCCGGTCGAACAGGCGGTCACCACCGCATGGTTCGGACCTTTGAAACCGAATTTGATCGATACCTGACCCGAGACCAAATTGATCAACGAGCCGGGGATGAAGAACGGCGAGACCCGCTTGGGGCCTTTTTCCTTGATCAGAACCGCGGTCTCCGCGATCGAGGTCAGACCCCCGATCCCCGAGCCGATCATCACGCCGGTGCGTTCTTTTTCGTCTTCGGTTTGGGGCACCCAACCGGAATCGCGCACGGCCTGCGTGGCTGCGGCCATGCCGTAAAGGATGAAATCATCGACCTTGCGGCGGTCTTTCGGCTCCATCCAATCGTCGGGATTGAAGGTGCCGTTGCTGCCATCGCCCATCGGAATTTCGCAGGCATATTGGGTCACGACGTTCGAGGCGTCGAAACGGGTAATCGGACCCGCACCGGACTGACCCTCCAACAAACGCTGCCAAGTTTCTTCGACCCCACAGGCCAAAGGGGTGACCATGCCAAGACCAGTAACGACCACGCGACGCATATGGGTATTCTCCCTGCACTATTTGGGCTTTTTCGCCTGATACACGGGCGGAACGCTCTTCGCAACCTTGCGCAGGCCCGGCGGGCTGTAGCGGCGGCGAAGTGTGAGTATTTGTGAAAGGTGCAAATGCACAGAGCCGCGCCATCTGTAAGCAAGCGGCGCGGATCTTGCCCGATCAGATCAGGCCTTGGGCGTTCAGTGCCGCTTGCACGCGGAGGCGGGCAGCGATAGCCGCGCAGGGCTTGCCGTTTGGGATAGCCGATAGGTCGTGCTGGATGATGTTCCACCAATTGATGACGGTAAAAGATAGGTCTCAACCGGGCGGTAGGTGGCAGCCAGATACCATTCGCGACCATCGGCCAATTTTGCTTCGACCAAGGCCAGACAGTTTTCCCGCTTTGGCCGCGCCCTTGAGGCCGCCGAAGAACAGGCCGCGGCCTGCGTGCAATTCGGTCGGGAGGAAATGGCGGGCTTCTTGCAGGCAGGCGGGCTGAGCGCGGTGAAATCGGCGCCGGTTTCTTGCAGCGTGATATGCGCGGCCAAGGTGCAAGCGCCGGGCGAATAGGAGTGCGTCACTTCCACCTCCCCTCAAGACGACAGCCCAGTCGCAGGATGCGCGGCCAGGCTATTGTGAAGCCGCGGCATTTCCAGCCTGGCAATCGCTTGGGGCGCAGGGGTATAATTGGCCTGATATTTTGCGAATATTGCATCCTTATCCGGTAGCTGCGCAGTAAAGTTACAAAAATATCAGATATCACGACAGATTATTCGCGCTTTTGCGGTTGACGCCCTTGGATGACCCCCCTAGTTTGCCCAAAGTAAGCTCGGAGGGATCAGATGCTACCTATCGTAGTACTACATCACGCAGGCAGGCGCATGGGCCGGTAACGGTCGACCCTTATCAGGTCACATGCGCCCTCGGATCCTCCGGGGGCTTTTTTATGACGCGATCGAAGCGGAGTGCGGAAAATGGCGATGTCGACGGCCCAGACCATGTCGGGCGCAAAAATGGTGGTTCAAGCTCTGAAGGATCAGGGCGTCGAGGTGGTATTCGGCTATCCCGGCGGCTCGGTGCTACCGATCTATGACGAGATTTTCCAACAAAACGACATTCGTCACGTGCTTGTGCGCCATGAACAAGGCGCGGTCCATATGGCCGAAGGCTATGCGCGCTCGACCGGCAAGGTCGGTGTGGCTTTGGTGACATCGGGTCCGGGCGCCACCAATGCGGTGACCGGTCTGGCCGATGCTTTGCTGGATTCGATCCCGATTCTGGTGATCTCGGGTCAGGTTCCGACCTTCATGATCGGCACCGACGGCTTCCAAGAGGCCGATACCGTCGGCATCACGCGGCCCTGCACCAAGATGAACTGGCTGGTGAAAGACACCGCCGATCTGTCGCAAACCATTCACCAAGCCTTCCATGTGGCCCGTGCGGGCAGGCCCGGTCCGGTGCTGATCGACATTCCAAAGGATGTGCAATTCGCCACCAGCGACTATGTCGCCAAGGAAAAGATCAAGCCCAGCCATTACCAGCCGAAGGTGAAGGGCGATATTGCCGCGATCACCCAACTGGTCGAATTGCTGGAAAAGGCCGAACGCCCGCTGTTCTATACCGGTGGCGGCGTGATCAATTCGGGTCCTGCGGCCAGCCAATTGCTGCGCGAGCTGGTCGAGGCCACTGGCTTCCCGATCACCTCGACCTTGATGGGTCTGGGCGCCTATCCGGCTTCGGGCAAGGCATGGCTGGGCATGTTGGGGATGCATGGCCTGTATGAAGCCAATTTGGCGATGCATGGTTGCGATCTGATGATCAATATCGGCGCGCGTTTCGATGACCGCATCACCGGTCGTCTGGCCGATTTCAGCCCGAATTCGGTCAAAGCCCATATCGATATCGATCCCTCGTCGATCAACAAGGTGATCCGCGTCGATGTGCCGATCCTGGGCGATGTCGGCCATGTGCTGGAAGACCTGCTGAAGATCTGGAAGTCGCGCGGGCGCAAGACCAATAGCCCTGCCGTGGCACAATGGTGGAAGCAGATCGAAGAATGGCGCGCGGTCAAATGCCTGAGCTACACGCCGTCGGAAAAGACCATCAAGCCGCAATATGCGCTGGAACGGCTTGAGGCGCTGACCAAGGGCCATGATCGCTACATCACCACCGAGGTCGGCCAGCACCAGATGTGGGCGGCGCAATATCTGGGCTTTGAAGATCCGAACCGTTGGATGACATCGGGCGGCCTTGGCACCATGGGCTATGGCCTGCCGGCATCGATCGGGGTGCAGATCGCGCATCCCGATGCTTTGGTCATCAACGTCGCGGGCGAAGCCTCTTGGCTGATGAATATGCAGGAAATGGGCACCGCGATGCAATTCCGCGCGCCGGTCAAGCAGTTCATCTTGAACAACGAACGCCTTGGCATGGTGCGTCAGTGGCAGGAACTGCTGCATGGCGAGCGGTATTCCAACAGCTGGTCGGAAAGCCTGCCCGATTTCGTGAAGCTGGCGGAAGCCTTCGGCTGCAAGGGCATCTTCTGCGATGACCCGGCCAAGCTGGACGCCTGCATTCAGGAAATGCTGGATTATGACGGTCCGGTGATCTTCGATTGCCGCGTCGAGAAGCATGAGAACTGCTTCCCGATGATCCCCTCGGGCAAGCCGCATAATGAAATGCTGCTGGGCGGGGCCGATACCCAAGGCGTGATCCAATCGGGTGGCGCGGTTCTGGTCTAAGACCTGCCGCTTTGGTGGGGGCGTCACAGCCCCTGCCCCCAACTGGCTATTTTTCCCAAAGGAAATCAGACATGTCGCCGCTCAATATCAAATCCGGCTCGTCCCGCCATTCCGCTTACGACCTGCGCGATCCCCATGCGCCGGTGATCGAAAGCCACACGCTCGCCGTGATCGTCGCCAATGAGGCGGGCGTTCTGGCCCGTGTGATCGGCCTGTTTTCGGGGCGTGGCTATAATATCGACAGCCTTACCGTGGCAGAGGTCGATCATACCGGCCACCGCTCGCGTATCACCATCGTGACCCGTGGCACCCCCGAGGTCATCACCCAGATCAAGGCCCAGCTCTCGCGTCTGGTGCCGGTGCATGATGTGCATGACCTGACCGCCGAAGGTCCCAGCGTCCAGCGCGAACTTGCGCTGTTCAAGGTGGTCGGCAAGGGCGAGCACCGCATCGAAGCCCTGCGTCTGGCCGAGATTTTCCGCGCGCATGTGGTGGATTCGACCCTTGGCAGCTTCGTATTCGAAATGACCGGCACGCCGGAAAAAATCGACAGCTTCGCCGAATTGATGCGCCCCTTGGGCCTAAGCGAAATCGCCCGTACCGGTGTGGCAGCTTTGGCACGCGGCTTCTAAGCCTTTATCGGAAATGAAAAAGCCCGAAGGGATATCCCCCTTCGGGCATTTTCGCATCTTGTCCAAAGATCAGCGGTTCTTGTTATACAGATAGTCCCGCGTCATCGGCACCGCGTCTTGATGATGCGAGACTTGCAGATGGAAAATCTCCATCCCGTAATCGGTGAAGCTGACTTCGGAGGCCACCAGATACCACATCCACATGCGGATGAAGCGATCATCGAACATCTTGCGCACCGTCTGATCCTTGTCGCGGAAGCGATATTGCCACTGGCGCAGGGTCCGTTCGTAATGGCCGCGCCAGACTTCGATATCGGTGACCACCAGAGGCGCGTTTTCCACCGCCGGCATCACCTCCGACAAGGCGGGGCAATAGCCGCCGGGGAAGATGTATTTCTGGAACCAAGGCGACAGCACCGATGGCGGATCATAGCGGCCGATATAATGGATCAGACCGACACCATCGGGCTTGAGCGCGTTTTTCACGGCGTTGAAATAGTCTTGGAAGTTCGGAACACCCACATGTTCCATCATGCCGACCGAAACCACGCGGTCATATTGGTCTTGGTTCAGGCGGTAATCGAGCAGCTTGAACGTGACCCGATCCGCAATTCCCATCTTTTCGGCCTCAAGCTGCGCGCGCGCCAGCTGGACGGGGGACAGGGTGATGCCGGTCACATGCACCCCGTAATTCATCGCCAGATGGCGCGACAAGCCCCCCCAACCGCAGCCGATATCCAAGACCCGCATCCCCGGCTCCAGCAATAGCTTGCCCGCGATATGGTCCATCTTGGCGATTTGCGCTTCTTCCAGCGTGTAATCGGGTTCACGGAAATAAGCGCAGGAATATTGCATGCGCTCATCCAGAAACAATTCATAGAAATCATCCTGAATGTCGTAATGGTGGCGCACCTTTTTGGACGCGCCCCCCAGCGAGTTCCACTGCATCACATGGCGGAACTGCATCCTGACTTTCTGCCACGCCTGTATCGGCCATGGCAAATGCCCGTCATAAGCATTGTGAGCGGCGATACGCAGGAAGCCACGCAGATCGTCATCCGAAGGAAAATCTATCTTTCCCTCCATATAGCCTTCGCCCAATGCCAAATCCGGATTGACCAGAAGCCGCGGAATGATCGCCTGATCCTTCAGGAAGACCTCGGCTTCAAGGCCCTCTTTTGCGCCATAGACGCGGCGCGAACCATCGGGAAAGGTAACAGCCAAACGACCAGCTTGGATACTGGTCGTCAGCATGCGATCAAGCAATTGCGTCCACATCAACACAACCTCAATACTCACGGACCAAAAAAAGCGACGCCTTGGGTCGGGGTCGGCTAGACTTACCTTCCGATAAACCTAGCGGCGCGTTTCTGACGAAAAGCCGATACACCTTCATGGAAATCCGCTGTTTTACCGCAGCTCGCCTGTAACTTCGCCTCAAGCGCCAATTGCGCCCTTAGGTCGTTCGAGGCGCTTTGGCGCAAGGCCGTCTTAAGCGCGCGAAACGCCGCTGAAGGCCCTGTTGCAAGCGCCAAGGCGCGCTGTTGGACCCGATCGGCAAACGACTCATCTGGAACGGCTTCATAAATCATCCCCCATGTCTCGGCTTGGCGCGCGCTGATCTTGTCGGCGAACAGCATGGCCCCCATCGCACGGGCAAATCCGATCTGACGCGGTAGCCAATAGGTGCCACCAGCATCGGGAATGAGCCCTATGCGCGTGAAGGCTTGAATGAAGCTAGCGCTCTCGCTCGCAATGACAACATCGCAGCCCAAGGCAAGATTGGCCCCCGCGCCCGCTGCAACCCCATTGACCGCCGCGATCACCGGCACGGGGCAATCTTGGATCGCCAGCAGCAAAGGTTCGTATTCGCCGCGCAAAGTCGCCTCGAAGTCGACCTCGGCCAAGGCATCGGCGTCATAAAGCTCCTGCCCCGAACAAAAGGCCGAACCCGCCCCTGTCAGCACGATGACCCGCGCGCGGGTCTGTACGTCTTGAATGGCGGCCAGCAGTTCGATCCGCAGGGTTCGGCTTAGCGCATTCATCACCTTCGGACGGTTGAGCGTCAGCGTGGCGATGCCGCCGGTTTCTTGCAGGGTAATCGTTTCGTAGTGCATCTGGCCCTCCCGTGGCGCGTTGCCCTCAGGCTAACGGGGGCAGCGATCCGACCGCAAATGAAATGCCACGTCACATTGGCGTGCAAATGCAAACGGGCGCCCCTTGCCGGAACGCCCGCCGTGTTGTGCCATGCGCGATGCGATCACTCGCCCAGCAATTCCTTGACCCGCGCCGCCTCGGCCGCGTCCAGTGCTGCCACCGCATCCGGCTTGACCTGCGAGCGCCTGCGCAGATAGACAAAGGCCCCCGCGCCGCCCAACGCCAGCAGCGCAGGGCCAGCCAGCCACAACACCAGATTGCTGCCCTGCGCGCGCGGGTTGAACAGCACGAATTCACCATAACGGTCGACCACGAAGTCGATCACCTGATCATCGCTATCGCCCGCCACCAGACGTTCACGCACCACCAAACGCAGATCACGGCTGATCGGCGCGTGGCTGTCGTCGATGCTTTCGCCTTGGCAGACGGGGCAGCGCAGGTTGCGGCTGATCGCGCGGGCGCGCGCTTCAAGCAGGGGATCGGCCAAAATCTCGTCGGGTTGCACCGCCAAAGCGGGGCTGACCAACAGCGGCAGCGCAACGACCGGCGCAGCCATCGCCAGTGTCAGCGCAAGAAGGATGGCTTTCATCAGATCACTCCGCTGGAACGGCTGTTGCCGTCTGCTTGGCTCCGGTCGCCGCAACACGGTAGCGACGATCACTCAGCGACAAGATACCGCCAAAGGCCATCAAAAGCACCCCCGCCCACAGCCAATCGGCGAAGGGTTCGATATAGGAGCGCACCGCCCAGCCGCCTTGATCCTGCGCATCCCCGATCACCAGATAGATGTCGTGGAACAAGGTATAGCCGATTGCCGCTTCGGTGGTGGGCATTTGCTGCACCGGATAGAAGCGCTTTTCGGGGTAGAGGGTGTCGAACAGCTTGCCGTCCTTGCGCACTTCCATGGTGGCGGTGGTGCTGTTGTAATTGGGCCCCGAGACGTTTTCGACCTTGGCCAAGGTGATTTCATAGGCCCCCAGCGGGAAGGTTCCGCCTTCTTGCACGACGCGGATATCTTCGGTCTTCCATGCCATCAGCGCGCAGACCGAAAAGATGGTGATCCCCATACCGGCATGGGCAACAGCCTTGCCCCATTCGGCGCGCGGCATACGGGTCATCCGGCCCAGCTTGCTGGTGATCCCGCCACGGCCCGCACGGCTATAGAGGTCGATAAACGCGCCCAGAACCAGCCAGATGCCCAAAGCCACCCCGACCGGCCCCAAAGCCGAACGCCCCGTCTGCATCGCCCAGACCAGCGCGCCCGACGCAATCGCCAGCACGATGGCCGGCATCAACTGGCGCATGGCCTTGCCGATCTGGCCCCGCTTCCACGGAATCATCGCGCCGATCGGCAGGATGATCGCCAAGGCCACCGCGAAGGGCGAGAAAGCCGCGTTGAAGAAGGGCTCACCCACGCTCAACTTGCGGTCGAACAGCAATTCCGCCAGCAGCGGCCAGACGGTGCCGATCAGCACCACGAAAGACGCCACCGACAATAGCAGGTTGTTGGCCACCAAAGCGCTCTCGCGGCTGACCATCGAAAAGATGCCCTTGGCCTCCATCGATCCTGCCCGCAAGGCGAACAAGATCAAGGCGCCGCCCAAGAAGAAGGCCAGAATGAACAGGATGAACAAGCCGCGCTGCGGATCATTGGCGAAGCTATGGACCGACGTGATCACGCCCGAACGGACGATAAAAGTCCCCATCAGCGAGAAGCCGAAGGCCATGATGGCCAGCAGGATCGTCCAAGCCTTCAGGCTTTCGCGCTTTTCGACCACGATGGCCGAATGCAGCAAGGCCGCCGAGAACAGCCACGGCATGAAGGATGCGTTTTCAACCGGATCCCAGAACCAGAAGCCGCCCCAGCCAAGTTCGTAATAGGCCCACCACGATCCCATGCCGATGCCGATGGTCAGGAACACCCAAGCCGCCAGCGTCCACGGACGGACCCACCGCGCCCAAGCCGCGTCAACGCGACCTTCCAGCAAAGCCGCCACCGCAAAGGAAAACGACATCGAAAGCCCCACATAGCCCAGATAAAGGAAGGGCGGGTGGAAGGCCAAGCCGGGGTCTTGCAGCAAAGGGTTCAGGTCGTTGCCGTTCATCGGCGGGATCGACAGGCGCAGGAAGGGGTTCGAGGTGAACAGCATGAACATCAAGAAGGCCACGCCAATCGCGCCCTGCACCGCAATCACCCGCGCTTTCAGCCGTGGCGGCAGGTTATCCCCGAAAAAGGCCGCACAGGCCCCGAACAGCGCCAAAATCAGCGTCCACAAGAGCAAAGACCCCTCGTGATTGCCCCAAACGCCCGAAATCTTGTAGAGCATCGGCTTCAGGCTATGCGAATTGTCCACCACCAACAGAACCGAAAAGTCCGAGGTCACGAAGGCATAGGTCAGCGCCGCAAACGACGCGCTCAGCAGCACGAATTGAATCTTGGCAGCCGGACCTGCCACCGCCATCAATCCCGCATGGTTGCGCGCAGCCCCCCATAACGGCAAGATGGCCTGCACCAGCGCCACGCCAAAGGCGAGGACTAGTGCCAAATGGCCGAATTCAACGATCATGCTCGGAACCTCCGCGGACTAAATTGCGCGCAGGTTATGGCAAATTGCCGCCTACTGCCATGGGCTGTGCGCCCGTGTCGCAATGGAAATACCCTGTATTCTTGGCCTTTTCACGGAAAGTTCAAAGCCAGTGTGACCCTTTACCTTTCGACAGTTCCCGATACATGCTGTCCCAAGCGACAAAGGAGACTGCCATGAAAAAGGTTCACCTGATCGGCGCGCCGATCGACAGCGGCCAAAAGCGGGCGGGCTGCCTGATGGGGCCTGCCGCCTATCGCGTGGCGGAAATAGGCCAAACCATCCGAGATCTTGGCCATCAGATCAGCGATCTGGGCGATGTGGCCATTCCCGCTCTGCCGCATCATCCGCATGACAATCCGGCGGTGCATCATCTGGCGCAGACCATCGCTTGGACGAAAGTGCTGCGTGAAAAGGTCGAATCCTCACTGCAGGGTGGCGGCTTTCCGGTGATCATGGGCGGCGATCACTCGCTGGCCTTGGGATCGGTGGCAGGGGCTGCGGCCCATGCGGCAACCGTGGGCCGCCCGCTGTTTCTGATCTGGCTGGATGCGCATTCCGATTTCCACACGCCGCAGACGACCACATCGGGCAATCTGCACGGAACCCCCGTGGCCTATATCGCGGGGCGCGCGGGATTTGATGATTTCCCGCCCTTCCCCGCGCCGATCCCTGCGGAGCGGATCTGCCTGTTCGGCATCCGCTCGGTCGATCCGGCGGAACATGCGGCGCTGTTGGACCATGACATCGCGATCAACGACATGCGCGTTCTGGACGAACGCGGCATCGTGGCGCCGTTGCGCGAATTCCTTGACCATGTGCGCGCCGAAGACGGGCTTTTGCACGTCAGCCTTGATGTCGATTTCCTTGACCCCTCCATCGCGCCTGCCGTCGGCACCACCGTTCCGGGCGGAGCCACCTTCCGCGAGGCGCATCTGGTGATGGAACTGCTGCACGAATCCGGTCTGGTCTCCAGCCTTGATCTGGTCGAGCTGAATCCCTTCTTGGATGATCGCGGCGTGACCGCGCGGCTGATGGTCGATCTGGTCGGCAGCTTGATGGGCAAGAAGGTCTTCGACCGCCCCACCCGCGCCAAGTAACGCTCAAGGGGTCAGCAGCTTGGTGTAAAGCTGCGTCAGGAAGACCTCTGCCTCACGCAGCGGATCGCGATCCTTGCCCAAAACCGCCCTGACCTGCACGTCGAAATCGGCATAATGCTGGGTCAGGGCCCAAATCGAAAAGACCAGATGCAGCGGCTCCATCTTGGCAATGCGGCCTTGATCCATCCAATCCGTCAGGATCAGCGCCTTTTCACGCACCAGCTGTGCCAGATCAATGTCCAACACCTCAAGGATGCGCGGCGCGCCTTGCAGGATTTCATTGGCGAACAAACGGCTTTCGCGGGGAAAATCGCGCGAAAGCTGTAATTTGCGCCGCATATAGCCCATGACTTCCGCCACAGGCTCCCCCGCAGGGTCCAAGGCACGCAATGGATCAAGCCAGTCATCCAAAAGCCGCGTCAGCAGGCAGTGATAGATCGCCTCTTTGGATGCGAAATAATACAGCACATTGGGCTTCGACAGCCCCGCCACTTCGGCGATCTGGTCCAGGGTCGCGCCCCTGAATCCCTGTGTTGAAAACACGTCCAAAGCCGCATCAAGGATGCGCTGGGAATTCCGCCGCTGTATTCTGGTGGCCTGACGCGCGGGCGCCGCCGTGCATTCAAGCCGTCCACTCGGTTTTTCGGTCGGTTTATCTGGGGTTTTCTGCGCCTTCATGCCACCACGCTTGACTGACTTCCCTAGGGTGATAGCAATATCTGACCAAGTGGTCAAAACCAACGCAGTGCTGCCCGCCGATAAGGGCCGCCTGCCCCAACAGGATGCTTGATATATGGCACTGGATCGCACGTCTCCCCCGAATGTGCCCAATGATTTGAACGCGTTTTGGATGCCCTTCACCGCGAACCGGCAATTCAAACAGGCCCCGCGCATGTTCGTGGCGGCCAAGGATATGCATTACACCACCGCTGACGGGCGGCAGGTGCTGGATGGCACGGCGGGCCTGTGGTGCTGCAATGCGGGCCATTGCCGTCCGAAGATCACCGAAGCGATCCAGAAACAGGCAAGCGAGTTGGATTACGCCCCCGCCTTCCAGATGGGCCATCCCATCGCTTTCGAACTGGCCAACCGCATCATCGACATCGCCCCCAAGGGGATGGAGCATGTGTTCTACACCAACTCGGGCTCCGAAAGCGTTGAAACCGCGCTGAAAATGGCCATCGCCTATCACCGCGCGCGCGGCGAAGGCAGCCGCACCCGCCTGATCGGGCGCGAACGCGGCTATCATGGCGTGAACTTCGGCGGCATCTCGGTCGGCGGCATCGTCACCAACCGCAAGCATTTCGGCACCCTGCTCGCAGGCGTCGATCATATGCCCCATACCCACCTGCCCCAGTTGAACAGCTTCACCAAGGGCCAGCCGGAACATGGCGCCTATTTGGCCGATGATCTGGAGCGCATCGTAAACTTGCATGGCGCCGATACCATCGCCGCCGTCATCGTCGAGCCGATGGCCGGATCGACCGGCGTATTGATGCCGCCCAAGGGTTATTTGGAAAAACTGCGGGAAATCACCCGCAAACACGGCATCCTATTGATCTTCGACGAGGTGATCACCGGCTTCGGGCGCTTGGGATCGGCCTTCGCCTCGCAGCATTTCAACGTGGTGCCCGATATGATCACCACCGCCAAGGGCCTGACCAATGGCGTGATCCCGATGGGAGCGGTCTTGACCACCGCGGCCGTGCATGACGCTTTCATGGATGGCCCCGAAAACACGATCGAGCTGTTCCACGGCTATACCTATTCCGGCAACCCCATCGCATCGGCTGCCGCTATCGCCACCTTGGACACCTATAAGGAAGAGGGCCTGTTCGAACGCGCCGCCGATATCGCCCCCTATTGGGAAGAGGCGCTGCACAGCCTGAAGGGCCTGCCGCATGTCATCGACATCCGCAATATGGGCCTGATCGGCGCGGTGGAACTGTCCCCGATCGAAGGGGCACCCACCAAACGCGCGTTTTCCGCCTTCCTGAAGGCCTATGACAAAGGCATCCTGATCCGCACCACGGGTGACATCATCGCCATGTCGCCGCCGCTGATCATTTCGAAAGCCGAGATTGACACGCTGATCGGCACCTTGGCCGATGTGCTGAAGTCTCTGGATTAATTAAGACATCAAAGGCGGCGGGCAGGACCTGCCGCCTTCGACATTTAAGGCTAGTTCTGCGGCGCAAGCCGGATCAGCGCGCCATCTGCGGCATCGGTCAGAATCATCACCGCCCCGTCCGATGCCACATCGACATCGCGGATACGGGCAAAGCCTTGCAGATAACGGGCCTCTCCGGTGACCTTTTCGCCATCCAGCGTCAGCCGCACCAAGGCCTTGCCCGCCAAACCACCGGTCAAAAGGCTGCCCTTCCAGTCGGGGAACAGATCGCCCTCGTAAAACACCATGCCGCTGGGGGCGATCACCGGGTCCCAATAGTATACCGGCTGCTCCATCCCGTCTTGCTGGGTCACCTGCGCGCCAATCGGCTTGCCGCTATATTCCTGCCCATAGGTGATCACCGGCCAGCCATAGTTCAGACCCGCCTTGGGCTGGTTCAACTCATCCCCGCCGCGGGGGCCATGTTCGATTTCCCATAGGGTGCCGGTGGCATCGAATGCCATAGCTTGCGGGTTGCGATGGCCATAGGACCAGATTTCGGGCAAGCCGCCTTCGATCTTGGGATTATCCGGCGCAGGCGCGCCCTCCGGCGTCAGACGCAGGATCTTGCCCAGATGGGTCGAAACATCCTGCGCGAAAACCCGCGCTTCAGGCAGGGAACGTTCGCCCATGCTGGCGAAAAGCATCCCGTCCGGCGCGAAAGCAAGACGCGATCCGAAATGCAATTTCGAGGCCCAGGCCGGCTGCTGCTGGAAGATCACTTTCATGTCAGTCAAGGACGTTCCATCCGCCGACAGCACCGCGCTGGCAATGGCGGTGGCGTTCTTGCCCGCCTCGCGCGGCTGCGAGAAGGTGAACCACAGCCTGCGGTCCTTCGCGAAATCCCCCGAGACCACGATATCCAGCAACCCGCCCTGACCGTCGGCATAGATCTCCGGCAGACCGGAAATCGGCGCCGATACCGTGCCGTCCTTCTGGATCAAACGCAGCTGGCCGATGCGTTCGGTGACCAGCCAACTGCCATCCGGCAGCTCCGCCATCCCCCATGGATGCGCCAGCCCCTGTGCAACAACCCTTTGATCCAGCTTGATCTTATCATCAATGATCGGCGCGCGGGTCTGGCCGTCAAAGGCAGGCTGGAAGTCGGGCGTATTGGGGGGATTTGCATTGAAATCCTGCGCAAATAGAGCGGAGGACAAGCAAAGCGTCACGGCACTCGCGCAAGAAAAGAAGGATGATTTCAGCACTGACATGGGCAGTCTCCTGATCACAACGAAAACGGCGGATGATGGGCACCAAAAAGATGATCGACGGCCCTCCGGCATATAAAGCTATTCGATCAGGTATTTGTGCCCAAGAAAGTTTTCAGGCGGCACGCTTGCGCCCAGATCACCCAAGCGATGCGAAAGTGCCGCTGAAGCTGCGTGATGGCATGTTTGAAGACGATCCACGATCAAGGATCGAAACCCCCAAACCCCACTGACCACGGCTGCCGTTAAGTGCACCGCATGCTGCGACCCCTTTGGCAAAGCCAAGCAACTGCTTATATGCACCGTCGGTGTATATAGCGAGAGATATATGCCGAATTCTATGGGGAGGGTTTGCATTTCAAAGGGATGAAATGGTGGGCGATGAGAGACTCGAACTCCCGACATCCTCGGTGTAAACGAGGCGCTCTACCAACTGAGCTAATCGCCCAAGCTTTTCAGCTTGTGAAGGTCTGTTTCAACCTTCGATGGATGCTTTCTAGCCACAGCAATCAGGATAGGCAAGAGGCTTTTTACATTTTTATCAAAATAATTTTCACTAACCCTTTGAGAGCATGAATGATTCTAGCCCCAAGCCCCCTTCCCTTAGGGCATATTTAAAGCTTCGCCTTGCTCCGCAAAATTATCTGCAGCGCTTTGAGCCAACAAAATAAGGGCATTGCGCAAAACCCCCTCAAATTTTCACACTTTTCAGAAAAAACTGCTTGTGAGCCATGCCTTACATCCCTATACGGGTCGACGGAGCGGTGGCCGAGTGGTCGAAGGCACACCCCTGCTAAGGGTGCAGACGGCAACGTCTCGAGGGTTCGAATCCCTTCCGCTCCGCCATAACATTTTTGGTTCGATTGGATAGTCTCAGCGATCCGCTGACCTTCCAACCCAGAAATCCCCCAGCTCAAAACAATCAGATGCCATGCATGGTGCTGTTATCAGCATGGGGCGACGATCACAGATTTTGTTGCGCGCGACCGGTCCATGAAGGACGCGGCACGCGAACAAGACCGATCGCGATGATGCTTTGCTCTGGCCCGCCTTGCCACAGCGGCAGGCCATGAGCCCGTTGCGACAAAGGCTTTCGCCCGCTACCCTATGCATATGTAGCTGTCACGGTTTCGTTCCGCCTGTTGCGCACAACAGTGCCGTCAAGAAGACCGGATAGGGAAGCGATACGCGTGTCATATGCACAGGACGTCGCGCATTCAGACATCTCATGTTCCACGCCGCTTTGGGCGCGCCAAACTGTAACTCCAATCTCAGTGCATGCGCAGATCGGCTGCCCCGGACTGTAGCGCGATCCATGGGCCCTGTGACGTCAGGGGGCCGCCTTTGCGCCCGCACCTTATGTCTTGGTGATTAAGGACAGGTGGAATATATCAAAATGTAACAGACCCCAGTGAAACAATTACCGCAAGGTCATAGCTTTAATGACTTCACGGCACCTGAATGTTAGCGCCCAAACTCGGACCCGAAACGGCCTCAGCTCTCTGGTAGAGGTTGTAAACTTGGGGCTAAAGACGGCGAGTCTGGCTTCCGAGCCTCAATGTAAATGTCGACATATTCCTTCCGGGAGGGGAGTATTAAATGGTTGAACCCGTTCACAGTACCACCGTGCTGTTGCTTATCGCGGCGGCGGCTGTTGCCCTGCTGTTGATCCTTATCATGCGCTTCAAGCTGCATGCTTTTGTCTCGCTCGTGCTGGTCAGCTTGCTGACCGCACTGGTTGCGGGCGTGCCCTTCGACAAGGTGGTCTCAACCTTGCTTGGCGGCTTCGGCTCGACTTTGGCCACCGTCGCCCTGCTGGTCGGCTTTGGGGCCATGATCGGCCGCCTGCTGGAAGTCACCGGCGGCGCGAAAGTGCTGGCCGACAAGCTGATCGGCACCTTTGGTGAAAAGCGCGCGCCTTTCGCTTTGGGCGTGGCATCCCTGCTGTTCGGCTTCCCGATCTTCTTCGATGCCGGCCTGATCGTCATGCTGCCGATCATCTTCAGCGTGGCCCGTCGCATGGGGGGATCGGTGCTGACCTATGCCCTGCCGGCTGCAGGCGCATTCGCGGCCATGCATGCGTTGGTGCCGCCGCATCCGGGGCCGGTTGCCTCTGGCGACCTGCTGGGGGCCGACATCGGTCTGCTGCTGATCGTGGGGGTGATCGTTGCGATCCCGACTTGGTATCTGGGCGCTTATCTCTTCGGCCTGTGGAGCGGCAAGCGCTTCGTGATCCCCGTCAATGACATGCTGGGGGGTGCGGCTGATCACGACGACAGCATCGCTCCGCCCAGTTTCGGGGCTGTTCTGACCGTTCTGCTGCTGCCGCTGGTGCTGATCTTCCTGAACACCGGCATGACCACTCTTGTCACCGTTGGCACAGTCTCGAAAGACGAGACTTGGGTCAGCATCCTGCGCATGATCGGCCAGACGCCAGTTGCGCTGCTGATTTCGCTGCTGGTGGCGATGTTCGTGCTGGCGGGGGGCCGTAGCGCCGAAACCCTTGAGAAAATCATGGACGGCGCGCTGGCACCGATCTGTGCGATCATCTTGGTGACCGGTGCGGGCGGCATGTTCGGCGGCGTTCTGCGTGAAAGCGGCATCGGCCAAGCGCTGGCCTCCAGCCTTGAAGCGGCGGGCCTGCCGCTGATCGTCGCGGCCTTCGTGATCTCGGCGGCGCTACGCGTGGCACAGGGCTCGGCCACCGTGGCATTGACCGCGACCGCAGGCCTGATCGCACCGACCGTGGCGGCGACCACTGGTCTGAGCGAGCTGGACCTGTGCTTCTTGGTGATCGCGATCGCCGGTGGTGCAACCGTGCTGAGCCACTTCAACGATTCCGGCTTCTGGCTGGTCAGCCGTCTGATGAAAATGGACGTCAAAACCACGCTGAAAACCTGGACCGTGATGGAAACCCTGCTGGGTCTGATCGCCTTCGGCTTCGCGCTTCTGGGCTGGTACCTGCTGTGACGGCCCTCACCCATATCGTTGTGATGGGCGTCTCGGGTTGCGGCAAAAGCACCACTTCCGAGGCATTGGCCGCCCGTCTGGGCTGGCCGATGCTGGAAGGCGACAGCTTCCATCCCCAAACCAATGTCGACAAGATGCATGCGGGCATTCCGCTTGACGACAGTGATCGCGCGCCTTGGCTGCAAGCCTTGGCCGACCAGATCGCGCAGCATGAAGCCGAAGGCAAATCTTCGATCATCAGCTGCTCGTCGTTGAAGCGGGCCTATCGTGACATTTTGCGTACCGGCGCGCCTTCGGTGCGGTTCGTGCATGTGCATGGCTCGCGCGCGTTGCTGATGCAGCGGTTGGAAGCCCGCAAGGGCCACTTCTTCCCCGCCAAGCTGCTGGACAGCCAATTGGCCACGCTGGAGCTGTTGGGCGCAGATGAAGATGGCGTTGTCATCGACATGGGCCTGAGCATTCGGGACCAAACCGAAGCCGCACTCGCGGCACTGGGTCTGGTCGACAAGGCTTGATCCGACCAGATGACGACACAAAGGCCGAGGGGAAACCGTCGGCCTTTTTTATATCAATATCCTATGATTGTGACGCGATCTTCATGTGCCGCTTGATCCGTCGTCCCACGTGCCACCCCTCCTCATCGGCCACAGACCGCTGCCCTGTGCTTTCACGTTGATGCATATGAGGCTGCTCTGTTAGGATTGCTGCAAAGAACGCAAAGTTCCCGAGCAGGAAACCCGTCATGACCCGATCCAAAGCCAAGCTTATGGCCATCCTCGCCCTTGCGGGTGCCACCGTGCTGTCTGCCTGCGGGCCCAGATTATCCGAGCAGGATTGCTTGGAACGCGCGATGTATTTCGAATCCAACCGCTCCAGCCGCGACGGCATGATCGCGGTCGGCTCGGTGGTGATGAACCGCGTGCAATCGGGCGAATATCCCCGCAATATCTGCGGCGTGGTCGGTCAGAAGAAGCAATTCGCTCCCGGTGTGCTGCACAAGAAGATGAACGACCGTTCGGTGCCGATGGTCCGCGAGGCGGCGCAATCGGTGATCCGTGGCGAACGCCATCCCTATATCCAGAACGCCAAATTCTTCCATACCTACGGCTACAATGCCAATTACAACAATATGCATTACGTGCTGACCGCGGGCGGCAATGCCTTCTATGAGCGGCGCAAACCCGCGCTGGTCACCCAAGCCAAGCCGCTGCCGCCACTGGAAGGTGTCACCTCGCGCCGCTTCTGATCCCATGGCGGCGGGGGGCATAGCCCC